>JALRHZ010000003.1 GCA_023259435.1 Paracoccaceae bacterium | reverse complement strand
ATGCTTCTGTCGAATTCGCACGCCAAGCGGCACCAATGTTGACGGTTGGGTATGATTGGCAGATTTCTAACCGGTTTAGCATCAACGCGGAATTGGGTGCGATTGCAATTGGCGGATTGGATATTGCTATGACGGCTACGCCAGATGCAGATGCCATCGCCGCAGGTGCATCGCAGGATGACATCAATGCCGAGATTGATACGGAAATTGCGAATATCCAAGATGATATCGGAAGCTCTGCGGATCTTTACCCATACATTGCTTTGATGGGCACATTCCGCTTTTAGGCTGATCTGAGCTGTTTGAAAAAACCCCGCCAACACAGCGGGGTTTTTTGTTTTTTAGACTAAGTGTTTAGGCTTTTGTTGTACGCAAATAGGGAAGTTTAACGTCAATGTCACCGTATTTGGCGCGTGCCTCGTCGTCAGACAATGACAGGGCAACAATCACGTCTTGGCCCTCGGTCCAGTTCGCGGGTGTTGCCAATGGCTGACCAAAGGTTTTTTGCAAACCGTCAAGCGCGCGCAAAACTTCGGCAAAATTCCGGCCAACGGACATTGGGTATGTCATAATCAACTGTACCTTTTTGTCGGGGCTGATGATGAAGACCGAGCGAACAGATGCCGAATCGGCCGCTGTGCGTCCGTCTGGCAAATAGGCCTCTGCAGGTAGCATGTCGAACAGCTTGGACACTTCAAGATCCTCGTCTGCAATAATAGGAAAGCTTGCCTCAGCGCCCGCAAATCCTTCGATGTCCGATTTCCACCCTTTGTGTTCTTGAACACCATCCACAGATAGGCCAATCACCTTGGTGCCACGCTTGGCCCATTCATCGGCCAACTGCGCAACTGCACCAAATTCTGTTGTGCAAACAGGGGTATAATCCTTTGGGTGAGAGAACATAATCGCCCAGCTGTCCCCGATCCAATCATGGAACGTAATGGTGCCGTGGTCTGTTTCGGCGGTAAAATTTGGAACGATGTCGTTAATGCGTAGGCCCATTGGGCACCTCCTATGATTAAATTCAAAAATCTATATATGTAATTATTCTAAAAATAAAAGCGGTCACTTGCCAAAACCTGAATCCAGTGACAGTGTGCCGCAGAATTTTGATCAAAACACAAGGAGCCTATCATGATCGAGAAGCGCCAATTCTATATCAATGGCCAATGGGTTGACCCCATCGATGGACGCGATCACCACGTGATCAACCCCTCAACAGAAGAGCCATGTGCGGTTATTTCTTTGGGCGGTCAAGCGGACACAGATGCCGCCGTGGCAGCAGCCAAAGCAGCCTTTCCCGAATGGATGGCCCGTCCTGCGGCCGAGCGTATTGCCTTGGTCGAGAACCTCTTGCAGACCTATCTAGATAACGCAGACGAGTTGGCCCAAGCCATTAGCATGGAAATGGGTGCGCCCATTGATATGTCGCATGAACAACAGGCGACGACTGGCTCTTTCCACTTGAAAGGCTTTTTAAACGCGGCAAAAGAGTTTAAGTTTGAACGCCCGTTGGGGGAGCATGCTCCTAATGACCAAATCATTTACGAAGCTGTTGGCGTTGCGGGTCTGATCACACCGTGGAACTGGCCCATGAACCAAATCGCACTTAAGGTCGGGGCCGCTGCGATTGCGGGCTGTACGATGGTTTTGAAACCTTCCGAGGAAAGCCCCCTCAATGCCCTTATATTTGCGCAGATGATGCATGATGCGGGTTTCCCTCCTGGTGTATTCAACTTGGTGAATGGGGACGGCGCAGGGGTTGGTTCGCAACTGACCGCGCATAAAGATGTGGATATGATCAGCTTCACAGGCTCGTCACGCGCGGGCAAGATGATTTCCAAAAGCGCGGCTGACACGCTAAAGCGTGTGCATCTTGAGTTGGGCGGAAAGGGTGCCAATGTGGTATTTGCAGATGCCGGCGAAAAGGCGGTGAAATGGGGTGTTCGTCGTGTGATGAACAACTCTGGACAGTCTTGTAACGCCCCAACCCGTATGCTTGTTGAACGTAGCTTTTATGACCAAGCGGTCGAAATTGCGGCAGAAACAGCAAACAGCATCGAAGTTGGCCCCGCAGATCAAAAGGGTCGCCATATCGGTCCTGTCGTGAACGAAGCACAGTTCAACAAAATTCAAGGTCTGATTGAACAAGGCATCAAAGAAGGTGCCCGTGTTGTGGCGGGCGGCCTTGGTCGTCCGGAAAACCTAAACCGTGGTTATTTCGTTCGTCCAACCGTGTTTGCGGATTGTACACCTGATATGACGATCATGCGCGAAGAAATCTTTGGCCCTGTCTTTGGCATCATGCCGTTCGATACCGAAGAAGAGGCCGTCGCATTGGCGAATGATACGGAATATGGCCTAACCAATTTTGTTCAAACAGCCGATCCGGTACGCGCGAACCGTATGGCACGTCGTTTGCGCTCTGGTATGGTCGAGATGAACGGTAAATCACGCTCAATGGGCTCGCCATTTGGTGGCATGAAGCAATCTGGTAACGGACGCGAAGGTGGCGTTTGGGGGATCGAAGACTTCCTCGAGGTCAAAGCGGTCTCGGATTGGACACCTGAATAAAAGCGAAAAATGAGTCTGGGGGTGGTAATGTCCCCAGATCAGCAATTTGAAAGGCCTAGGCGACCAATGCCTCGGCCTTTTTAAGATCAACCGAGACCAACTGGCTGACGCCTTGCTCTTGCATTGTGACCCCAAACAATCGGTCCATGCGCGCCATTGTAACGGCATGGTGCGTGATGATCAAAAACCGTGTGTTCGTTCGGCGGCACATCTCATCCAACATATCGCAAAACCGCGTAACATTGGCATCGTCCAAAGGCGCATCCACCTCGTCCAAGACACAGATCGGCGCTGGGTTGGCCAAAAACACCGCAAATATCAGCGCCATGGCGGTCAGGGTCTGTTCGCCGCCCGACAACAAGGACAAGGTTGACAATTTCTTGCCTGGGGGTTGGCACATGATTTCAAGACCCGCGTCCAAGGGATCATCGCTTTCAACCAATTCAAGATTGGCCTCACCGCCACCAAACAGATGCTTGAACAGCATTGCGAAATTTTCGTTCACTTGCTCAAAGGCGGTCAATAGGCGTTCGCGCCCCTCTCGGTTCAGGCTTGCGATGCCGCCGCGCAATGTCTTAATCGCTTCCTCTAGATCGGTTTTCTCGTGAACCAATGTGGCATGCTCTTCTTCGACCTCTTTTGCGTCTTCTTCTGCACGCAGGTTCACGGCACCCAAAGCTTCTCGTTGCCGTTTTAAGCGGTTCACTTCGCTTTCGATTTCATGCGAGGGCGGCATTTTGTCGGGATCTGCATCTAATTGCTCGATGAGGCGCTCTGGCGTGGTCTCAAGATCGTCTTCGATGCGCTGTGCCGCTGAAGTGACGGTCTCGCGCGCGGCGTCCACGCGGGCCTCTGATCGTGCTCGGGCCTCGCGCGCGTCCGAGGCTTTGCGTTCCGTGTCCCGTTCATCGGCCACCAGCTCGCGCAATTTGGCTTCGGCAGCGGCAAGCGCCTCCGCCGCTGCGCGGCGTCGTGCTTCTGCGGTTTCGATCGCAGATTGTATTTCCTTGTGTTTGGCTGATATCTCGTCTGGAACAAGAATGGCGCTTTCTAGCTCGGTCTGGGTGTCGCGCTGCCGCCGCATTAATTCGCCCGAGTGTTTTTCCGCGGTTTCAAGACGATGTTTCCAGCCACTGATTTCTTTGGTGACTTGCTGTGCGCGTCTAGTGCGCGCTTCACCTTCGCGGCGCAGTTCGTCAAAGACCGACCGTTTCGACATCATCGTAATGCGTGCGGCTTCCACGGTAAGTTTGACCTGTTCCACCGCGCCACGGGCTTGGTCCAAATTATCTAAGGCTGCCATGGCCTGTTGCGCCTCCACAACTTGTGCTTTTGCGCTCAGCATATCTTGGTGATGACGCTCTACCGACAGGGCAGCTGTTTCCAACTTGCCCTGCGCCAGACTCGCCTCAGATTCTGCACGGTTCAATTTCCGCAAGGTTTCTGACATATGGTGATCGGCCCGCTTGCGTGCCTCACGTGCGTCTCGGTCTTTTTGCGTCACCTCTGCAAGTTCTTTGGTCAAGCTGTCATGCGCGGCTCGCGCTGCATCGGACCGCACATTCGCACGTTCCATCTGTTGCTTAAGTTCTTCTAAGCGGTTCAACTGTTGCAGGCGCAGGGCCGCGGCTGATGGCGCATCTTCTGACCATGCACGAAATCCATCCCAACGCCACAGGTCACCTTCTGGGCTTACCAAGCGTTGACCGGGCTTAAGCTGTGGTTGCAGCCGATTTCCTTCATCCGGATCGACCAAACCAATCTGAGACATCCGCCGTTCTAGCGCATCGGGCACCGAGACATGACGGGACAGCGGCGTAATCCCCGCAGGTAAAGGTTGCTCAGTCTCATAGCGGGGCAAAATTGCCCATCCTGTTGGCCCATCCTCGTCGACTTCTGGCGCGCGTAAGTCATCGGCCAAAGCCGCACCTAGCGCTTTTTCAAACCCTTTCTCAACTTGGAGACGGTCCATAATTTGGCCGCCCTCGGCTGTGTCACGCTCTACCAATTTGGCCAAAGCAGTCACCTCGGCCCGAAGCGCATTTTGTTCACCTTCTGCCTCTGATCGCGCCGCTCTTGCATCTGCCTCGCGGGCTTGGGTTTCGGATCGCTCTGTTTCCGCTTGGGATAAGGCGACCTCGGCCTGCTCGGCCTGTTGCCGCGCGGTCTCGGCCTCTTGTCCAACTTGGGCCAGAACATCCTGTGCAGATTTTACCGTTTTGTTGAGGTCCTCAACTGTGGCTTTGGCGCGCTCTGCCTCTGTTTGGGCTTTGTCCAAGGCACGTTCGCTTTCTGTCACGAACCTTTGCGCAGATTGATGACGCGCAGATAATCTGGCCATATCTTCGGTCATCTGAGACAGGTCGGTTTCTCTATCTTGCAGGATCGTAGCCGCGTCAGTCGCCTCTTGGCTTGCGATTGCGAGTTTCCCCTCATGCCCTTCAGAGGCTTTGACAAGCTCTTTGGATTCCCATTCGAGGCGTTCAATCGTGTCGCCCGCATCTTTATTAAGGCCGGCTTCACGCTCGAGGTCCTGTGCGATTTGCGTTATGCGACTTTGCAGGGTCGAAATGCGTGCGCGTGCTTGGGTTTCTTGGTCTGCTAAAGTGTCCCGCTCAACGGCCAAGCGCTGTAAAATTGCCGAGGCAACGGTTTCTTCTTCTCGCAGGGGCGGTAGGGCGCTTTCTGCGTCTTCCCGCTTTTTTGCAGCGGTTCGCACATTCGCTTCTGCGCGGGCCGCCTCCATAATTTTTTCTCGCAACTCTGTTTCGCACGCGATGCGCGCCTGATCGGCTTCGCGCCACCGTCTGAAAAGTAAGAGGCCTTCTGCGGTGCGTAAGTCATCTGCAATCGAGCGATAGCGCGCCGCTTGTTTTGCTTGCCGCGCAAGTTGTGCTAATTGGCTTGCCAGTTGCTCGATGACATCATCAATCCGCGCAAGATTGGTTTCGGCTGATTTCAGTTTTAGCTCGGCTTCGTGGCGGCGTTGGTACAGCCCAGAGATCCCAGCGGCCTCTTCCAAAACGCGCCGACGCGATTTTGGTTTTGAGTTGATCAATTCGGAAATTTGGCCCTGCCGGACCAAGGCCGGAGAATGGGCACCTGTCGAGGCATCCGCAAAGAGCATTTGCACATCTCGGGCGCGCACATCTTTGCCAGCTGCTTTATACGCACTGCCCACATCGCGGGTGATCCTGCGCACGATTTCGAGAAGGTCCGTTTCGTTAAAGCCTGCGGGGGCTAGGCGGTCCGAGTTGTCGATGGTGAGAGACACTTCGGCAAAGTTTCGAGCAGAGCGCGAAGCTGCGCCTGCAAAAATAACGTCCTCCATTCCGCCACCGCGCATAGCCGTTGGGCGGTTTTCCCCCATCACCCATCTGAGCGCCTCGAGAAGGTTTGATTTACCACACCCATTTGGTCCAACCACACCCGTCAACCCATTTTGGATGATCAATTCCGTTGGGTCGACAAAGCTTTTGAAGCCGGTCAATTTGAGTTTCGTAAACTGCAATGCGGTGTCCTTGATACCGATTCTGTCGTTGTTATTGTGCGAATGCTGAACATAGGCTGTCAATGAAAGAGCACCGTATATGGCGGAATAAGCAGACTTATCCACAAAATATTGACGAAGGGCGTAGGTTTCACTAACCAATCGCATAGGGGAGAACGCCGAAAATGAAGTTTGTAATTGAAAAAACGGATCCATTTGAGCCGCAGGTTCGACGCCTGTTAGAGCAAAGTCATGCTTTGATGACGGCTCTTTTCCCTCAGGAGGCCTGTCATTTCCTCGATCTTACGGAATTGCAGGCGCCGCATATTCATCTGTTTTGTGCGTTTGGCGGTGAACACGCTTTTGGCACGGGCGCCTTGGCACTTATGCCTTATGGCGGTGAAATTAAGTCCATGTTCACAGATCCAAATGCAAGAGGGCAGGGCGTGGCGGATGCAATGTTGACGCATCTTATCGATGTTGCGCGCACCAAAGGAATTCAGGAAGTGTATCTTGAAACAGGAGTTGGATTAGAGGCGGCACACCGTCTGTATCACAGGCATGGATTTTCAGAGTGTGGGCCATTCGGCGCGTATCCCGATAGTCCGTATTCAATCTTTATGCACAAAACCTTGACGCCCTAACAGTCGATTTTAAAGTACTGTACAGATGGATCAGAGGCAGGGGATAGGGTCAATTTAGAACAGCCCGTGACCTGCCGTGCAGCAATCTGCGCGTTGGGCGCGATATCGGATAATCTTGCGATGGCGATAAAATTTTGTCGCAACGTTTCGACGTATATCGGGCCAACACGAACATCGAACGTCATCGTGTTGACGGTCACGCGCTGTGCCGGTAGGCCCCAAAACACCTTGGTCCCGCGATCACAGGCAGTTAACGCAATCAAACTTATTAAAATAATTCGTGACATTGGGATCATATGCAGCAAATGGGTTAAGTAATTGTAACTGCAAGAAAGCTAAGTTATGATTGGTCAACAAAACTAACCAAAGTATGCTATGCCGTTCAAAAAAATTACATCCGAGAAACTCTCGAGCGCAGTGTCTCACCAGATCGAGCAACTGATTTTAAGGGGCATTCTGCGTCCGGGTGAGCGTTTGCCAGCTGAGCGCGAATTGGCAGAACGTCTTGGGGTGTCGCGTCCGTCCCTGCGTGAGGCTCTTTCCGATTTAACCGAGGCGGGGTTGGTTGTCTCTAAGGCAGGATCGGGCATTTATGTGGCCGATGTTTTGGGTAATGCCTTTTCCCCTGCTTTGGTACGTTTGTTCCGAACTCATGATGAGGCGGTTTTTGATTACGTTGCATTTCGACGGGATGTCGAAGGCCTCGCCGCAGAGCGCGCCGCGCGCCACGCCTCGGATACCGATCTAAAAGTGATCCAAGCGCTGTTTGATAAAATGGTCGAGGCGCATGAAAAAAAAGATGGGGAACTAGAGGCCCAATTGGACAGTGATTTTCACCTGTCCATTATTGAAGCAAGCCACAACGTTGTGATGCTGCATATGATGCGTTCAATGTATGACTTGTTGCGCGACGGCGTGTTTTACAATCGCCAACAGATGATTTTGCAGCATATCAGCCGTTCGAACCTGTTGGACCAACACCGTGCCATGAACGATGCATTGCAGCGTCGCGACTCTGTCGGCGCACGCGCAGCCGTCGAGGCGCATTTGACTTATGTTCAACAGGCTTTGCGTGATCAAAAGATAGCGCAAGAAAATGAAAGCATTGCGCAACAAAGGCTTGAACATGCAAGAAAACGATAACCTGCCCCCACGCACAATGTGGGATACGAAATACGGCGAAGAGAGTTATTTTTACGGGACGCAGCCCAATGATTTTCTGAAAGAAAACGTAGGTAAACTTCCGAAGGGACGCGTGTTGTGTTTGGCCGACGGAGAGGGGCGGAACTCTGTTTTTCTGGCGCAACAAGGGTACGATGTGACCGCTGTGGACAGCTCTGCGGTTGGCATGCGAAAAGCCAGCGCGCTTGCAAAATCCAAAGGCGTATCTGTGACAACCATTGTCGCGGATCTGAATGATTTTGATCTGGGCGAGGGGATGTGGTCGGGTATCGTGTCGATCTTTTGCCATCTGCCTTCGACGTTGCGTGGAAAAGTACACGGCTCTATTGCGCCCGCCTTGTCCCCAAAGGGGGTGTTTTTGATGGAATGCTATTCGCCTGACCAATTAGAATTTGGGACAGGCGGGCCAAAGAATCGCGATCTTTTGGTCACGGCTCTGCAAGCTGAACAAGAGCTTGCGGGTCTGTCATTTCAACACCTTAAACAATGCACGCGCACTATTGTCGAAGGCCAAGGGCATAACGGGCAAAGTGCCGTGACACAGGTCATTGCGGCAAAAGGATAACCCGACTAGGGCGGGTTATTCCCTTTGTCAAACTATATTAGCGTGTGAATTTATCGCCAAACCAGTCGCTCACACGTTCAACCCGTGGGTCAATTACACGCTCTGCGAACCGGCGCCAGCGGACCCAAATTGCCCAGAACACGGCCAAGATAAGCAAAATTCTAATAACATTACCCCATGTGATGATTTGCTCATCAGGACCTGATGCCGCGCGAATGTCCAAGGCATTCGGGTAGATCGATAGAAATTCGTTGCGCCATCCATAGTGACGGACAACCACCCACTGCGCGACCTCTGCATCTTTTTTGCTAATCGCATCCGAGGCTTCGGCCTGAAGGTTTGCGGTGTCGAATTTAAAATAGGGTGGCCAAAGAAACCCTGTATCTTCATTTCGATAAATTATCGGTTTATCATTTGCGCGAAACGCTTGGATGAAAAAGACATCACGGTTCGTCGTGGTCGTCGCATTGCCACTGTCGCCTTGGGCCCAAAATAGGCTATTGGTGCCAAAATCAATGCGTTTTTCATAGGTATCCGTAATCCGAACAATGTCTTGTTGCGGCAACGTATAATGTAAAAAACCAATAAACAGTATCAGAAGAAGTGTCCTGATGCTCCACTTAATATATCCCATGCGTCCCTCACGTTCTCAATATCTCACTGCATATAAGCGGTCTTATGCGAAATTGCACCACGTGTTCATGGGGAATTTTTGACTTCTTTTTTGATCAAATCATTTTTAATCATATGGACATTGCAAGAAAAACAAGGTTGCTTAGCGCGACACAATGGGAGACAGCACATGCCAGATACACCGACAGATCTTGTTCATCGTTTAAAGGACCCCAGTCTATTGGCAACCCAAGCCTATTTGGCAGGGGAATGGGTAGATGGCGAATTAGGGACCTTTGATGTTGATAACCCTGCGCGCGGGGATATCGTGGCGCAGGTGGCTAATGTCTCGCGCGCGCAAACCGCGCAGGCAATTGAGGCCGCTCAAAAGGCGCAAAAAGAGTGGGCCGCAATGACCGGCAAAGAGCGGTCAATCATTCTGCGCCGCTGGTTCGATTTGATGACCGAACATGCCGATGATCTTGCTGTAATTCTAACAGTTGAACAAGGTAAGCCTTTGGCCGAGGCCAAAGGGGAAATTGCATATGGTGCATCATTTGTCGAGTTCTTTGCCGAAGAAGCAAAGCGGATTTATGGGGAAACTATTCCCGGGCATCAACGCGATAAACGGATCACAGTGATGAAGCAGCCCATTGGTGTTGCAGCCTCTATCACACCATGGAATTTCCCGAATGCGATGATCACACGTAAGGCCGGACCTGCATTGGCCGCTGGCTGTGCGTTTGTGGCGCGCCCTGCGTCCGAGACACCTTTGTCGGCATTGGTCTTGGGGGTGTTGGCCGATCGTGCGGGCATTCCCAAGGGGGTTTTGTCGATCCTGCCCTCGACTGAGGCCTCGGAAATTGGCAAGGAGTTTTGCGAAAATCCCATCGTCCGAAAATTGACATTTACCGGCTCGACGCAGGTCGGACGGACGTTGTTACGCCAAGCCTCTGATCAGGTGATGAAGTGCTCAATGGAATTGGGTGGCAATGCACCGTTTATCGTGTTTGATGACGCAGATCTTGATGCCGCTGTCGAAGGGGCGATTATGTGCAAATTCCGCAACAACGGTCAAACCTGTGTCTGTGCCAATCGGATTTATGTGCAGGCCGGTGTTTACGACGCATTTGCAGAGAAGTTTGCGGCAGCGGTGGCCAATCTGAAAGTTGGAGATGGTCTTGAAGACGGCACAACGCTTGGCCCATTGATCACGCCCAAAGCCATTGAGAAGGTGCAGACCCACATCGCAGATGCCAAATCCAAAGGCGGTACCGTGATCTTTGGGGACGAGGGATATCAGGGGCAGGGGAATTTCTTGCCACCGACCATCGTCACAGGCGTGACCCAAGAGATGGCTGTTGCAACAGAAGAGACCTTTGGCCCACTTGCGCCTTTGTTTAAATTCGAAACTGAAGATGATGTTATTGAGATGGCGAATGACACGATTTTCGGTCTTGCAAGCTATTTCTATGCCAAAGACCTGAGCCGCGTTTATAAGGTCGCCGAAGCGCTTGAATACGGAATTGTTGGGGTAAACACGGGTATCATCTCGACCGAAGTTGCGCCTTTTGGTGGGGTGAAACAATCAGGCCTTGGCCGAGAAGGCAGCCACCACGGTATCGAGGAATTCCTTGAGATGAAATACGTCTGTATGTCGGTGTGATACATCAAGCTGGGGGGCTTTGCGCCCCCCAGACCCCCCGCAAGATATTTTTGGACAAAAAATGTTAGAGCCGAGCAAGCAGATTTGGTGTCGGCCAAGCATCTGCAGGGAGCCCTAGGCGTTTTTGTACGTCTTGCACTGCTGCGCGTGTTTTTGCGCCCAAGATGCCATCGATGTTTCCGACGTCGTAGCCGAGTTTCGTCAATTTGGTTTGCAGTGATTTCATCTGTTGGCCTGTGAGACCCGGTTCTGGGTTACCAGCATTATATCGCTGTGCGCCTTCGAGGCGGGTGGAGAAATAGGCGGCTGTTGACACGTAGACAAAGCTTTTGTTCCATTCAAAGAAAACACTGAAATTTGGATAGGCGATAAAAGCCGGACCGTTGCGCCCTTGGGGCAATAAAACGGATGTTGCATTGGATGTCGGAAGGGATCCCGAACGCGCGCGGACGCCCATTTTTTCCCATTGAGCCGTTGATAAGCTGGTCTCTAGTCCAGTTTTGGACCAGTCCAGAGTATCTGGGAGGGTGACTTCGACCAACCACGGCTGATTTTTGCGCCATCCAAGATGGGATAGCATTTTTCCTGCTGACATGAGAGCATCGGCCGGTGACGTTTTTAGCGAGACCTTGCCGTCACCATCTCCGTCCACACCGTTTTCCAAAATATCCCCTGGCAGCATTTGTACCATGCCGATTTCGCCAGCCCATGCGCCTGTGGTGGTTTGAGGGTTGAAGTTGCCCTGTCTGTATAGTTCTAGGGCCGCAAAAACCTGTGGCCGGAACAGCTCGGGTCTTCTGCAGTCATGGGCCAAGGTGACAAGGGCGTTGCGTGTGTTGAAATCCCCTTGGAAGGCGCCATAGTCGGTTTCGAACGCCCAAAAGGCCAGTAATACACCGCGTGACACCCCATACGTGCGTTCAATTTGGTCGAATACTTGATCGTACTTACGTGCGTTTTTGGCGCCGTGGTCAATCCTATTCTGGCTGATCAGGCGTTGCGAAAATTCAAGGAAGGGGAGTTGAAACACACCTTGGGAACGATCGGCCTTGATGACTTTGGGATCTTGGGCGACCCCTTGGAAAAATCTATCTACGGTGGCAGAGGAATAGCCCTTTGAGCGGGCCTCTTGTTTCAAAGCCGAGACAAAGCCTGAAAAGGATCCGCCGCATTGTGCCATGCCAGATGAGGCGAGGCCAAGTGAGATAAAACTTGCTAAAATAAGTGACTTCATACCGTGTCCCCTTGCGTTTTGGGAAAGAGTAACAGTGCGCCCATGTGCTGGGAAGGGTTATGTCATTGCAAGCAAAACTGTGCCGAACAGAAAGAGGCTCCAAGCCTGCCAAAGGACATCGCAAGCGCGATTTATATCATGCGCGTCTGGTCGTTTACGGCCATTTGGGTGGATCCATGGAAAGTGTTGCTGATGGCCATCATAGCTTCGTGGGCCTGCAAGGGAAATGCCTATGGCGCGGGCCATTGCGGCCTCGGGCCATCCCGCGTTGGGTGATTTGTGGTTGTTTGCCTCGGCGCGAATTGAGTGCAGGTCTGACCAGAGGGCATTGGTCAGGATTATAAGCGCAGCGGTCAGGCGTGCGGGGATTAGATTAACAAGGTCATCACATCGCGCTGCGGCCCATCCAAAGGCAAGGTAGCGTTCCGTTTTATAGCCAATCATACTGTCGGCCGTATTGATGATTTTGTAGGTAATTATGCCTGGAAGCCCAAAGAGCAGGTACCAAAACGCAGGCGCAATTACACCGTCTGACAGGTTTTCCGCCCCTGATTCAATCGCCGATCGGGCGACTTGGCTTTGGGTCATCAGGGCTGTATCTCGACTAACGATCATGGATAACGCAAAGCGACCTTGGTCTAGGCTATGCGACAGGCCCGTTGCTACGGCTTGGACGTGTGAGACCAGTGATTTCTGGGCCAATAGGATTGCAACCAAGATCGTTTCTATCACGCTTCCCATTAGGGATAGTCCCAACCCCACAGTTATCCCAACCCCAATCATTATGAGCAATGCACATAGGCCTTTTCGTTTTTTGGCGCGCTGCGTTCCCGTATTCATGTGGCGTTCCAACGCGCCGACCAAACGCCCCATAAGAACCGCTGGGTGTGGCACGCGCGTCCATAGCCAGTCGGGTTCGCCCAAAATAGCATCCAGGATAAGCGCAATGACCAAGATCTCAACCATGTCGCAACGCGCTTTCCAGTCTGGACCATTGGTTTGGATGAGGCAGTCCTAGTCGTATGTAATTTGTCGAGTACGGAAAAACGCGGCTCCAGATATGGTGTTGGGCCAAGGCTTCTTGGATGGCTTGGGCATTCTCAACAGAATACAGCCGGAATAGTGAACAGCCTCCGGCAAATTTTACTGGCAAGAGTGATAGCACCAGATCATCCAAGCGCGCAGCATCTTGGTCAAGGCGTTTGCGGGTCTGTTGGGCCCATGTGATGTCTTGTAAGGCCGCGGTTCCGATTTCGATTGCCGGACCTGAGGCATTCCATGGACCAATATGCGCCCTAAGACGTTGGATCAACTCGGGCGAGCCGATCGCAAACCCAAGACGCACTCCTGCAAGCCCCCAGAATTTTCCGAAACTTTTCAGAATAAAGGTGTTTTGGGGGGAAGAGTGGGGAACAAAGCTTAGGTTGGGGTCCACATCGGCAAAGCTTTCGTCGATGATGCTTAGCGGTGCAAGACGATCGGACATGCTCCAGACTTGGCCTGTGGGATTATTCGGGTGCACCAAAACCTGAACATCGGGTGCTGTTTCCGAAACCGTCCAGCCATGTGTTTCAAAAGCAGCTTGGTGTTCGTTGTATGTTGGTTGGGGAATTGCGACCCGTGTGCCCGAGATTGTTTTGGGCAAGGCTGAAATGATCGCAGATGCGCCTGCGGTTGGTAAGACGTCCCAGTCGGTCGAGATATCCCAAAACGCACGCGCGGCCGTGATTAGGGCTTGCGTGGCAGAGGCATCGGGTAGGTTAGACCAAGCATCGGATGACACAGTTGGCACAGGATAGGGAACCGGATTGATGCCGGTAGACAGATCAATCCAATCTGACCGCGTACCGCCGAATTTCGCACATGCGTCATCAATATTTCCGCCGTGATCGCGTTTTAAAGGCGGTTTCATGTCTCGGACCCTCATGTGCCATTGTGCGCGTGACTCGCTCTGCTGTGTTTGAACCGTAAAATATAGGTTTGCGCAAGGTCAGTTGTCTGGGACCTACAATTGTTAACGATTGGTTTACCAATTGAACCGTATTTTATTAAAAGAGTAGAGGTGGCTTGTTGAAATGGACGTATTGATCGTTGAGGAAAACCCAAATTTGGGTGGACTTTGGACCCGCGCATTGGAACGGGGTGGTGCCCAAGTGTCATGTGTACAATCTCAATCTTGTGCAATTGAAATCCTGCGGGAACGTCGGTTTGATGTGATTGTGGTCGATCTTGTATTGCACGATGGGGGCGCGATTGGTGTGTCGGACTTTGTAAATTACCGTTGGCCCGAGACACAGGTTATTTTCGTCACAAACACGCGGTTTTTCTCGGACGGATCAATTTTTCAATTGTGCTCAAACGCATGTGCATTTGTGCAATCTGCGACGCCGCCAGATGATCTGGCGGCGATGGTGGAACATTATGCAGAGCGGCGTATCTAGCCGCGCGTATGTGGAACGTCGAAATCGATATCCGGATTGATCGGGATAATGCGATTTGGATTTATGGTGTCATGGCTATAGTGATAGTGCCGCACAATATGCGCAAAATTCACAGTCTCTTTTACGCCATCCCACTGATAAAGCTCGCGGACATAATCCCAGATCGCGGGGTAATCGATGATCCGCTTACGATTACATTTGAAATGAAGGTGATAGACCTTATCGAACCGAACTAGGGTCGTGAACAATCGCCAATCTGCTTCGGTGATGCGCTCACCTGCAAGATAGCGTTGCCGTGAGAGAAGATCCTCAATCCAATCAAGCGTGTCGAATAAAGGTCCGATTGCATCATCATAAGCGCTTTGGGTCGTGGCAAAGCCGGCTTTGTAGACACCGTTGTTTAATGTGTCATAGATGCGGTCATTGATGGGCGCGATCTGGTCTCGCAATTCATGTGGCCAATAATCATCTGTGTTGCCTGTGATGTGATCGAATGCTGAATTGAACATTCGAATAATCTCAGAGCTTTCATTGCTTACGATTGTCTGTGTTCTCGTGTCCCATAGGACTGGAACAGTTACGCGCGTGCTGACATCTGGTTGTGCTTTTGTATAGACCTGATGCATGTACTCAAATCCAAACAGGTGATCCCCTGTCGCCCCATGATCATCGGTTTCAAAGGTCCATCCCTTGTCAAGCATATCTGGATGCACTGCCGACACAGATATGTGCGGTTCAAGCCCCTTTAGAGTGCGGAAAATCAAGGTGCGATGCGCCCATGGGCAAGCATAACTTACATATAGGTGATAGCGTCCCGATTCGGCCTTAAAACCGGCAGAGCCAGTTGGGCCTGCTGTGCCATCGGCTGTGACCCAGTTCCGAAATTGGGCTTCGCTGCGCACAAATTTACCACGTGTGGCTTTTGTGTCATACCAAACATCATGCCATGTGCCGTCTACTAATAGTCCCATAGAATCTACCTTTTCTGTTTCCGCATACCTAAGCCCATGTAATTCTTTTATAAACCAAGACGAGCGCGCATAGCCTGTGCAGATTCGCACAATGGCTTTTCCCCGATGCGGAAAAAAGGATATGTGCCCCAAGCATAAGGGTAACTTGCTTTTCACGTTTTTCGCTACACACTTCTATTCAGGGAAGCAGGAGAACGTAATGGAAAACTTTTTTTCAAAAGAAGTCATGACTGAGCTGGCACAGTCGCAAACCCTTAAAAATCAGCGCAAGACCCGATTGCGTGTTGGGTTTGACTCAAAGCGGTTTCCAATAACGCGTTTATGGGACACCGGGTTTGCTCTTGATAGCGAAAACGCCCCAAAACTACGCGGTTTGGTTGATTTGTATGATGGGACGCGCCATGTGGCCCAGTGCCTGATTGTTGCATCAGAATTCGACGAGCACGAAGCGCGATTTGACTTTAAAAGAAACACAGAAGCCACAGGACATGCGCCCGTGGATTATGTTGTGGATCCACAGACGCCTGTTGCGTATCTCACCTAATCTTATTGTAAATCTGAGAAGGCCGCCTGCAGTCGCGCAACGGCCTCTACGACCCGAGCGCGCGGTGTGGCCAAGTTAAACCTCATAAAGGTGTCGCCACCTGCACCAAATGTCTCACCATAATTCGAAGCAATTTTGGCCCGTTTTTCAATGCGGGTCCTAATTTCCTGCGCAGACATTCCCGTGTTGGCAAAATCCACCCATGCTAAATATGTCGCTTCAAGCGGCATCGATCTGACCCCCGGAATTTGCGCGATACCTTGGTCAAAAATACGGCTATTTTCTTGGATATAGGCAACAGCCGCATCAAGCCACTCTGCCCCAGCAGGCGAATAGGCAGCCTCGGCCATAAAGAGACCAAAACTATTGGCGGAAATCCCCAAGGCGCCCATGCGTTTTGCGAATTTTGCGCGCAACGCGTCATCGGGGATGATCACGTTACCAGAATGCGCACCTGCAATGTTGAACGTCTTTGTCGTGGCGGTCATCATGACCAAACGATCTGTGATGGTGTCATCCACCAAATGCATCACGGTGTGTTTTTCCCCCGAAAAAACCAAGTCATGGTGAATTTCGTCAGAAACGAGGATAAGATCATGGCGCTTTGCAAAATCAGCGATCCCCTGAAGTTCTTCGATGCTCCAAACGCGACCACCAGGGTTGTGAGGTGAACACAGAATGAGCATCTTTTCATTGCCAGTCATTTGCGCGTCATAGGCGTCAAAATCCATTTCATAGCGGGTACCGTTTAGGACAAGAGGGCATTCTACAACTTGCCGGTCTGCGGCGTGAATGACACGGGCAAACGCATGATACACCGGAGTAAAAAGAACAACTCCGTCGCCTGGTTCGGTAAAGGTGTCCACGCACAGGCCCGTTCCGTTTACAAGGCCGTGTGTCGTGAAAATCCAAGAGGGATCAATTTCCCAGTTGTGACGCGTTTTCATCCACCACCCAATGGCGGCTTTGTAATCGGCATCGTCCCCATAATACCCATACACCCCGATATCGCGCATTTTCTGAAGAGCGTCTTCTACGGCTTGCGGCGGGCGAAAATCCATATCCGCAACCCACATAGAAATACCGTCTTGGGCAGGAACACCGTATAACCGTTCCATCATGTCCCATTTCATGGAGTGTGTGCCAACGCGGTTGATTTCCTCGTCAAAGTTCATGCCTTTGGTCCTTATGCAGATGAATTTGCGGTTTTTGGCACGCTAACGAAGTTTTCTGCGGTTGCAACCCCGTTGCCTTCTGGGCGGAGGTATCCTAGATGAAAGACATGAAACGTCCTATTCTAATTCACCCCGACCCGCGCCTGAAAAAGGTGTGTGATGCAGTTCCTGATCTTTCGGACCAATTGCGGAAATTGGCCGATGATATGCTAGAGACGATGTATGACGCACCGGGTATTGGTCTTGCCGCCCCGCAGATCGGAGTTTTGCAACGGGTTATTGTCATGGATTGTACCCGTGACGAAACCGAACCAAAACAACCGGTTGTGATGTTTAACCCCGAGGTCATTGCCTCTTCTGACGAGATAAACGTTTATGAAGAGGGCTGTTTGTCCATTCCGGATCAATATGCCGAGGTGACACGTCCAAAGGTTGTGGATGTGCGGTGGATTGATGCAAATGGAACCGAGCAGACACAGACGTTTGACGGGTTATGGGCGACCTGCGTGCAACATGAGATTGATCATCTGAACGGCAAGTTGTTTATCGATCATATTGGCGTCATGAAGCGTCAAATGATTACACGGAAAATGCAAAAATTGAAACGTGAACGCGCACGAGGCTTGGCCTAATGGCAATTCAAAAATGCATCCCTTGGCCGGACAAACGCCTACGCAGTGTTGCACAGCCCGTTTCAGAAATCACAGATGATATTCGCGCGATTTGGGGTGACATGATCGACACGATGGAAGCGATGCCAGGTGTTGGACTTGCGGCACCCCAGATCGGGATCATGCTGCGGCTTGCAGTCGTGGATGGATCAAAAGAACGGGGTCAGGCCATCCGAATGGCGAACCCTGAAATCCTGCATTCCTCGATCGAATTTCGAGAGTATGAAGAGGCCAGCCCCAACCTGCCTGGCGTTTCGGCCAAGATCAAACGTCCGCGGGCGGTCACGGTGCGTTTTATCAACGAGCAAGGCGTCGTGGATCGCAAAGATTTTGTTGGCTTGTGGGCGACCTCTGTGCAACATCAAATCGATCATTTGAACGGCAAGTTGTATTTCCATCATTTGTCCAAAATGAAGCAAGATATGCTTTTGCGTAAGGCACGGAAACTGTCATGAAGATCGTATTCATGGGAACTCCAGAGTTTTCCGTTCCTGTGCTAGACGCTTTGGTGGCGGCAGGTCATGAAATCGTATCTGTTTATTGCCAACCTCCGCGCCCTGCGGGCCGTGGCAAAAAAGAACGTCCAACACCTGTTCACGCGCGCGCAAACGCGCTGGGTTTGTCCGTTAGGCATCCGGTCAACTTTAAGCAGGCATCAGATATAGAGGCATTTCACGACTTGCAGGCAGACATCGCCGTCGTTGTTGCCTATGGTTTGCTGTTGCCTCCGGCTATTTTGAAGGCACCAAAACATGGGTGTTTGAACATTCACGCCTCACTTTTGCCGCGCTGGCGCGGTGCTGCCCCTATTCACCGCGCGATTATGGAGGGTGACACGCAGACGGGGACCTGCATCATGCAAATGGACGCGGGCTTGGACACGGGCGAAGTTTTGGCGCGTCGCGAAATGCCAATTGAGGCAATTGATACCACAGCGAGCTTGCACGATAAGTTGTCTGCGCAAGGAGCAGACCTCATTGTTGAAGTTTTGTCGAATTTGCCAAACCTTGTCCCAGAGCCACAGCCTGAGCAAGGCGTAACCTATGCCAAAAAGATCGACAAAGCTGAGGCCGAGATCGATTGGAGCGAGCCGGCCGAGCGCGTTGATCATAAGATCAGAGGGTTGTCTCCGTTTCCTGGCGCGTGGAGTGTGCACAACGGAGAACGGATCAAGGTTTTGTTGTCGTGTCACGTGCCGGATCAATCCGGTCCGATTGGGCGTGTTCTATCGAATGATCTGGTGGTGGGATGTGGCAAAGACAGTGTAAGGTTGCTGAAATTGCAGCGCGCGGGAAAATCGGCGCAAGAAACCGAAGAATTTTTACGTGGCTACCCAATCTCAAAGGACGATATTTTCAACGGGTGAGCGGTCACATTGCCCATCGAGGGCAAGTGCCCGCTGTCCAAGGCAAGCCTTGGACGGGCGCATCGCGTGACCGTCAAAAATCGATTGCGATGCCTTTTTTCTCCCAATCGCCATAGCGTACTGGCTCTGGGCCGTCTCGTCCGCCCAATTCTTTGGGGAGCTCAAGCGCCTCTTTCGCTTTGCGGCGTTCTTCAGCCTCAGCTAATGCACGCTTTGCAGCTTCTGGAATGTCCTTGGTCTCACTTGTCATCGCACTTTCCTTTGCTCTTGGGTCTTGATATAGGCGCAAAGACCCGTGAAAGCAAACATGACCCACTCCCGCAAACCTTAGATGCAAGGACAGTGCTATGGCCCCTTCTCAAAAGACCGCTCGTTCCGCAGCACTCGCCATTTTGATGGATGTTTTAGGGGAAGGGAAGCTTGTCTCTGAAGTGATGGCAGAGGGAGTTTTATCCAAATTCCAAGGCCCAGAGCGTGCTCGGGCCCAGAGACTTGTTCAAGATACGCTACGCAATCTAGAGCGATTGGACAAAGTTCTTTCGCGTGCATTGCGTAAGAAACCGCCTTTGCGTGCGATGAATATTTTGCGCATGGCCACGCTAGAATTGGTTCAGGGTGGGGATGCACATGGGATCGTAAACGAGGCGGTGTCCCTTACTGCGGCTCATAAAAAGACCGCCCATATGAAGGGTCTTGTGAATGCAGTATTGCGTAAACTAAGCGAGACAGTTTCGGACGAATGGCCAAAGTTGCGTGTTCCTCGATTGCCGAACTGGCTGCGCAAGCCTTTGGTGAATGCCTATGGCGGGGATGTGGTCCATGCAATTGAGGCGGCCCATTATGTGGGTGCACCGTTGGATATCACCCCAAGAACAGCGTCAGATGCAGATCGATTGGCTCAGGCTCTTGGCGGTGAGGTTATTCTAGGGCACAGCATTCGGATTACGGATCAAGTCCAAGTTACGGCCTTGCCCGAGTTTGAAAAAGGGACGTGGTGGGTGCAAGACGCAGCTGCAGCGTTACCTGTTGGGTTGCTGGGGGATCTGACAGGCAAAACTGCCCTAGATCTCTGTGCTGCCCCCGGAGGGAAAACCCTTCAGTTGTCGGGGCAAGGTGCCAAAGTCACATCTGTTGATATCTCCCAGACGCGGCTTGGGCGGGTTCAGGAAAATCTAGAGCGGACGGGTTTGGTGGCGGATGTGCAGCAGCAGGACGCATTAGATGTCTCTGGTCAGTATGATGTTGTTCTTTTGGATGCGCCGTGTTCAGCCACGGGAACCATTCGGCGGCATCCAGATTTGCCCCATGCAAAAGATGGATCAAATTTTGGCGCTCTGATAAATTTACAAGCGCAGATGTTGGCGCATGCCGCGTCTCTTGTGTCTGAAGGCGGTTTGTTGGTGTATTGTACCTGCTCGTTGTTGCCGGATGAGGGAGAGTGTCAGGTTGAAGAATTTCTAGACATGTTCCCCGAGTTCCAACCAGACCGTGCTTTTGTCGAGTGTCCAAGTATTTCAAAAGAATGGATAACCGAAGAGGGGGGCCTTCGTCTAAGGCCCGATTTCATGTCGTCCCAAGGCGGTCTTGATGGATTTTATGTTGCCTATTTGCGCAAAACTCAGACTGCGTGATTTCTGCCGATGACAGAGGCTTAACTTTCGCAGTATGCATAAAGAAAAGTACTCTAGCATATAGGACAAGGGCAGAGCGTGTCAGTATTTTCGACGATAAGCAGCAGATACACGCGTTTCATGCATTACACGATAGCGCGTCTAGGTGGGCTGTCGACACCGGCCACGGGTTTTACGTCTCAACCCGAGCCAAGATCAATCGGAAGCCCCGCGCGGGGACGTCAACTTGTTGCTGGAAATATTTTATTTGCCGGTCACTTAGTCGAGGCAAAAGACACTGTTTTATGGGATATTGCCGCGCCCAGTTTAGGGTTCAGTGACGAAGCGCATGGATTTGCGTGGCTTGATGATTTGGCGGCGATTGGCGATGGGCCTGCGCGTAAAACCGCAAGCCTATGGTGCCATGAATGGACCAAAAGATATGGCAAAGGCAAAGGCGCGGGTTGGGTTCCGGATCTGACAGGGCGACGGGTGATCCGCATGGTTCATCATGCCCTCTTTCTATTGCGTGGGGCCTCAGCCGAAGAAAGCGAACGGTTTTTCCACGTCATGGGGCGTCAAACCGTGTTTCTCTCTAAACGTTGGTCTCGGACATCAACAGGGTTGCCGCGCTTTGAAGCATTGACGGGTCTCATTTATGCAGGGCTTGCTTTGGAAGGAATGGGCGAATTTGTTGCGCCGGCCACAACTGCACTTGCACGCGAATGTCGCCAACATATCGATGAGACAGGGGGTATTCCAACGCGGAACCCAGAAGAATTGTTAGAAGTGTTTACCCTGTTGACTTGGGCCGCGGCTGCGTTGCGTGCAGCGGGATGGACACCGGCAAAAACGCATTTGGATGCGATTTCTCGTATTGCCCCGACCTTGCGGGCTTTGCGTCATGTTGATGGTGAATTGGCACGCTTTCATGGTGGGGGTCGCGGGATCGAAGGGCGCTTGGATCATGCTTTGGTGCAGTCAGGAAATCGCGAGGTGCAAACCGAAGGTTTGGCGATGGGCTTTGCCCGTCTCTCTGCGGGGCGCAGTGATGTTATAATTGATGCTTTGGCACCGCCTGCGGGTCGCGCATCGCACAACGCGCATGCCTCGACGCTTGCGTTTGAACTTACATCAGGGCGGCGCGCCGTGATCGTCAACTGTGGGTCCGGTGTAACCTTTGGGGATGACTGGCGTCGTGCCGGACGTGCCACACCCTCGCATTCTACCCTATGCCTTGAGGGGCAATCGTCTGCGCGTCTGGGGCCTTTGGTCAATATTGGCGGCGTGACGCGCGCGCTTTTGGTGGATGCGCCAACAGACACACCAGTTGAGCTAAGCCATATTGCCGATGGGTACCGTTTTGAAGGCGCGCATGACGGATATGTCACTTCCTACGGATTAACCCATAGTCGTCAAATTGACCTGAGCCTTGATGGGCGCAGTGTCTTGGGGGGCGATTCTTTATTTGCCCTTGATGATGCGCAGCAAAAGACATTTGATAAAGCATTTGAGGCCAGCAAGCTAAAAGGTTTGCATTTTGATATTCGGTTTCATCTGCATCCTGATGTCGACGCAGAAATTGATCTGGGTGGGACGGCGGTCTCTTTGGCGTTAAAAAGTGGAGAGATTTGGGTTCTTCGGCCCTTAGACTCGTGCCAAATGCGTCTGGAACCAAGCGTCTATCTAGAGCGTAACAGATTGCGACCACGTGCGACGAAACAGGTGGTTCTATCTTCGAACGCAATGGAGTATGCATCGCGCATTCGCTGGTCGCTTGCCAAAGCGCACGAAACAGACATAGCTGTTCGTGACATGGCATGGAGCGACAAAGAACTCTAAAACTGGGCCTTATCTATATGACCGATCTTTCTCGTGTACGCCGTGCTTTAATTTCTGTTTCCGATAAAACTGGACTGCTTGATTTGGCAAAAGCCTTATCCGATGCAGGAATTCAACTTTTGTCAACTGGCGGCAGTGCCAAAGCCATTCGTGATGCAGGCCTGCCTGTGCGCGATGTTGCTGATGTGACCAAGTTTCCTGAAATGATGGATGGGCGCGTGAAAACATTGCATCCCATGGTGCATGGGGGGTTGCTTGCGCTGCGGGATAATGATGACCACGTGGCTGCAATGGAAACCCACGGCATTGGGGCAATCGACCTGTTGGTTGTAAACCTATATCCGTTTGAAGAAACCGTTGCCAAGGGTGCAGACTATGATACCTGCATCGAGAATATCGATATTGGTGGGCCTGCGATGATCCGTGCCGCGGCCAAGAACCATGGTTTTGTCACGACCGTTGTCGATGTTGAAGATTATGATGCGCTATTGGCTGAATTGGCGGCCAATGATGGGGCAACAACTTTGCAATTTCGTAAAGTAATGGCGCAGCGAGCTTATGCGCGTACAGGAGCCTATGATGCCGCTGTTTCGACGTGGATGGCTGGCGCAATCGGTAAAACCGAGCCGCGCCGTGTGGCGGTTGCGGGCAATTTGGCCCAATCCCTGCGCTATGGTGAAAACCCGCATCAGACAGCCGCCTTTTACATTGATGGATCTGACCGCGCGGGTGTGGCCACCGCAATCCAGCATCAGGGAAAAGAGTTGTCGTACAACAATATCAACGACACGGATGCAGCCTTTGAATTGGTCTCAGAGTTTGATCCCGCAAAATCCGCGGCTTGTGCAATTATCAAACATGCAAATCCATGTGGCGTTGCTCAGGGCGCGACTTTGGTCGAGGCTTATAAGAATGCATTTGATTGTGACCGGACGTCTGCATTCGGTGGCATTGTTGCGTTGAACCAAACATTGGATGCCGAAACGGCCCGTGAAATCACAGGGATATTCACAGAGGTGGTCATCGCTCCAGATGCGACACAAGACGCCATCAAAGTGTTTGCCGAGAAAAAGAACCTGCGTTTGTTGACAACGGGTGGCTTGGCCGATCCAAAGCAAGCCCAGCAAACCATTCGTCAGGTCGCGGGCGGGTACCTTGTGCAGGATAAGGACAATGGCGTTCTGGATTTGACCGATTTGAAAGTTGTAACAAAACGCGCGCCGACAGATCAGGAAATGAAGGATTTGCTGTTTGCTTGGAAAGTTGCCAAGCATGTAAAGTCTAATGCAATTGTCTATGTCAAAGATGGCGCGACCGTCGGTGTTGGCGCCGGACAAATGAGCCGCGTTGACAGTTGCCGAATTGCCGCGCGCAAATCACTCGACATGGCCGTGGAACTGGGCCTAGAGGCGCCATTGACCCAAGGCTCGGTTGTCGCATCTGATGCGTTTTTCCCATTTGCTGATGGATTGTTGACCGCAGCCGAAGCAGGGGCAACGGCGATCATTCAGCCGGGCGGATCTATGCGGGACGCGGATGTGATCGCCGCCGCAGATGAGGCGGGCCTTGCGATGGTGTTCACCGGCATGCGGCATTTCCGTCACTAAGGAGAGGGTATGAAACCTGTTTATCTCACTGCGATAGTTGCGTTTGTCTGTGACCAAGCGTCAAAGCTTTGGATCCTCTACGGTCTAGATTTGCAAACACGCGGCAGCGTCGAAGTGTTTCCCCCCTTTTTGAATTTCAAGATGGCGTGGAACTATGGGATAAACTTTGGATTGTTTTCCAACGATGCGAATGTCATGCGCTGGGCGCTTGTCGCGCTTAGCCTTGGCATTTCTGGTGCCGTTTTGATGTGGATGCGGAAAGACAACCCAAGTCTGTTGCCGAAAATCTGTGCAGGTCTATTGGTTGGGGGCGCTTTGGGTAATGCGATTGACCGAGTTATGCATGGGGCAGTGGTTGATTTTCTGAACATGTCATGTTGCGGATTTAACAACCCGTATGCATTTAACGTTGCAGATATCTTTATTTTTGCCGGCGCGATTGGTCTGGCGGCATTCCCCACTGATAAAAAGGATGCGTGACCTGCGGGTTGAAATCGTTTAAACCACCTAAAAACATTTGGGGATGTCTTGGATGAAGGGCGTAGTTCAGATTGCTTTGATCTTTGGGCTTTTGGTCGGGTGTAGCCGATCGGGGCCTGTGCCAAGTGCGAATTTTTATGTTCCAACTGGCGGGACGGACCCGCGGACTTATGTGCCGCAACAACCTTTGAGTATGCCCAAATCACTCGCCTCTTTGCCAACTCCAACGCCGAATGGGACAAATTTGGCGGACCTTCCACAAGATGAAATCTATACCCGTCAGGCGACGCCGCGCCCACAGGGACGCAGTCTTGACACGGGCCTTGAGCGTCCTGTTCCAAACGTGGTGGACAACAGTTCAACAGCAGTGCAGGGCCAACAGGCGCCAAAACGGCGGAATTGGTTTGGCCGCACGTTCCAGCGCGTAAAGTCGGTTTTCTCCGGTTAGGCTTCACAAATTGGTTAACTTTGCTTGATCTTGGATCAAACCCTCGTATCTGTAAGAGAGATGGAGGTTGCAAATGCGCTTACTTATGATTGGTCTTGCCGCTGTCTTGGCGACGGTGTCTGTGTCTCTTGCGTTTGAGATTGAGGATCGTGTGACGTCCTTCACACTAGAGAACGGAATGGATGTTGTCGTGATCGAAGATCACCGCGCGCCCGTTGTGGTTCATATGGTCTGGTACAAAGCAGGTTCGGCAGATGAACAGCCGGGTGTTTCAGGCGTTGCCCATTTTCTAGAGCATCTTTTATTTAAACAGACCAAAACGCTTGAGGCCGGGGAACTATCGCGCGTTGTTGCTGAAAACGGCGGAAGTGACAATGCGTTTACAAGTTATGATTACACTGCCTATTACCAACGTGTTGCTGCGGACCGTTTGGAATTGATGATGCGCATGGAAGCGGATCGCATGGTCAATCTTGATATTGGTCCGGATGATATTTTGACAGAACGCGATGTCATCATTGAAGAGCGAAACCAGCGTGTCGAAACGGATCCCGGATCGCTGTTTCGTGAGCAACGCAACGCTGCATTATATCTAAACCATCGCTATGGCGTGCCGATCATTGGGTGGCGCCACGAGATGGAAAACCTCGATCTTGAGGATGCCTTGGCCTATTACAGAACGTATTATGCCCCGAATAATGCCACGTTAGTGGTGGCTGGCGATGTGGACCCCTCACAGGTGCGTCAGCTTGCGCAGACCTATTATGGGGTGATCCCACCCAACCCTGATCTACAGCCGCGTGAACGTCCGCAAGAGCCGCCACATACGTCGCCGCGCCGAATGACGTTCAAAGATCCACGCGTGTCGCAACCCTATGTGATGCGCAGCTATCTAGCGCCTGAACGGGATCCAGGGGATCAGCGCAAAGCTGCTGCGCTTACATTATTTGCTGAAGTTTTAGGGGGTGGCCAGACCTCGGTTTTGACGCAGAAGCTTCAGTTTGAGAAACAGGTCGCCGTCTATACAGGCGCTTTTTATTCAGGTTTGTCTTTGGACGATAGTTCTTTTGGACTTGTCATTGTGCCGCGTCCGGATGTATCGCTTGAAGAGGCTGAACAGGCACTTGACCAAGTGGTTTTGGATGTCTTGGACGCAGGTATTGATCCGGTCCAGTTAGCACGGATCAAACGGCAATTTAAGGCCAGTGACATTTATCGCATGGACAGCACAGAGGGGCTTGCCAATTCCTACGGTGCGGCTTTGTCGAGTGGATTGACCTTGGAGGATATCCACGCTTGGCCAGATATCATTCAATCCATAACGCCCGAGGACATCATTCAAACCGCCAAAGAGGTCTTGGATATAAATGCTTCGGTGACAGGTTATTTGCTTGCACAAGAGGAGACAGATCAATGACTTTGGTAAAGTTCTTATTCGGTCTGACCACCCTCTTTTGGGGCGTTGCAGGCCATGCGATTGAAATTCAAACGTTGCAAAGTAAAGATGGGATCCCAATCTGGCTGGTCGAAGACCATACGCTTCCTTTTGTGGCATTAGAGGTCGGATTTGATGGCGGCACCTCTTCTGAGCCACAAGAGAAACGGGGTGTGACAAACCTAATGATGGGGCTGTTAGAGGAAGGCGCAGGTGATTTGGATGCGCAGGGCTTTGCAACCACGCGCGAGGAACTTGCCGCTAGTTTTGGTTATAGTGCATATTCGGATAGCCTATCAGTTTCGGCTCGGTTTTTGACCGATAATGCGGCGTCGTCTATTGATTTATTGCGTCAATCTTTGGTGGCTCCACGATTTGATCAAGATGCAATCGAGCGTGTGCGGGCCCAAGTTGAGACATCTATCCGCTCACGCGAGAAAGACCAAAATGATATCGCTGCTTGGTCATGGAATGGGACAATTTTTGGCAAGCATCCCTATGGTACGTCCCAAGATGGGACGCTGGAAACCATAGGTGCACTGACACAGGCGGATTTGAAAGCAGCGCATAAAGCAGCCTTGACCAAGGATCGGGCCATGGTCTCGATTGTGGGAGATGTGACTGCGCAACAGGCGGTGTCTCTTGTGGATCGACTATTGGGTGATTTACCTGATGCCTCTGCGTGGCCCTTGCCTAATCTAGCGGATCTTACACTTGATGCAGGTGTCCAAGTTGTTGACTATCCAACACCGCAATCTGTGATCCTATTCGGGCATAAGGGCATTGACGAAAAAGATGATGATTTCTTTGCAGCCTTTGTTTTGAATGTCATTTTGGGCGGGGGGAATTTTGAAAACCGTCTGATGACTGAACTGCGTGAAAAGCGTGGGTTGACCTATGGGGTTGGGACTTCTTTGGCATCGCGGAAATACTCGGACCTGATTGTTGGGCGCTTTGCCACGGCAAACGACCGTGTCGCGCAGGCGATTGAGGTTGTACGTGATGTGTGGCGCGACATTGCAGAAAATGGAGTGACTGCGGATGAGGTGAACCGCGCCAAGACGTATTTAACAGGTGCCTATCCTCTGCGGTTTGACGGCAATGGTCGTATTGCGGGGATTTTGACAGGGATGCAGTTGCAAGGGCGTGCGCCTGAGTATGTCGATATTCGCAATGATCTTGTAAATGCGGTTACACCTCAAGATGTGTCACGCGTTGCACGCCGCCTTTTGTCGGAAGGTGCGTTAAAGTTTGTCGTCGTTGGGCAGCCTGATTTGTGAAAGATCGATTTTCAAAAAACGCCTGAGGGTTCTTATCGGTTTGCGAACTAGCCGTTGTTGTGCGTGGATGGTATTGTGATCCTAGAGCATAAGGAACCTGAATGACCCAATCTTATCACACCCCCCGTGGCGGCCTGCCGCCTCAAACGCAGATTTTGACAGATCGTGCGATGTTCACCGAGGCCTATGCGGTTATCCCCAAGGGCACGTTCAGTGATATTGTGACCTCATCACTTCCATTTTGGACAGGCATGCGGATGTGGGTGATTGCCCGCCCTCTGTCGGGGTTTGCCGAAACCTTTAGCCAATATATCGTTGAGCTGTCTCCTAAGGGGGGAAGTGATCGTCCGGAAACCGATCCCGAGGCGCAGGCAGTTTTGTTTGTGGTGGATGGTGAGGTGTCATTAGAGTTCGACGGCGGCACACATCATTTAACGGCGGGCGGCTATGCCTATTTGCCAGCTGGGACGCAATGGTCCATTCGGAACACGTCGGGGGACACCGCGACCTTTCATTGGGTGCGCAAAGCCTATCACTGGGTGGAGGGACTGGATGCTCCTGATGCCTTTGTTACGCATGAGGCAGATGTGCCTTTGTCCCCGATGCCAGGAACCGAAGGAAAATGGGCGACCCAGCGTTTTGCCGACCCTGAAGATATGCGGCATGACATGCATGTGAATATCGTGACATTCGAACCAGGTGCAGTGATCCCATTTGCAGAGACGCATGTGATGGAACATGGGTTGTATGTCTTAGAGGGCAAGGCCGTTTATCGGCTGAACCAAGATTGGGTTGAGGTGGAAGCCGGTGATTTCATGTGGCTTCGCGCCTTTTGCCCACAGGCCTGTTATGCCGGTGGCCCTGGGCGTTTCAGGTATCTGTTGTACAAAGACGTCAATCGTCACATGGTTTTGTGAGTATTTAAAGAAAATGCGGGGGTGTGGCCCATCGAGGGCCACACCCCCGCGCCAAAGCGGTGCTTTGGCAGGGTGTCTGTTCGTTCCTGTGGGTCAAGGGTTATAGGAAGCTTCCCTGACAAAACCAGCCTGCACTGAGTGATCCGCCATGTGCGTAGTAAATCCACAGCATGTATCCGTTCTCGCATAAAACGCGCCAGTAATCGCGTTGTCCTGTCCGCCAATTGGGATCATCAAACCACCATTCAGGGGCGATGCGTTCGGGGCCAAAGGCCTTGTGGATTGTGCAGGTTTGATTGCGCCACCGAAAGACTGCAGGTGGTGTTGTAACGGGGGGCACATTCAACGCTTCGGGGGGCCAAGCCACAATCGGGCGCATATTGGGTGTTTGGGGCCAAGACGGAGCCAGTTTTGACCACGCAGCTGATCGTATTTGCGCGGATTTTTCGGGGATGTGACTGTCGCTAGGATGCACGCATGTGATGGCCTCTAGCCCAACCCGCGTGCCAAGACGTCCAACAAGATCTGCAATTGCGTCTTGGTTGGCGACATGGGTTTGGCGTGCCTGTTCTGAGGCGTGCATATGGCCGCTATGTTGATGGCTGTGCACGGGTTCGCAATGTAGTGCCACAAGACGGAGCATGTCGATGCCAAATCCCGGATCGATGTCATCGACCTTAAGCAAGAGCAAAGGGCGTATTTTGTCTGGGTCGTGGGTTGGCTGGGCCAAGCCAATTTTCAAGGTTTGCAGTGTGCCATCCGTGAGTGAGGCCTCGACTTGCAACAGGCGCACACCCTGTCCATGCTGTTTTAGCTTTTCACACAAGGTTGGCGCAATTTTGTCAAAACCCGCGATGATGTCTGGGGTTGTTCCAATGGGCTCTGGAAAGCTGAGACGCACACCAAAATGGGGGACATCTTTTAACGGTGAAAGTGGTTCTGGACAGCTTCCAAGGGCTTGGTCCAAACGTAAGATCAAATCTTTCCCAAACCGTCGCGCAAGCGCAGTGCGAGGTTGTTCCAAGATATCCCCGATACAGCGCAAACCAAGGCGCGATAAGTGCTCAACAGTTTGCGGTTCAATCCGCAAAGCTGCAGCGGGGAGGTCACATAACATTTTACGTGCTTGTCCGATTGGGATGATGGATTGGGCTGACTGCAGCGTTTGCTCATATGCGCGCGCTGTCCCGCCACGTTCCCATGAGCGTCGCTTTGCAGCACGTGCGCGGGTGGCGCGGGCTTCTTGGTCTATGGCATCACCGGAATGAGGTCTTTCCGAGGTTTGCCCTGAATATCGTGAAATCGCCCATGCCGCGCCAAGCGTATCGGCAAGACCGCAGCGTACACTTAGCCCCATCTGCAAACAGCGCGTTTGAATGTCCGTAATCAGCGCCTCTTCGCCCCCGAAAAGATGCGCGCATCCCGTAATATCAAGGTTCAACCCATCTGGTATGGAAAGGGCCACCCAAGGGGAATATTGTCCGGCCCATCGCGCCAAGGCCATTAGGTGCTGTTTGCTGCGCGAGGGCGTATGTCGCGTTGTTTGCAACTGTGGCGCCATTGCCAAGGCATCTCGTAACGGCTGACCACAATATAGGCCTAAGGCACTGGCGGCTGTGTTTAGAGAGTATAGAACTTGTTGGGTGCCAGTCTGCTGCACGATGCCAAACGGCATAGTGTGAGCGGTGTTTTTGTGACGTCTAAGGTGAATTTCAGCATCGAACCGTGGAAACCATAGACATAAAACGCGGCGATGTGGCATACGAATCTCATTTATGTTCACTTTTTGTTCTTATTGAATTTATCCGCCAAAACCAAGGGTCTTATTCGATGTTGCAAAACTGTGATTTGGCATAACGGGATGAAGTGCTATGTTAAAACGATAGAAAAAAGGGGTACAGATAATGAAAAAGATATTCACCACAGTATGTATTGTCATGTTAGGTCTGCCTGTTGTGGCACATGACGGGGTGCAAAACGAAGCGGTCAAAGCGCGCATGATGGTCATGGACGCGGTCAAAAATAACTTTGGCGTATTGGGCGGAATGGCCCGCGGAAAAGTGGCCTATGACCAAGCGCAGGCCGAACAGGCAATGCAAGAGCTGTTGACGCTATCTGGACAGGTTCCAGCATTGTTCGAAGCCAATGAGATGGATCCTAAATCCGAAGCGGCACCCGCCATTTGGGAAAACTGGGATGATTTCGTGTCCAAAGCTGAGGATCTGGAATTTGCTGTTGAGGGGGTCGAGACTTCATCGCTAGAGGCACTGCAGGCCAGTGTCGGCAATGTAGGTGCCGCATGTAGCGCCTGTCACAAACCCTATCGCATCAAGAAATAAACGTCGGTCGAATTTGACCTTTGGGTGTCGCCTTAGGGCGGCGCCTTTGTTGTGTCTGTGATAGGGTTGTCGTAATAAAACGCTTTAGCAGGCCAGATTGGACCTAATTTTAAGGGAGGGAAAAATGCGTACACGTGCAGCTGTTGCATTAGAGGCGGGCAAGCCGCTTGAGGTGATGGAAGTAAACCTAGATGGCCCAAAAGAGGGGGAGGTCTTGGTCGAGATCAAGGCAACAGGTATTTGCCACACAGATGAATTCACGCTGTCGGGTGCGGACCCAGAAGGGATGTTTCCCGCGATTCTAGGTCATGAAGGAGCCGGCGTCGTTGTCGAGGTGGGACCCGGTGTCAAAGATTTGAAAGTGGGGGATCATGTGATCCCGCTCTACACACCGGAATGCCGCGAGTGCGAGTATTGTTTGCATCCCAAAACGAACCTATGCCAAGCTATTCGTGAAACGCAAGGGCGCGGGGTGATGCCGGATGGGACATCTCGGTTTAGCATGTTGGATGGGACGCCTATCTTGCACTACATGGGCTGTTCAACATTCTCAAATCACACAGTTCTACCTGAAATCGCGCTTGCTAAGATACATCCAGACGCACCTTTTGATAAGGTTTGTTATATTGGCTGTGGTGTGACCACGGGGATCGGAGCCGTGATCAATACGGCCAAAGTCGAAATTGGCAGCCGCGCCATTGTATTCGGACTAGGTGGGATTGGATTGAATGTGATCCAAGGCCTACGCCTTGCCGGTGCGGATCAGATTGTCGGTGTTGATTTGAATACTGACAAAAAAGCCATGGCAGAGCGTTTTGGGATGACCGATTTTGTAAATCCTGCCGAGGTCGAGGGCGATTTGGTGCCTTACTTGGTCAATTTGACCAAGGGTGGTGCGGATTATACGTTTGATGCAACCGGCAATGTTCAGGTGATGCGCACTGCGTTGGAAAGCGCCCATAAGGGATGGGGTGAAAGCATCATCATTGGTGTGGCCCCTGCTGGGGCAGAGATCTCTACACGGCCGTTCCAGCTTGTGACTGGGCGTGTTTGGAAAGGCACGGCATTTGGCGGTGCGCGTGGGCGGACAGATGTGCCAAAGATCGTTGAGTGGTATATGGATGGCAAGATCGAAATCGATCCAATGATCACCCATACCTTGACCCTAGATGAGATCAATAAAGGGTTTGATCTTATGCATGCCGGCGAGAGCATTCGTTCGGTTGTGGTGTACTGATCAAAGCGGGCCTTTGGCCCGTTTTTTTCGCCTTTGGCGAGAGTATTTTGATATCAAAGAAGGACTATGCTCGTGCTATTGCGAGGTTATGTATCAAATGATGCGGCGGGAGTTTGGGCGGTCCTTGAGCCCGTTTTTCGTGCCGGTGATACATACACGATTGATCCTGATATTTCTCGGTTTGATGCGGTTGACTATTGGACCGCGCATGAAACATTTGTTGTCGAGCACGAGGGGCGCATTGTTGGAACGTATTATCTTCGGCCTAATCAACAGGGTGGCGGGTCGCATGTTTGTAATTGTGGATATGTGACGCATCCTTTAGCACGTGGGCAGGGCGTGGCGCGTGCCATGCTTGAGCATAGTTTAGAGACGGCGCGCGCGCTTGGGTATCGTGCGATGCAGTATAATTTTGTTGTGTCAAACAATACCCGTGCGGTTGCCACGTGGCAAAACTATGGGTTTGAGATTGTCGGGCGCTTGCCGGATGCGTTTTTGCATCCAGTAGATGGATATGTGGATGCCTTTGTCATGTATCGTCGTTTAACTGGTTGAAATTTGGTCAGCTTGTCACTACTTTAGAATTATTCTAAAAATGGTGGGTGAGATGCGTTTCTTTTCACAACGACAGAAATTTAGCGATTTGACGGTGCAAGAAGTTCTTGGGCTTGCGATTTCTTCAGAAGAAGATGATGCGCGCATTTACCGGAGTTTTGCTGCCCAATTAGAGCCAGATTTTCCTGCCTCTGCCGCTATGTTTCGTGAGATGGCTGTGGAAGAAGATGAACACCGTCGGGTATTGATTGACCTGTTCCAAGCAAAATATGGCGATACTATTCCTTTGATCCGGCGCGAACATGTTGCAGGATTTTATGCGCGTAAACCTATGTGGTTGTCGTATAATTTATCCTTGGACCAAATACGTGATGAGGCCGCCGCGATGGAACGTGCAGCTGAGATGTTTTACCTCAAAGCGGCAGGCGCGGCCACGGATCCAGAGGTGCGAAAGTTGCTTGGGGATTTGGCGCAGGCTGAAGCAAGGCATCATGCCAAAGCACATGCATTGGAACAGGCGCATTTGTCTGGAGAAGAGGCAGATGACGAAAAGGCGACAGCGCACAAACAGTTTGTCTTGACTTGGGTGCAGCCCGGTCTTGCAGGTTTGATGGATGGATCTGTCTCGACCTTGGCGCCTATTTTTGCAACGGCGTTTGCCACCCAAGACACATGGACCACGTTTTTAGTAGGACTCGCCGCGTCGGTTGGTGCGGGGATTTCTATGGGGTTTACCGAGGCAGCCTCGGATGATGGTGAATTATCTGGGCGGGGGTCGCCATGGAAACGGGGGTTTGCCTCGGGGATCATGACAACGGTTGGCGGACTAGGGCATGCTCTTCCGTATTTGATCCCTGATTTTTGGACCGCCACGATTACGGCCTTTGTTGTTGTGTTCCTTGAGTTGTGGGCGATTGCGTGGATCCAAAACAAATACATGGACACCCCGTTTTTCAGAGCCGCCTTTCAAGTTGTTTTAGGTGGTGCGATGGTGTTTGCCGCCGGTGTTTTGATCGGCAGCGGTTAAAAACTATTTGACCCTTTGCGCACCTCGGTTAAGGGTTCGGATATGATCGCAATATTTTTAAAGACTGTGCCCTTTTTCGCCATTATCGCATTGGGTTATATCTCGGGGCGCACAAAGTTCTTTTCAGAAGAGGCCACAGCCTATCTGACAAAGTTTGTCTTTTATTTTGCTTTGTCCGCGATGTTGTTTCGGTTTTCCTCCAATTTATCGCTGTCGGATTTGATGGATTGGCAATTTGTCTGGGCGTATTTGGCGGGCACCACTGTGGTCTATATTCTGGTCAGCGCTTTGGCCTTGTTTTCAGGTAAGAGCTTTGAGGAAACGGCGATAGAGGCGCAATGCGCTGTGATTGGAAATGTGGGATTTTTGGGCATTCCGATGTTAGCCGTTTTGATGGGCGAAGAGGCCATCGGCTATGTCATGTTGGGATTGGCCGTTGATCTTTTGGTCTTTGGTTCACTTGTTGTGATGATCATTGTTGGCGCGCGGGATGGTCGGATGAGTTTTGGCATCTTGCGTACTTTGGCGCTTGGCCTTGCGCGAAACCCGATGATTGTTGCGATTACTCTGGGATTGCTCTGGTCCGCGTTTAGCATTCCAATTCCGGCACCTTTAAATGAGTTTATGACCTTGCTTGGATCTGCTGCTACGCCTGGTGCGCTATTCGCGATTGGGGCGTCATTGGCGTCCAAATCCGCAGAACGGATGCAGGTGGCAGGGTGGCTGAGTTTTTGTAAACTCGTGTTGCACCCTTTGGCGATTGCGTTTTTTGCCTTGGTGGTGTTTGACGTCACCCCCTATGCTGCGGCTGTTATGATTGCAGCGGCCTCGCTTCCTGTAGCAGGGAATATCTTCATGATTGCCAAGCATTATGAGGTGGCGCCGCAACGTGTGTCTGCTGCGATTTTGGTCTCAACTGCGCTTAGTATCTTAACAGTATCCTTGGTTATGGCGTTGGTCGCCCCTTTGTATCTGTGAGATGCGTGACGTAGTCTTTGGTAAATTGCCCGTAACCGTGCGATGTATTTTGCAGATGCGCCTGCATAACAGTGTGCAGCTGAGGTAGGTTATGAAACGGCACAGAGGGGTAGACATGATGTTCCGTGTGATAGGGCATATTCCACGCAAGAAACCTTGTTAGACGGGTGGTAAACACGGTTCTTGTGTTGTCGAACATATTCACAACCTGAGGACAGCGCCCATGTTCGGCAAGCAAATACAGACGCAGGAAAGGGAAACCAATGACAATTGGGACAATCCAGATCCACAATAGCCATGTTGCATCAAACATAATGGCCAAGAGTAAGACAGCTGTATACACAGCGATCATTAAGCGCGCTTCGCGTTTGAGGGAGGGTCTGGCAGAGCTTGGGACATAAGAGGCAAAGTCTTGTCCTTTGGCATTGGTCCAGAGCGTGTCAATCTTAGCGGCCCAATATGAAACCGTGCTTAGGTGATGCGCAAATTCTAACCAAGTTTGCGGTTTTTGCTGTCCTTCTAGTTCGGGATCACGGCCTGGAATGTTGGTGTGTTTGTGATGAACGAGGTGAAAGTATCGAAACCATAAAAACGGCTGGACAATGACAAGACCGCAGATGTGGCCAACGATGTTGTTTAGGCGTGGATGTTTGAATGGAGTTGCATGTGTGCATTCGTGCTGCAGTGTGAAGAGGAAGACGTGTAAAATTCCTAAAGGCAGCATCAAGAGCGGCCAGAAGGGACTTTTGGCTAAGATCGCGCAGATCAAGATCGCCTGTAGCGACACATAGGCGGCGAGGTGCTTTAAACCTGCCCAATTTGATTTTTGCGTGAGAGCCTGTTTGTCCTCTGGTGCAAGCTGGGATAGGAATTCTTTGTGGTTCAACGCAGGCGTTCCTTAAACTGTCGCAATACTAGCATATCTTGGTGGTGAATGTGGCATGTTTCAATCTGAAAACAATGACGCTTTTGGGTCACACAAAAGGAACCCATGCGATAGGAGAGATAGAGATGAAAGTAGTTTCTGAGAATAAGTGTTTTGATGGTGTGCAAGGGGTGTATTCCCATGCGTCAGAGGCATGTGGGTGTGATATGACCTTTGGTTTGTTTTTACCTTCCCTTGCCCAAGAGGTCGAAGTGCCGGTTCTTTGGTATCTCTCTGGTTTGACCTGCACCCATGAAAACGCGATGGTTAAGGCCGGTGCACAGGTCTGGGCCGAAGAAGCAGGGATTGCATTGGTTTTTCCAGATACTTCGCCGCGGGGCGATCATGTGGCAGATGACGATGCGTATGATTTAGGCAAAGGTGCCGGGTTTTATGTGAACGCCACCCGAGATCCTTGGGCGCCGAATTATAAGATGTGGGACTATATCACGCAAGAATTGCCAAACCTTGTCAGATCCGAGTTTGCCTTGGATATGGATCGGCAATCCATCACGGGCCATTCGATGGGCGGGCATGGGGCCTTAACGATTGCAATGCGCCTGCAAGAGCGGTTTGCATCGGTTTCTGCTTTTGCGCCGATCTGTAACCCGTCCAAAACAGAGTGGGGCCAAAAACAACTTGGTGCTTACTTGGGGCAAGACAAAGCGTTATGGTCGCAACATGATGCCTCTCATTTGATGCGCGAGAATGGTTTTGATGGGCCAATCCTAATCGATCAAGGCGCCTCAGACCAGTTTATCGATCTCTTATGTCCCGAAGCTTTTGCTTTGGCGGTTGCTGAACGGCGCCAAGAGGCAACTTTACGCCTGCAAAAGGGATATGATCATAGCTATTTCTTTGTCAGCTCGTTTATGGAAGATCACATCGCGTTTCATTCCGATGCGCTCTACAGCCGATAGATAAACCGCCGTTAAACGAAAGAGATTGGAAATAGAATGGGTACGACCTCAATGCCTCATTATGATTTGGTTGTTATCGGAAGCGGGCCGTCTGGACGCGCTGCGGCAATTCAGGCCGGCAAGCTGAAACGCAAAGTTCTTGTGGTTGATCGAAAAAGTAAGCTGGGCGGAGTATCGGTGCATACAGGGACCATTCCGTCAAAAACGCTACGCGAAACGGTTTTGAATTTGACGGGGTGGCGCGAGCGGCATTTTTATGGGCGCTCTTACCGTGTGAAAGATGAAATTGCGGCGGATGATTTGAAAACGCGCTTGCATATGACGCTTGACTACGAAGTGGATATTCTAGAACACCAGTTCAATCGAAACTATGTTGAAACGCTGGACGGTTTGGCAAAGTTTGTTGGGGACAATGAAATTGAGGTCTCTGTTGATGCAGGTGACAAGGTCCGCCTGACAGCGGATAAATTTCTAATCTCCACGGGCACAAAGACTTTTCGCCCCGATTGGGTTCCGTTTAACCGCACAACAATTTTGGACAGCGATGAATTTTTGGAAATCGATCATCTGCCCCGCAGCCTAATTGTGGTGGGTGCAGGCGTTATTGGTGTCGAATATGCGACAATGTTTTCTGCATTGGACATTCGCGTCACCCTGATCGAACCCCGTGATAGTTTCCTCGATTTTATCGATCATAAAACCATCCAAGAATTCTCGCATCAGATCACCGAGAACGGTGTGGATTTACGGTTGGGCTCGCCCATTGAAAAGGTTGAGGATGCAGAGGAGCATGTTGAAGTTACCTTAAAGAACGGGCGTCATGTGCGCGCCGAGATGTTGCTTTTTGCCGCTGGTCGCATGGGAGCCACGGACAAATTGGGCTTAGAGGCTGTTGGGCTGGAAACGGATCACCGTGGGCGGATCGAGGTCGATCGAGCGACCTATCAAACCAAGGTTCCACATATCTACGCAACCGGTGATGTGATTGGGCATCCCTCATTGGCGTCAACGTCGATGCAACAAGGTCGTGTTGCCGCCTGTCATGCACTGGATACGCCGACACTAAACGAAAGCCCATGGTATCCTTATGGCATTTATTCAGTGCCAGAAATTTCAACCTGTGGCATGTCCGAAGAAGAGTTGATTGAACGCGAAATCCCGTATGAAGTTGGCGTTGCGCGGTTCCGTGAAACATCGCGCGGGCATATCATGGGAATTGAGCATGGTATGTTAAAGATGTTGGTTAGCCTCAAGACCCGACGTCTGCTGGGCGTTCAAATTGTGGGCGAAGGGGCAACCGAATTGATTCACATCGGGCAGGCGGTGATGAACCTAAAGGGGACAGTGGATTACTTTATTCAAAATACCTTTAACTATCCCACATTGGCCGAGGCCTATAAGGTGGCAGGGTTAGATGCCTTTAACCGCATGCCTATCCCCGAAGAATTCAAAGTTCCAAGAGGGAAAGGGAAATCCGCCTCTAAAAAATAACATTCGTTCTCAAAGACGTATCTTTACGCTTTACATCGTTTGCTTCGGCAGGTCTGTTACCTTTATAGGAGCAAACGATGTCCAACTTGCAATCAAGTCATATCATGGGGGCGGCCTTTGGGTTTGCGTCCGTCTGTTGCTTTTCATTGAACGATGTCGGGATCAAGTTTTTGTCGGGGGGCTATCCCTTGCATCAAGTTGTCTTGATCCGGTCCATGATTGGTCTTGCTGTGTTTTTAGCGGTGATCGCGCCGTTTCATTTCGGCAAGCCATTGTTTCGGTCGCAACGTCCATGGAAACTGATCCTTAGGGGGCTATGCGCGGTCTTTGCGAACATGGCATTTTTTCTTGGGCTTGCGGCTTTGCCCATTGCCGATGCGGTTGCGATCTTTTTCGTAAGCCCATTGGTCATCTCAGTCATGTCTGTATTCATATTGGGCGAAACTGTTGGCCCACGCAGGTGGGCCGCGATTGCAATTGGGTTGATCGGTGTCCTAATCGTCATCCGGCCAGGAACGGATGTGTTTCAGATTGCATCCTTGCTTCCGATTTGTGCGGCAATTGGGTATGGATATCTACATATGATCACGCGCCAAGTGCGCGAAACAGAATCCGCCGCGACAATGACGCTGTATACGTTGTTCGTCTTTATCACGGTGTCTGTTGTGATTGGCTTGGCTTTGGGCCACGGGCGATTTGATGGCTATGCGCATGAGTCCCTTACGTTCCTCTTGCGGGCGTGGCATTGGCCCGAGCTGTCTGATATGTGGGTCTTCGGCCTTATTGGTGTTGCAAGTATGGCGGGGGGTATGTTTGTCTCGCAGGCCTTCCGTCTCTCGGATGCTGCATTCATTGCCCCAATGGAATACGTTGCAATGCCTTTGGCGTTGTTTTGGGGAGTGGTCGTGTTTGACACGTGGCCAGATGGTCTAGCCTTATTTGGTATGGTGCTGATCGTTGGGTCGGGATTATTTTTGGTCTTTAGAGAGGCGCAGATCGCGCGACGAGAGAATATATGATTAAAGCAGTTGTTTTTGACATAGGAAACGTTCTGATTTCATGGCGACCGGACGAAATTTATAATCAAGTGTTTGGCAAAGAGCGGACCAAAGAGTTTTTTGACACGGTCCCTATCAAGACGGTCAATCAAGCCTTAGATCGCGGGGCACCGTTTTTTCCAACAGTTCAAAAATTGGCCCAAGAGTATCCTGAATGGTCGGCGGAAATCATGGCATGGCACGATAGATGGGCCGAGATGGTAACCCCTGAAATTCCCCAGTCCATCCGCATTCTCAGGGCTCTACGGTCCAAGGGCATGCCGGTTTTTGCCCTAAGTAATTTCGGGGATGAAACCTATGATATAGCACAGGTGCGCTATCCGTTTTTGGCCGAGTTCGACCGGCGTTATATTTCAGGCCGCTTAAAGTGGATCAAGCCAGAGCCAGAAATATATGAAATTGTGGAACGTGACAGTGGTTTGTCGGGGGACGCTCTTTTGTTCATTGATGACCTACAAGATAACATCGACGCTGCACAATCACGCGGGTGGCAGACACATTTGTTTCAGACGCCACAGGGATTTGCCGACTGTGTTGTCGCGCAAGGTCTTTTAACAATTGAGGAGGCGCAATGAGCTTAGCGCAGATTTCGTTTGAAGAGGGAGAGCGGCATATCACGTGGTCTGGACTATGTGACGCCATAGAGCAGGGTCACCGCCTTCCCCGTGCGCATGTTGATGACACGTTCTTATACCGAGGGCGCGATACGTTGTTGTCTCGCTCGGCTTGGATTGATGGATTGGGTCTTGCGGTGAAATCGGCCACTGTTTTTCCCGATAATCCGGATCAGGGGCGTCCAATGATCAACGGGGCCGTCACGGTGTTTGATGATGCCTCCGGTGTGGCCGAGGCCATGATTGATTTTCATTTGGTCACAAAATGGAAAACAGCAGGTGACAGTCTGTTGGCCGCGAAAAAATTGGCCCGCCCAGACAGTAAAACCATTCTTGTGGTTGGGGCTGGAACAGTTGGGAAATCCTTGATTTCAGCCTACAGAAGTTTGTTTCAAAAGGCCCAGTTCCTCGTCTGGAACAGAACCGCAGAGCGAGGGCAGGCCTTCGCACAAGAGTGCGGTGCGACTTTTGTCGAAGATCTAGAAACGGCGGTGAAGTCTTCGGACATTGTCACCTGTGCGACCATGTCGACGGAGCCCGTTCTAAAAGGCGCGTGGTTGCGTCCGGGTCAACACATTGACCTTATCGGAGCCTATAGGCCGGATATGCGCGAGGCTGATGATGACGCCTTGCAAAAAGCGCGTATTTTTGTCGACAGTCTTGACACAACGATGGGACATATTGGCGAGTTGAAAATACCACTTGAACAGGGCCGCATTCAGGCCAGCGATGTCATTGCTGATTACTATGAAATGGAAAAATTTGCGCGGGTCTCAGAGGATGAGATTACTTTGTTCAAAAACGGAGGGGGTGCGCATATGGACCTTATGACATCGCGTTATATTCTGTCGTCATGGAGGGATGCACGATGATTGGAACACTTGCGGTCCTTGGGGGTATTGTTGCGGCACCATTCATTGCTGAGGCGCGGCGGTTAGAGATGGATGATGTTGCACGCGCAGATGCACCGGGTAAGTTTGTGACGTTAAGCCGTGGGGTCACACATTACCGTTTTTTCGGCCCAGAAGATGGCCCGCTTGTGGTGTGTGTGCATGGTTTGACGACACCTAGTTATGCGTTTGAGGCTGTTGCGGAAAAGCTGGTTGCCGCAGGGAAACGGGTTTTGGTGTATGACCATTATGGTCGGGGCTATTCCGATCGCCCCAAGGCAACACAGGATCGTGCGTTCTTTGTGTCGCATCTTGCAGAGCTGTTGGACAAGCTCGGGGTGACAGAGGCCTTTGACCTTGTCGGGTATTCTATGGGCGGATGGGTCGTGACCGCATTTGCCGCAGACCATCCTGAGCGGATCAAGAAACTTGTCTTGGTCACACCTGCCGGCATGGGGCATGAGCTTGGGCTGACTGCCAAACTGGTAAAACTGCCACTGATTGGCGATTGGTTGTTTATGGCAGTGTATGGCCAGCAACATCTAAAAGGAACAGAGACTGAGCGGGCGTTAGTTTCAGAGGTTGATTTTGTTATTGATCGGCAACAGCGGGAATTGAACTACAAAGGGTTCCGCAGATGTGTGTTGGCGTCTTTAAGAGGAGCGTTATCTGCCACGACCCAGCAAGATCATCAGGAAATAGCGCGGTCCGCGTTAGATGTCACAGCGGTTTGGGGGGAGATCGATGATGTTATTCCTTTGAGCTGCAAAGAGACGTTATCCCAATGGAATGATCAGGTAAAACATGTCGTTGTACCCAAGGTAGGACATTCTGTTCCCTACACGGATTCCCAATGGGTTGTGGATGCTCTGACGTCCTAGAGAGGTGCGTTTTCTTGGGGGATCGACCCCTGCGAAAACGCGTCATGGGCGTTGCCCACGACTGGGTTTCTATGCGCTTGCCAGTGGGCGTTCTTTGATCGGGAGGTGGATGAGGGCGCTAAAGGCGCCCACGCCGACGCCAACCCACCAAACCATCGTGTAATCGCCATAAACGTCATAGAGCCGCCCGCCCAGCCATACGCCCAGAAAACTTCCGAGTTGGTGAGAAAAGAACACAATCCCATAGAGCGTACCCATGTAGCGCAGGCCATAGAGGTGGGCGATAAGGCCGCTTGTGAGGGGAACCGTGGCCAGCCAGAGTGATCCCATCAGGACCGAAAACACAATCACGCTGGTGGGTGTAATCGGCAGAATGATAAAGCCAGCGGCAATTAGGGTGCGGCCCAAATAGATAATCGACAGCAGGTACTTTTTCGGAAAGTGGTTGCCAAGATATCCTGCAACCAATGTCCCGACGATATTTGCCAAACCGATCAAAGAGATCGCGACCGCCCCAAGACGTGAGGTGGACGTAATGCCAATTGAGTAAAGGGCACCCCCCGGCAGGAGTGGCCCACACATCTCGGTCACCAGTGCAGGGAAATGTGCGGTCACAAACGCGAGTTGATAGCCGCAACTAAAAAAGCCCAGAAAGATCATGGTATAGGATGGGTCTTTGAACGCCTTTAACAGGATTTCGCCCATTGTCTCCTGCAGCTCTTCTTTGCTGGCGGTTGCGGGCGCGCGCATAAAGGGCAAGAGCAAAATGACGGACAAAATGGCGGCTGCGAAGACAAAGAACACATTTTGCCAAGACATCATTGACAAGAGGTACTCGGCCAAGGGCGCTCCAACGACCTGACCTGCGCTGCCGGCGGCGGTCGCAATGGCAAGTGACATTGAGCGATGCTTTGGATCACTTGCACGACCCACAACGGCAAGGATGACACCAAACCCTGTGCCCGCAACGCCAAAGCCCACGAGCACTTCATACATCTGATGCAGCGCAGGTGTGATTGCATAAGACGATAGAACCAAGCCCGCCGCATATATAATCGCGCCGAAAACTATCGCCTTACGGTCGCCAATTTTTTCGGCAATCGCGCCAAAGATTGGTTGCCCGATCCCCCATGCCAAATTTTGGATCGCAATGGCCAACGAGAACTCGGCCCGCAGCCATCCAAATTCCTCGGCAATAGGAATTTGAAACACGCCAAAGGACGCGCGAATAGCAAATCCCACAAGGATCACTGTGCATCCAACGATCAAAACGGGTGTGAAGAGCGAAGTCTGAACACGCTGCATGCAAATTCTCCTTTGCGGATGACATTATCCACAATAGCCATGCGGTCAATTCACGTTATGCAACAGTGAGCCTTTTCAATGTAAATTCTGCATTGTATTCAAACCCCATGGATACATTACATGAGATTTATGCCGCCAAAGTGGCCAATGGTGAATTAACATCGGATCCGGCGCAGGTATCTGCACTTGGTCCTTTGGAGGATATCCACCAAGCCCTAAGGACGCCAAAGCGTACAGGTTTTTTCCGTAAAAAGACACAGCCAGTGCGCGGTCTGTATCTGTGGGGGGGCGTTGGCCGAGGAAAGTCCATGGTGATGGATCTGTTCGTCGCGGCCCTAGATGTTCCTGTCCGCCGCGTGCATTTTCATGAGTTTATGCAAGAAATTCAAACATCTTTGCATCATGCGCGGCTAAATGGTCAGGCTGATGCAATTGTGCCCATTGCCAACGAGGTTGCGAAATCTATTCGCGTTTTGGCCTTGGACGAAATGCAAATAAAAGACATCACAGATGCCATGATCGTGGGGCGTTTGTTTGAAATTTTGTTTAACGCAGGCGTCACAGTGATTACTACGTCCAACCGTGTGCCCGATGATTTGTACAAAGATGGACTGAACCGACAGCTTTTTCTGCCCTTTATCGAGATCATAAAACAGCATCTTCAAGTCTGGGAAATGGTAAGTGATACAGATTACCGCAAAACAAGACTATCACAAACTGCGACGTACTTTAGCCCTGTTGACCCTGATACTCGTGCACTCATCGATGATATCTGGCAGGACTTGACGATGGGGCAAAGCGCGTCCTTTTCCATTTGGGTCAAGGGGCGAGAGTTAGTGTTGCCGCAATTTCATAACGGTATCGCCCGCGTAAGTTTCTATGATTTATGTGCAACCGCGCTGGGCCCCGCGGATTATTTGGCCATCGCCGAGGCTGTGCGCGTTCTGATCTTGGAAAATATCCCCGCGCTTGGGCGCAGCAATTTCAATGAGGCAAAACGGTTTGTGACGCTGATCGACGCGTTATATGAGGCCAAGGTAAAGCTTATTTGTACCGCCGCGGCGCGCCCTGAAATGTTGTATGTCGAAGGAGAGGGAAGTTTCGAGTTCGAGCGCACGGCTAGTCGCTTGATCGAAATGCAATCGCAAGGGTGGGGCGACTAGCCGGTGACGGTATATTAGAGGGCAGGAAGGTATAACGTGCTTCCAACCCTTAGGTCTTCTGGACTTTGAAGTTTTGTGCGATTGGCCCAGAAAATATCATCTGCAACAGCCATGTCGCCATAATTGGACAGGGCAATGGATGCCAACGTATCCCCTTGGCGGATAACATAAGGGCGACCTGTTTTGGCCTGATCCATGACAGAGCTGCCTTTTGGCGTCAACGTTGCCAAAAGTGCCAAAGCATCGACCCGACCATTTGGATCACGATAGGCATCAGGCACGGTTATTACACCGCTATCGGCCGCTTGGTTCAGCCAAAGAGAAATCTCCGCGCCTGACATTTTTTGTTCAAGGGCCACTTTAACCAGTTCCTCTAACCCCGGAATGTTTGTCTGCGCAGGAGTAGGTTGTGCGATTTCGGTAACAGTAGGTGTAGACGTGTCCTGTTGTGGTGCTGCCGCAGGTGCAGATAACACAAGGCTTTGGGGGACCTCTGCAGGGGGTGTTAGCTTTGGAATTTCTGTAATTTCGGTTTCGAGTTGGGTTACTGACGCGAGCTCGGAGGATGTATCCACAAACCGATCTGATTTTGATGTTGGGCGGATCATTAACAAACTAATTGTGATTGTTAAAAAAACTGATGCAATAAGTAAAATTCGAACCATAAAACCGCTCCCTTTCCGACGTCAGCTGTGAAGGGCCACGAAATGGGCGTTATGGGTTGCAATCCGCACTGGTTGACCCAGTGTCGGATTGCAAAGCTCGATAGGCTTAAAGCCGTGTATGCACCCTTACGTATTACGACCCGCAATCGAAATTGAGGGTACGCAATGCAGCTATAACCTGTATAGGCGAATCGGTGCGAATCAGTCAACAACAACCGATTCGTTTTTCAAAATTTTTTACGAATCGTTTTCGCGCAGGACATTTCCCGCAAGGTACAGAGATCCGCAAACCAGAATGCGCGCGTTTGGATCCGTGGCGTGGATGGTGCGCAAAGCTTCAGTCACGCTTGCGGCAGGTTCTGCTGCTAATCCGCATTCTAATGCAGCGGCAACTGTTTGATCTGCGGATAGGGTATTTGCCTCTCCTGGAATTGAGACACCATATAGTTTTGTTGAAACCTGCGCCAATGGCGAGAGGTACCCCGAGACATCCTTTGTATTGAGCATCCCACATATAAGATAGGTGTCGCGCGCAGGTCGCGTTTTCAAATGGGCCGACAGAGCAGCACCCGCAGAGGCATTGTGACCGCCATCCAGCCATACTTCGGCTTGCGGTACGAGGTCCACAAGCGCACCTTGGGACAGGCGTTGCATACGTGCAGGCCATTCTGCCTGTGTAACAGCCCCCTCATAGGCGGCATCGCCCATGCCGAGTAAGCGTAAAGCGGTGAGGGCGGCGCCCGCGTTTTGAATTTGGTGAGCGCCTAGCAAGTTTGGCAGAGGCAGGTCCAATAGGCCTGTTTCATCTTGATAAATCAGGCGTCCACGTTCTTCCCACACATGCCACTGTTGACCATAGGCATAGACAGGCGCGCCAAGTCGCGCGGCCGTTGCCTCGATCACCTCAAGTGCGTCATCCGGTTGTGGGCCGACAATAACAGGGCGTCCCTTTTTGATGATGCCGGCCTTTTCACTCGCAATTTTGGCAACAGTGTCCCCAAGGAATTGCTCGTGATCCTTGGATACTGGTGTGATAATGGTCAGCTCAGGCGCCGCTATGACGTTAGTGGCATCTAGGCGACCGCCTAGCCCAACCTCTAGCAATGTAAAATCCGCTTTGGTGCGGGCCATCGCAAGCAAGGCAGCACAGGTTGTGATTTCAAAGTAGGTGATAGATGCGCCATCATTGGCGGCATAACACTCATCTAGATATGCCGTCAGATCTTCTTCTGATATCAAGTGATCCGCGAGGCGAATACGCTCGTGAAAGCGGACCAAATGAGGTGATGTATAGGCATGCGCCTGTTTGCCGGCTGCGTTCAGCCCCGCGCGGATCATCGCCTGGGTGCTGCCCTTGCCATTGGTGCCGGCGATATGGATCACCGGGGGCAGGCTGTTTTGCGGGTTGCCGAGCGCCGCCAGCAACCGCCATACGCGATCAAGCGTCAGGTCAATGATTTTGGGGTGCAGCGCCATCATACGGGCAAGGATGGCATCGGATGTGGGTGATGTCATAGTTTGTTTTATTCCTCAGAGGGAGGTTCTGTACCAGCCTCGCTTGCCTCGGCTGGAGTTGGCTTGGGCAAATCGCCCTTGATGGCGGGTGTTTGGCGCAAAAGCATTCGAACGATTGTGATCAATTCATCGCGTAAATCTGTCCGCTTTGTAACACGATCCAACATACCGTGATCCAAAAGGTATTCCGCGCGCTGGAACCCTTCGGGAAGTTTTTCGCGGATGGTTTGTTCGATCACACGAGGACCAGCAAAACAAATGAGAGCGTTTGGTTCCGCGATTTGTACGTCACCTAGCATTGCATAGGACGCCGTCACCCCGCCGGTTGTCGGGTGGGTCAAAACGACGATATATGGAAGCCCTGCCTCTTTGAGCATCTGGATTGCCACGGTTGTGCGCGGCATTTGCATCAAACTTAGGATACCCTCTTGCATTCTTGCCCCACCTGCGGCGGAAAACAACACAAGAGGACGGTGCATTTTAACGGCGCGTTCTGCGGCGGCAATAATGGCATTGCCCACATACATGCCCATCGAGCCGCCCATGAATGAGAAATCTTGAGCTGCAGCAACAATGGGTGTTCGGCCAATCTCACCCTCTGCAACAAGCATTGCTTCTTGTTCAGAGGTTTTCTTTTGTGCCGCTTTCATGCGTTCAGGGTATTTCTTTTGATCCTTGAAATGCAGCGGGTCTGTAATGGGTTTAGGCACGTCGACTTCAACAAAAATGCCGCCATCAAACAAAGCTTGGAACCGTTCGCGCGGTGTAATGGCCATGTGGTGACCACACTGTGTACATACGTTCAAATTTTCTGAAAGTTCACGATGAAACAACATGCTTCCGCAATCGTCGCATTTGGACCACAGATTATCTGGGGTTTCTCGGCGTGAAAAGATCGAGTTGATCCGCGGGCGAACGTAGTTAGTAATCCAGTTCATTCAATCAGGTCCAGCTTTTTTGTTTAGACTATCAATTAAGGCTTTGGACGCTGGATTGCAATCAATCTTGATGTATTTATCTCGGGGGAAATCGTGGATTGACGCATCAATTTCGGCGGTGTCCAATGACGGTGTGTTTTAGGAGGGGTCCATGTTTGCCAATCATATTTCAGATAAGACCGAGTTGTGGCGCATATTTTTTGGATTTGTGATCATTAGCATTTTTTACATCGTGGGAACTATTGGAATTTTGTCTTTGCCTGTGGTCTTGGGTGTTGGGTATGAATTCGGACTTTGGAGTTCGGAATTGGGCAGCACCCCTGAAGCTTTGGCTTTGCTCTTGCTTACGTTTTTGCCGATTTGGTTCGGTGTTGCCCTTGCCATGTGGCAACTGCACAGTCGACCGCTGTCGGCACTGTACGGGCCTCAGTATCGTGTGAACTGGCGTCACTTTCGCAAGTGTTTTGTTTGGGGGCTCTTGGTGATCTCTGCCATCTCGGTCGTTGGGGTATTGTTTGAGATTGGCTCAGTGTCGATAAATCCCGCCGGTGTGTTGGATTTGCCAAAGTGGGCGTTGTGGATCATCCCGCTGGTGGTCTTGGTGCTTATTCAATCGGGTGCAGAGGAAATCGTCTTTCGCGGCTACATCTTACAAAATGTAAAGGCCAGTGGGCGCTCCGATCTGTGGGCAATCTATGTGCCGTCCCTGTTGTTTGGGCTTTTACATTTTGATTATCAATCTTTTGGTAATAACGCGTATTTGTATGTGGCAGATACAACGGTTTTTGGTGTTTTGGCCTGTTATGTGACCTTGCGGACTGGAAACCTTGGGGCAGTTATTGGCTTGCATCTTGCAAATAATTCCGTGGCAATGCTTGGGTTTGGCTTGGACGGACAGATGGACGGCGCGGCGTTATTTGTGCAGTCGTTGGACCTTAAAAGTGCTGAGACTGGATTGTATTTTATTCTAGACATCATTTTCATGAGCGCAGCATACACAATTTATGCACGCTGGGACGATCGGCGCAAATCGGCAAAATCCGCCTGACATCTTATGTTGGCTTGCGCTGAGCCCCAAGTGACTTTAGACATTTAGAAAAAAGAAATTTGGGTAGTATGAGCAAGTTCCTTTCTCAGTTGCGTATGTGGGGTGTTGTCGTGGGGCTTCCGTTTTTGGCGGCGTGCGCTGGTGTTGACACTCTTCCGTTTCTAGGTGGCGGGGCGACCTCCCAACTTGCACCGGCGCAAACGGTTGGTGATACGACTTTTATTGCGCCCAGCGGTTTGTGTTTTGATAGTGCGCAAACGCGTAAAGGCTTTGGTAAGGCATATCTTGTCGCAAAACGCTGTAAGGCGACAAATGATGGTCATCTTCTAACTTATACGATCTTTACACAAAATGCGCCCCAAGACATCAGCGGCGGTGCTTTGCACCCAAAGACTGCGCGTCTTGTGTCGGACGAGGTTAGAAACGGCAAACGGTTTGTGGTCTACGACGCTCAACAATCGCGAGATAAAAATTTGCACCGCAATACTGTGCGTGGTGCGCGTGCCATGCAAGACATTGCTGTTCTTGTGACCCACTATAATGGGACATCATCGACGTTATCTGTTTCACAAAGGACAAGCATTGTTGATGCTGGGCTGTCGCAGATCACTGGCCCTGGGGTAACGATTTCTGCTGCGGTGGCGCCAAGTGAACCGATGCTTCGTCCAAAGCTGCGGCCAACCTCTGGTGGTTAAACTGTTGCGTAAACAGGCCGCTAAATGAATTTGGATTTGTTATTTTAGTATAAATCACTTAGGTCACGATGGCATAGCTAAGGGGATAGGTTCGTGTTTCGAAAGTATTCAAACGAAAAAGCGATAAAGTATTGGAGCACTGCGGCATCGGAACTTCGGCAACAGTCGTATGAACAAATTGCCGAAGTTTCTGACAAAGCGCGCAGTCTATTGCCGCATCTCAATGATATTTCTCATCACGCAGATCATGTTCTAAGATTGCCTAGGATTGGTACAAACCACTACCAGCCCCCCAAAGACGCTGATTTCTCATGGCGGCCACCGGCGTGGCGGGCCGAGATTGCGCAAAAAGGATATGCCTCTGTTGCTTCTTCTGCTCCGATGGGGCGTGGGTTAAAGCTTTTTCATGACTGTCCCCATGGCGAAATCGCTTTGCGACAAGTTCGGAATTCATCGTCAACAGATCTAGCGCCTTTTGGGGTGTCCGTTGAGGTGTTCGATTTCGCTGGAACATTTTTATCCTTTGCGTTGGAATTGCCAGACGAAGCTTTGACAGATCTTTCAGCACGAAAAATTTTACAGGTCGATGGGGTCTTTTCAGTTGAACGACCGTTGGGCCTTTTTGTGCGCCTTAATATCCAGCATGGTCCAAACGTCGAGCAAGTCTTGAACACAGTTCCTTTGGATCAAGGAGAGGTTTCTCTTGAATTCTATCTTGGGTATTTGAAATTAAACGAAAAGCGCATGCAGCGGGCATGGTTGGATATTATTTTTGAAAATCCGAAAATGAATGCTGTAACTTTGCGTGATTTTTTGGTGCATCGACGTCCTCGGGCACAGTATTAGGAGCGAAAAATGTCTATTTCCGTTTTGCACTCTCAGATCGCGGATGGGGTTTGGTCTGTTGTTCTTGGCGAACAAAGCGCCCGCCCAGATGTTTCTTGCACCTATCTTGGACAAATTGTTCAAGGCCTAGATGTGTCACAAACAGATGATGGTCATTGGGTCGCAAATTGTCCAATTCCCTCGGCTGCCCTGTCTGATGGAGTGCATAGTTTATGTTTGCATTCACAGGATGGGTTAGAACCAATTTGTGATGTTACTCTTGTTTTTGGAAATGCGCTTGCAAACGACATTCGTGCCGAAGTGAATTTGTTGCGCGATGAGGTTGATTTGCTCAAGCGTGCTTTGCGCCGGTTCGCCTCTAATTCCTGATATAAATTGACGCCGCGTTTAGGGGTGACAACCGCGATGCTGTGACAGATCATTAGGCAAACTTGACCTACGCGTAAAGGGCTGCCGATGTCTGTAACCTATCCTCATATATTTCGTCCATTAGATTTAGGATTTACGACACTTAAGAATAGAGTGTTGATGGGCTCTATGCATACCAATCTTGAGGAAACAAAAGATTGGAACCGCGTTGCAGAATTCTATGCCGAACGTGCCCGAGGTGGTGTGGCGCTTATGGTGACCGGTGGTATCGCGCCAAACCATGAAGGGGGCGTGTTCCCAGGTGCAGCGGGACTTTATACCGAGGAAGATGTCGCTCATCATAAAATTGTAACCGACCGCGTCCATGCAAGCGATGGCAAAATTGCGATGCAAATTTTGCATGCGGGTCGGTATGCCTATGGTCCTGACTGTGTTGGGCCAAGTGCTGTGAAATCGCCAATTTCACCATTCCCACCAAAAGAACTGGATGAAGAGGGCATTGAAAAGCAAATCTCTGATATTGCACAAACCGCTCGGCGCGCCCAAGAGGCAGGCTATGATGGTGTGGAAATCATGGGATCTGAGGGATATTTCATAAATCAGTTCTTGGTCACGCATACCAATAAACGCACAGACCGTTGGGGCGGCAGCTATGAGAATAGAATGCGATTGCCCATTGAAATCATCAAACGTGTGCGGGCGGCCGTTGGGGACGATTTCATTATCATTTACCGTTTGTCTATGATCGACCTGATCCCGAACGGGTCAACCCATGAAGAAGTGGTGCAACTCGCACAAGCGGTCGAAGCGGCGGGTGCGACGATCATCAACACGGGCATTGGATGGCACGAAGCGCGCATTCCAACAATTGCGACATCAGTACCGCGGGCGGCCTTTGCTTGGGTCACCAAGAAGTTGATGGGCAAGGTCTCGATCCCTGTCATCACCTCAAACCGCATTAATACACCTGAGGTTGCCGAGGATGTGCTTGCCACGGGATGCGCCGATATGGTCAGCATGGCGCGGCCATTCCTTGCGGATCCGCACTTTGTTGTAAAGGCGGCAGCAGGGAAATCCGCAGAAATCGCGCCTTGTATCGCGTGTAACCAAGCGTGCCTTGACCATACCTTTAGCGGCAAGATTAGCTCGTGCCTGGTGAACCCAAAGGCCTGCTTTGAGACAGAACTTGTCGTCAAGCCGACAAGCTCACCTAAAAAAGTGGCCGTGGTGGGCGCCGGACCGGCGGGTGTCATGGCGGCCGTGACAGCCGCGCAATGCGGCCACGCGGTTCATTTGTACGATCGCGCAGATCGCGTCGGCGGGCAAATCAATCTGGCCAAACAGATCCCGGGTAAGGAAGAATTCCACGGATTAGTTGATTGGTTCGAAGCAATGATCCAAGCCACAGGCGTATCCCTTCATCTGCAGACCGAAGCCACAGTTGAAGCAATGGCAGGTTTCGATCATATCATCATAGCGACAGGCGTGGTCCCTCGTGATCCTGAGATATCGGGCCAAGACCGCCCGAATGTGCATAGCTATATTGATGTCTTGAACGGATCTGCACAGCTTGGGAAACGTGTTGCCGTTATTGGGGCAGGGGGTATTGGGTTTGATGTCTCTGAATTCCTTGTACACGAAGGCACAAGCCCAACGATTGATTTGCCCGCATGGATGGCAGAATGGGGCGTAGGGGATCCAGAAATAACTGCCGGAGGATTATCTGAGGCGGGGCCAGTCCCGCATGCACCCGCGCGTGAGGTCTATCTGCTTCAGCGTAAATCAGAAAAGCTTGGCAAACGGCTTGGCAAGACAACCGGTTGGATTCATCGCAGCGCTCTGAAAATGAAGGGCGTGAAAATGATGGGAGGTGTGAATTATGAGGCAATTTCTGACAAAGGCTTGCACATCACCTTTGGTCCTGCGCGTGAAACCCCAACTGTTCTAGAGGTAGATGATGTTGTTTTATGTGCCGGACAGGTGTCCGAGCGTCGCCTGTTTGAGGCCTTGAAGGAAACGGGAATACCGGTTGATATCATCGGTGGCGCGCATTTGGCCGCGGAATTGGACGCAAAAGCCGCTATAAATCAGGGTGTTAGGTTGGCTCTTGAGCTGTAAGGTTGATGAATTGGATTGATCTCGGCCCCGAAGCAGTCCGGCAATTTCCCCTTAAATGTCCAGAGGCTGCCCCAGTCTTGCCCTAATCGGCCTGCATACAGATCCTTGTAACGCATAGAGGATCGAAAATGGACCGATTGACTGAAATGGAAGCATTTGCAACGGTGGTGGACCAAGGTGGATTTACCGACGCTGCAAAGAAGATGGGGATTTCAAAATCCGCCGTTTCCAAGCACGTCTCAAGTCTTGAAACGCGCCTCGGGGCCAGATTGTTGAATCGCACGACACGTCGTGTCAGCCCAACAGAAATTGGCCTTGCTTATTACGACCGCGCCTGCCGTGTCCTAAACGATGCAGGTGAAGCCGATGCTCTTGTGACCTCCATGCAATCTGCGCCATCCGGCCAATTGCGTGTGTCAGTTGCCACAGACTTTGGTGTTGGGCTTTTGTCGCCTATCTTAGGAAAGTTCTTGAACAACTTCCCTGATGTCACGGTCAATATGGAGCTTACAAATCGTTACGTTGAGCTTATCTCAGAAGGCTTCGATGCTGCGATCCGAATTGGCGAGTTGGAAGACAGCTCCCTGCGTGCACGCAAACTGACGGAAACCACTATCCGCATGGTCGCAAGCCCTGATTATCTTCGTCGGTTCGGCGTTCCCCTCCGGATCGACGACCTAAACGCTCATAAGCTTTTGCACTATAGCAACCAGTCCCAAAGCGCGGTGTGGAAAGTCACATCGCCTTCTGGCGAAATGCGCCAAATTCGGACCGCCGGTTGGCTAAGCGTGAATGATGGTCAATCGCTATTGCATGCATCGGTGTCTGGCTTGGGGATCGCGCAACTGCCCAGTTTTATCTATCAAGAGGCTATCGAAAGCGGGCTAGTTGTGGATGTCATGCCCGATCTGCCAAAGGAAACGCGTGGCGTCTATGTGGTTTACCCTCCGGGCAAATTTACGCAGCCAAAGGTTCGCTCATTCATAGACTTCCTTGCCGGCGAATTTGCCCATAGAGGACCAGACCGGTGGTAACCAACGGGTCTACCTATCGCTAATCCAAGACAACTTCGACGCGCCGGTTTTGCCGGCGCCCTTCTTTTGTTGTGTTGGTTGTGATTGGCGACAAATAGCCAGCGCCCTCTGCCTGAATGCGAAATGCGTCTATGTTGTATTGTGATATCAATCGCTGGGCTACGGACTGTGCTCTTTTTTGTGAAAGACCTATGTTTGCGGCCAATGTGCCTGAATTATCAGAATGACCGACGATCAAAATTTTTTGATTAGGGTTGTCTTTCATGAACTTAGATAGGTGTTCAAGCGACTTGAATTCTTGGTTCTCAAGTGTTGATGCTCCGGAGGCAAAAGAGAGATCTGATAAAATAATATGTCCCAAACTCTGTAATTGGGTGCCAAACGTATCAGAAGAGGGCTGGGCGAACGTCGGCAGGCGCTCTTGTGACACTTTGGGTGTAACGTTGATTGTTGTGCCCTCAGAGGATCCATCAAGGTGGATGAGCTGAAGGAAAATGCTATCTGCAAAGTGCGAAATCAGAACGCTTGCAGCCTGTTCATTGTTTTGCGCGCTGAAAAATCGAAAATTGCGAAAGTCCACAAAAAGAGCGGGGGCCTTTGCGGTCTCGATGGCAAAGCGAAAATCAAAGCCACCACAGGCCTCGGAGCTACAATCAAGCCTCAAGCTGTAACCGTTGTCGATCAGGTAATCTATTACAGGTTGCGCGACTTGATCCACCGTCAGGCTACTGACGTCAAGGCGCCAGGCGCGTGTGTGTTTTCGCCCCTGCAAAGAGACCGTCGGCAAAGCGTCATTTGAATACGCGCCTATGGGCAGGGCGAAGGTTGCGGCATCTGTAATAGTTGCAAGTGTTTCTGTCGCGCCTGACGGCAAGGGGAGCCCGTCTATTCCCATCGCGCTTTGTACAGAAAGCGTAATTCCGCAAATCGCGATAGACAGATACCTAGCGATGTTGCGCGTGATATTCGTCATTAGGCTTCATATCGACGGCGCTTGCCAAACGATTGCTCATATTGAAAAAGGCAGCGACGTTGGCGATATCCCAGATATCTTGTTCGCTAAAACCCACTGTTCGCAATTCAGACCTGTCAGTTTCTTCTATTTCCGCACTGGCTTTTGTGATTTTCTCTGCAAATTCTAGCATCTTTTTGTGGCGGGCCGACAGGTTCGCCGCGCGAAAGTTCATAACAAGCATCTCGCCCAAAATAGGATCCCCCGACAATTCCCGAACGGCGGCACCATGGGCTGTGAGGCAGTAGAAGCATTTGTTGATTGAAGAGACAACAACCGCAATCATTTCACGCTCTAGCTTTGATAGGCCACTGTGGGCGAGCATGATTTCGTTATAAAGGCCGGTGAAGGCGTTCAGTTTCTCAATGCTAAACGCATGTGCCAGCAAAACATTGGGCACCATCCCAAGCTTGTCTTGGCAAATGTCAAAATACTTTTGCGTGGCCTCGGGAAGTGGATCAATGACGGGAAGGTCGAGAGCAGTGGTTTGGGGATAGCGTGACATCGGGCCTATTTTCATTTTTTACGATAGTGATAATGTTCCACAGTTTCAAAACCGAGTGAAGTGTAAAGGGACATTGCGCCGATGTTTGCCGTAGTCACAAGAACAACAAGGTGATCACACCCCAACGGTTTCGCCCACCTCGCAGCAGTTTTTACCATCCATGATGCAATGCCTTTGCGGCGATGTTCTGGTCGTAATTCTAGCGCATGCAAGATGGCCAGATTGCCCGAGGTGGCAACAAAGGCAGTTCCGGTGGGTTTGTCATCCCACCGCGATAGAATGGTTGTTTTATGACCAGTGGGGCGCTGCATTATCTTGTGGCGCTCTGGACCAATTCCCGCGTCGGTCCAAATTTCGCGCTGTATGGCTAACATGGGCCAAGGCGTGAACATTGACACAGGCGGCGGGGCATCATTGGCCAAGTCGGAAACGGGGCAGGACATAAGGTTGACGGGATCTTTTATCTGATATCCTCGCTCCTGTAGATCATGATCCAACGATCCATCCGATTTTGTGACCATAAAGATTGGTGTTTGGCCCCAAGATGTAAACGCGTTTTCGGCTAAGGGAATATCATAGTCGGATGAGATCAATCTTGCCGAGCTTGTGCGTTGTGAAGCAGGGTCGCGGCCAATGTGAAACCCGCCCGTTTTAGAATACTCTTGGGCAGGCCATGTGTCTTCAATCGCTTGGAATAATACCTCACTCGTGTGCTGCGTCACCGAAGATCTCTTTCAATTTGCGTTTTGCGTCAGTCAGCATCTTACTATCCGTGCCGCGAAGTACAATGTTGGTTCCGTAAATTCCGTCTTGTTGGAACGGATACGATCCAATTGATAAGGTCGGATAATCTTGTGCCAACTGCGATAATGGCGCTGCAACGTCGCCTTCGCCTTTCAAAAGTTTTTGCGTCACACTTTGGAGAGGGGCGCCCCCAGTCAAACCCGGCAAGACACTCGCGACCATTGCACGGAAGACAGAGGGGACGCCTGCCATGACATGTGTGTTTTCTAAGGTAAATCCAGGTGCCACCGACACAGGATTATCAATCAAAGTTGCGCCCTCAGGGATGCGGGCCATACGTTGGCGGGCCTCATTAAATTCTTTCCCCTCTTTTTCATAATACGCCGCTAGCAGGTCTCGGGCGTCCGCGCGCACGTCGATGGTTCGATCAAACGCCTTTGCGATACAATCAGCGGTAATATCATCATGGGTTGGACCAATGCCACCCGAGGTAAAAAGATAATCATAGCGAGAAGATAAGGTTTTGACGGCGTCAACGATGGCGGTTTCATCGTCGCTGACGACGCGGGCCTCTTTTAGGGCGATGCCTGCTTCGGTCAGTTGACCCGCAAGATAGTGCATATTTGCATCGCGTGTGCGACCAGATAAGATTTCATCACCGATAATCAGAATTGCGGCGCTAGGCTGGGACATGATGTTTCCTTTTCATCCTCTTTGACTTGGGTATAGGATGGTCCCATGAAGTTTCAAACACCCCTTGTTCGCGGCACTCTTGTAAAGCGCTATAAACGATTTCTTGCTGATGTCACGTTAGAGGATGGGCGTGAGGTCACCGCACATTGTGCAAACCCAGGGTCGATGTTGGGATTACAAGAGCCAAACAGCACCGTTTGGCTTGAGCCAAATGATGATCCTAAAAAGAAGCTGAAATTCTCTTGGAAACTTATCCAAACTCATTCGGGGCTTGTTTGCGTCGATACGGGTCATGCAAATAAGGTTGTCAAAGAGGGGCTAAGCGAAGGTGCCATTAACCCTTTCGAGGCCTATAAAACAGTCCGCTCCGAAGTGAAATACGCGGATAAAAGTCGCATAGATTTTCTGTTGTCCCAAAGTGGGCTGAGCGATGTCTATCTTGAGGTCAAAAGCGTTACATTGATGCGATCAACGGGCATAGCAGAATTTCCAGATAGCGTGACCGCACGCGGTGCGCGGCATTTGCATGATCTGGCGCAGATGGTTCAAAATGGTCACCGTGCAGCCATGTTGTATCTGGTTCAACATACAGGCGCGCAACACTGTACAATTGCCGGTGACATCGATCCAAACTACCTTAAAGCGTGCCATATGGCGCGTGACGCCGGTGTTGAGTTTTACGCGTGGAGGACTAAACTTTCTCCTCAGTGTGTAAGGCTAGATCATAGGGTTCAATTTGATTTGCCAGACATCTAGTCATTTCCGGCTGCTTCGTTTAAACAGCGTACACTTACTTTGCAGGAGTATAATTCGTGTTCGGGTCAAAAAAATTTCCTACCACCAAAGATGGTATCCGCATCCATAGTGCATCTGACTTTGCGGGCATGCATGCGGCTGGCAAAGTGGCGGCTGAAATTTTGGACGAGATGTGTGAACACGTCCAACCCGGAGTGAGCACGGCTGAATTAGACCGTTTGATTGAGGACAAAGTCACAGCCAAGGGCGCGACCTCTGCGACGATTGGGTATCGTGGGTACCAACACGCAAGCTGTATTTCGATTAATCATGTGGTCTGTCACGGTATTCCTTCTGAGAAAAGACTAAAGGATGGGGACATATTGAATATAGATGTCACTGTCGTTGTCGATGGGTGGTTCGGTGATACGTCTCGCATGTTCGTCGCAGGTAAACTCAACCGCAAAGCAGAACGCCTTATTCAGGTAACACATGATGCCCTGTTCAAAGGGATCGAAATGGTTAAGCCGGGGAATACCTTTGGGGATATCGGGCACGCCATTCAAACCTATGTCGAAGCGCAACGCATGTCAGTTGTGCGTGATTTTTGCGGGCATGGATTGGGCACAGTTTTTCATGCGCCGCCAAATGTTTTGCATTATGGGCGTGCTGGTGACGGGGCAGTGTTAGAAGAGGGGATGTTTTTTACCATCGAACCTATGGTAAATTTGGGGCGCCCAGAAACAAAAGTACTTTCGGACGATTGGACGGCGGTAACGCGGGATAGATCGCTCTCGGCGCAGTTTGAACATTCGATTGGTGTTACGTCAAATGGGTTCGAGATATTTACATTATCACCCGAGAACAGGTTTCATCCAACGTATTAAGTTGGAAGAGAGATCTTACATCGTAGTGTCAAAATGAAAAAACACGCTGAAATTGCGTGTTTTTTGTATTTTTGCGATTAAATTCATTAGGCTAGTATTTCAGAATTTATAATTCCGAGGAATGTAAATGTGATTTGTAACAATTTCGTTATATCCAAAGGGGTTAGAAACTGTGATAACGTCTAGAGAGACGTGGCTCTCTGCAATTTTATGTCGCACATGGTTTTGGGGGCCACGTTGAGTGTTTTACTGATTTTCGGTGAGAATTTGAGGTTGCTATGTACAACCCGTCCTTCGATTGCGGCTGTCTGCCGCGATCTGGATATCAACTGTGTTCAGTTTAATCGGTATATGAGTGGCCATTCTTTTCCAAAGCCAAACATATTACAAAAAATGTGCGATTATTTTCGGGTGGACGCAAGAATTTACACCCTCCCACTTACGTCGGATGATATTGAAGCATTAAAATCTGGTGGAGATTTACGTAGCATGAATTTCCAAACGCGGTCGCGCTTGGGATTTGTTGATTATTTGGACATGGGCGGCGATGTCGTACCTAACCGTGACACCATACCAGATGGTGTGCATAGCTTTTGGCGCCGGTCGTTTCTAGATCCCGAAAAATATCTAAGAACCTTGGTGTCTATAAAAACAGTTGATGGTGTTCGGGTCTTTCGCGGTAAAGAATTGATAAGTCTATTTTCCGCAACTGAAAGACTTAGAGGGAATGTAACCACACGCGATTATCGGGGTGTCATGATTAAATCTTCCGCCGGATATAATTTTCCGATGCTAAACGCGCCACCCTCACATCTGTTTGCAGTAACCTTTGTCTCGCATAACCTAGTCGGAAGCAGATATCGGGCGGGCTTTCATGCCATTGGACAAGAAGAAAGCCTTGGACGTAAACGCATGGTCCGTAGTGTGCTAGAGATTTTACCGCAAGACACATCAAGCATTTTGGCTGCTGCGCGGTTATGCCGAAGCCGCTTGGTCGAGGATGAGTTACCTTATGTCGTGCGTGATCTAATTACTCCGCCTCTTCGCGAGTTTTAAGTTGCACAATGTGAATGACTGTTCCCCCGAATTTGCGCACATCTTGTTTAACAAACCGCGGGGGCAAGTCTTGTTCGGCGTGATCCTCTAAAATAAGTGTAGCTGTTTCAGCTAGCCATCCATTTTTCAAAAGCATCTCTAGGGCCACTTGACCCATTTTCTTGCCATAGGGGGGGTCCATGAAAACCAGATCAAAAGGGGGCGACGAATTCTGCGGTGGGTTGAGCGCACTGAATTTGAAAACCCGCGCTCTGTCTGTCGCATCGCAGATTTGTATGTTCTTGGTAAGCAAGGATAAAGACTTACGTCCGTTTTCAATAAAAGAAACCGACTCGGCCCCGCGCGACAGCGCCTCTAGGCCAAGTGCGCCCGTTCCGGCAAAGCAATCCAAAACGCGTTGGCCTGTGACAAGGTCACCATATTTTCCAAGAGTAAGGATGTTGAAAAGACTTTCGCGTATCCGGTCGGGCGTGGGGCGCAGATGTGCACCTACGTCCCCCTTTCCAACAGCGGCAAGTGCGCGTCCGCGAAATTCTCCCCCAACGATCCTCACGCTTTCAATAAATCCTTAAGGATAAAATTTGGGTCCGCCACATTGGACTTATCGGCTGTTTTGCCTGCCTCTATAAGGCGCTTTCCGATCATGAATGACTTTGGATCGTTCATAGCATCGACCGCTAATAGGGCATCGCCGTTAAAATACCAAAACGAAGTCGCCTCGCCATCTTTACGAGTGACCACAGTGTCGTACCCCGCATTCAACCCTGCGATTTGCAGCTTTATGTCGTATTGGTCAGACCAAAACCATGGCTTTGGGGTATAGGCCATTTGTGCGCCTAGAATATTTTGTGCAACAACTTCGGCTTGATCAATTGCATTTGGGACGCTTTCCAGTCGCATCATCGCACCGTCATGTGGAAATGACGCACAATCACCGGCTGCCCATATGTATGGATCAGACGTTTGACCAAATGTGTTCGTCTTGATGCCGTTATCAATCTCAAGACCTGCGGCTTCGGCCAGTTCAGTTGCAGGCGCAATGCCCACACCGACAATTGCAAAGTCGATGTCAAGCTCGGTCCCATCCGTAAGTCGGGCGCCGCTAACTTGGCCGTCGGTACCAGTCAAACGGTCTAGGCCAACACCCTCTTTGATCGCAACGTCGTGTTTTTGGTGCAGCTCTCTGAAATAGTCGGACGTTTGAGGTGCAGCAACGCGCTGTAAAATACGGTCTGCCATTTCAACCAAAGTAACGCGCAACCCTTTTTGCGCTGCAACTGCCGCAGCCTCAAGCCCGATATATCCTCCGCCAATGATCAAGACATGTCGATCTTTTTGAAACTCTGCTGCCATAGCGTCGGCATCAGAAAGGTCTCGCATGACATAGACACCACGCAAATCACCTCCGATTGCAGGCGGAAGACGTCGTGGCCATGACCCGGTGGCGAGGATCAAGTTGTCATACGAAAGTGATCCAGCATCGGTTATGACTGTGCGTGCGTCGCGGTCAATCTTGGTCACATGTGATCCAAGCTGAAGTGTGATGTTATGATCATCGTAGAAACTTTGTGGTCGAAGAAATAGTCGCTCAAGCTCGATTTCGCCCAACATATACTTTTTGGACAAAGGAGGGCGCTGATAGGGCAATGCTTCTTCGGCGCCGATCATGGTAATCTGTCCGTCAAATCCAGAATTTCGCAATTTTGCAACTGCTGCAGCACCTGCTTGGCCTGCGCCGACAACCACGACTTTTGACATAAGCTTGTTCACCCGTTGACTATTCTTCAATGCACTCTAGACCTATAACTTAAGTCACAAAAAGAGCAACTGATAGGAAAACTAAATGACAATTTCAAAAGGCGATACATTACCAGCGGCAACTCTTGTCGTTTTGGGGGAAAACGGACCAGAGGCGGTTGAGTTAGACACCAAGTTAAAGGGGCGAAAAGTGGTCTTGTTCGCCGTGCCTGGTGCGTATACGCCCACATGCTCGTCTGCACATGTCCCAAGCTTTATTCGCACCAAAGATCAGTTCGCAGAAAAAGGTGTTGATGAAATCATCTGCCTTTCTGTAAACGACCCATTCGTCATGAAGGCATGGGGCGAGGCAACAGGCGCAACAGACGCGGGCATTACCATGCTGGCGGATTCGAACGGCGAGTTTACAAAAGCGATTGGAATGGACTTTACAGCCCATCCTGCAGGTTTGGTCGGACGCTCAAAGCGATATTCAATGATGGTCGAGAACGGCGTTGTCACTGAATTCATGCCAGAAGAGTCACCTGGGGTTTGTGAAATATCGGCGGGTGAAACCCTGCTTGCCACTATTGGATAAATGTCACGTTTCGGCCAAGCGGTCCATCTGCTTGGCCAGATCAACATCCAGCTGACTTAGTCCCCCAACATCATGTGTCGTTAGTTTGACGTGAACAGTTTTATAAACATTGCTCCATTCTGGGTGATGGTTCGCTTTTTCGCTTAGGAGTGCAACCTGTGCCATCCATCCAAATGCCGCAACAAAATTTTTGAATTCAAACGTTTTGCACAGTTCAGTTGCCTGTGAATTCAACTCCCATCCATTCGACTGTAACACTTGGGTTTCTTCTTGCGCGGTCTCAGGTGAAAATTTCATCAATCTTGTTCCTCGATGGTTGCGGTTTTGAACGGGCCATACGCTGTCAATATTTCGATGTCATCTTTGACGGCATCCCGCTCCGCCTTTAAATAGGACTCCACGGCCTGCGCAAAACCCTCATCTGCAAACCAATGCAATGAATACGTTTCGCTCGGCATATAGCCACGGGATAATTTGTGTTCACCTTGGGCCCCTGCTTCGATACGATCAAGACCGTTGGAAATTGCGAAATCCATGGCGCGATAGTAGCAGGCTTCGAAATGTAGACAGGGGTAATGTTCTAGGCATCCCCAATATCGACCAAACAAGGTATCTGAACCAATAAAATTCAGGGCGCCCGCGATATATTTGTCATCTTTGCGTGCCATAACCAACAAAATATCATCACGCAAAGTTTCATGTGCGATGTCAAAGAAAGATCGCGTCAGATAGGGACTTCCCCACTTTCGCGCGCCGGTGTCTTGATAGAACTGCCAGAAATAGTCCCAATGAATTGGCTGTATGTCGTCGCCAGATAGAATTTCGAACTCACCACCAAACTGGTTGGCAACCTCTCTTTCTTTTCGAATGTTCTTTCGCTTGCGCGAGGATAGCGTGGCAAGGAACGCGTCAAATGAGGCATAGGTATCATTGCGCCAGTGGAACTGTTGGCTCACGCGTTGCATCAGGCCAAGGTCTGATGCTTGAGAGTATTCGTCATCGGTGCAAAATGTAATATGCAGGGATGACAATCCATTGTTCAGCGCAAGACGTTGTGCTGCTTGGACAAGGGCCGAGGTGGCGATATCCTTGTGCTCTGGGCGCACTAGAAAACGTCGCCCCGTGGCCGGGGTAAATGGAACTGCTACCTGTAATTTTGGGTAATATTGACCGCCTGCGCGTTCATACGCGTGTGCAAAGTTGTGATCGAAAATATACTCGCCTTGGGAATGGTGTTTTAGATACAGTGGAGCCACTCCAATTGCGGTTTCTCCGGCATAGGCAATTAGGTAAAATGGATCCCACCCCGTCCCATCGCCGACCGAGCCGCTTTGTTCGAGGGCAAGTAAGAACCGATGCGTTGTGAATGGATCTTTTGGGCGCGGACCTGTGTCCTGTGGGTTGGCACAGGCGTCCCACACTGCGGGGGGGACGGACGAAAGAGAACGTACAATATCTACGCGAATGTCCAAATCTGCCACGGTGCACCTCCTACTGTGGTGAATGTGGGGCATCCGTGGGCGTGATCAAGCGGACGCAAGGTTCAAACCGGTAAAAATCCTTCAAACGTAATATTGTCTGCGATAAGTCGTGCTGTGTCTGCCTGATCTTGTGACTTTACGGTCCAACACAAAATCGGGTGGCCTGCTGACTTTTTGGCTTGGACGATGTTCGAAGACAAATCATTCACGTCGTGCGAGATGAAACAGGCGCCAACTTGGTCAAAGTGGGGCATATCCATGAGCGTGGCAAGCAGCGTTGGATCAACCTCTGGCCAATCGCTTGGCGCGAAAGAACAGGTGGTAAGGCCACGCGGCCGGTCCGGAGCAAAATTCTGACAATGTGCAACGCAATGTGGGTTAAACGACATTAGCGCCACCTCGCCTTGGTAGCCCTGCAAATTCGCGCAGGTGGCCTTTTCCAATTCACTATCAGTACCGACAAGGGCGAGAGTTTGATCCTTGAGCTCGATCAACAAAGGGGCCTGACCCGACACAAGCTCTAAAATTGTCTCTAGCGTTGGGATTGTCTCATCTGATCCGATAAGCTTCATTTGACCAAGCTCGTGCGCCGTATAATCGCGGACCATGCCGGACTGGCCTGTTAGCCGGTACAGATAATCATCATGAAATACCATTGCCTGCCCGTCTTTCGACAGCTGCAGATCAATTTCAATTCCATAGCCTGCATCAATCGCGGCGGATACGGATGAAGGGGCATTTTCAACGCGCCCAGATGCACGATCATGCAAGGCACGATGCGCAATTGGACGATCTAAAAATGAGGTATGTAATCTCATTTGATTTGGAACATGCCTTCGATTTCCACGGCAACGCCAAGTGGAAGTGCCGCAGCAGAGACGGCCGAACGCGCATGGGCACCCGCGTCGCCAAACACATCACCCATGAGATTTGATGCCCCGTTCACGACTTGTGGCTGTTCTGTGTAATCTGGTGTCGAATTCACAAACCCTGTGAGCTTTACCACACGCACAACACGGTCAAGATCGCCGCCGCATGCAGCTTTGGCTTGGGCGATCAAGCCCAATGCACATGTTTTTGCCGCTTCTGCGCCTTGCTCGGTGGTCATCGTATCGCCAAGTTTACCTTTGATCAAACCCTCAGCATCTTGCGAGATTTGACCCGAGACATAAACCATATCACCCACAATGACGAAGGGGACATATTTCGCCGCCGGCGCGGGTGCCGCCGGAAGTGTGATGCCCAGTTCTGCCAGTTTCGCTTCTATTTTGCCACTCATGTCGATCTCCTTGGATGTATTTGACACAGTGCTAGCACATCATTTGCAAAGGCAAAGCGGAAATTAGCTTTCTCGGAACGCTTTTGTAAAATAATCAGTCAAAGGTTTCAGAAGATAGTCCAAGGGCGTCCGATCTGCCGTTCTAATAAAGCTTTCAACCGGCATCCCAGGGATCAGCTGAACGCCTTCTGGTAGTTTCGAAAGCTCTTCCTCGTTTAAAACGATTTCTGCACGATAATAGGACATGCGCGTGGCCTCATCCGTAAACGCATCCGCAGAAATCTGGGTGACTTTTCCGAATAATTCTGGCGTTGTACGTTGATCAAATGCAGAAAAACGCATCATCACATCCTGTCCGATAAAGAGCTTGTCAATGTGAATCGGTTCCACCTGTGCTGCAATCACCAAAGGACGATCTTGTGGGATCAAGTACATCACAGGTTCCGCAGCGCGGATGACCGAGCGCGGGGTATAAATCGAAAGCCCGTAGATCACACCTGACACAGGCGCAGTGATTGTCATCCGATCTAGGCGTTCCGCCAAAGCGCGGAAGCGTTCTTCTAGTTCCAATTCGCGGAATTGTTGGTCGCGTAACTGGCTAATAGCCGCTTCTCGACGCTGGATCATCAGAGAGTTGATTTCGATGTCGATTTCTGTGATCCGCCCTTCACTTTCTGCGCGGCGGGCCGTTAGGTCACCAACTTGGCCGCTTAGTTGCGCTTCTGTGCGTTGAAGAGCCAACACACGCGCCGCCTGTGCAAGGCCGCGTTCCAACAGGCTTTGCTGACCTTCCAATTCTTCTTTGATGAGCGCAATTTGCTCGTCCAGCGCCACCAGCTGTGCGTCGATGCCCTCAATCTGGTTGTTTATTTGACCACGCCGTTTCCCAAGCGCCTCGATCTGCGCTTGCATTGTTTCCAGCCGCGCTGTGAACAAGCGATCTTGGCCATTCATTAAATCAGCCACATCAGCATCGGTTTTGGACCGCTCGATCAAATCTGGATCAAAGGAAATTGCGTCTACATTGTCACGCTCCGCAACGAGGCGTCCACGACGCGCTCGTAATTCAAACAGTTGATCTTCGATAATGGTTTGCTCGGATTGCAGAAGGGTCGGATCCAGTTGGATCAGGGTTTGTCCTGCGATTACAGGGTCGCCTTCGTCGACCAGAATTTCCGCAACGACGCCGCCGTCGGGATGCTGTACGATTTGGCGATTTTTATCGACTTCGATCTGACCTGACGCGATGATTGCGCCCGAGATATTCGTGATCGCAGCCCAGCTGCCGAACCCGCCCACAAGGACCAAGGTCGCGAGGATGCCAATGATAAGGGGCGTTTTTGCGGAATACGTGGTGGGAGTGTTCATTTTACGCCCCCCTGTCCAGTAGATTTGGCAATGACTTCGTGGTTTTGAACCATAGCTTTTAGCACTTCGTCTTTGGGGCCAAAGGCGGTGCGAACACCCCCATCAATGACCATAAGCATATCACATTCTTGGATCGCGGCGGGACGGTGGGCCATGATGATGACGGACCGTCCTTCTGATTTCATCGTTCGAATGGCAATGTTCAACGCAGTACTGCCTTCATTATCGAGATTTGAGTTTGGTTCATCCAAAACCAAAATAACGGGGTTTCCGTAGAGCGCACGTGCCAAGCCGATCCGTTGGATTTGCCCGCCAGATAGACGACCACCCGCCGCAGTAACATGCGTGTCGTATCCATCAGGTAACTTTAGGATCATATCATGGGCCGCTGCTTTTTTTGCCGCCTCAACGATTTGGTCTGGATTAGGATTGGGAGATAGGCGGGCAATGTTATCGGCGATTGTTCCATCAAAGAGTTGAACGCGCTGTGGGAGGTACCCGATGTATTGGCCCAAAACATCTGGGCCGTAATTATCAAGTGATGCACCATCAAGGCGGACTTTGCCACCTGCAGGGCGCCAAACACCTGTAATGGCGCGGGCAAGCGTAGATTTCCCTGCGCCAGAGGGGCCAATCACGCCCACCGCTTGTCCGGGCTGGACCACGAAATTCACGGCCCTCAATGCTGCTTGTTGTTCACCTGGGGGAATAACCGTCAAAGATTGCGCCTCTAGATGCGCACGTGGAGCGGGCAGGGGGGTACGATCTGCCTCGGGAGGGATTTCGCCTAGTAGATCCGCAAGACTGCTCCAGCCTTTGCGAGCGCGCTGCACCATCGCCCATTGGCCAATCGAGGTCTCGATCGGAGCCAAAGCACGGCCCATCAAGATAGATCCAGCAATCATTGCGCCTGGCGTTAATTCGTTTTGTAAAACAAGATATGCGCCCAAGCCCAGCATCGCAGACTGTAAAAATAGTCTAAAGGTCTTGGTTGTAATTGTGAAACCGCCTGACAAATCTGCGCTTTTTACCGTTTCGCTTAAGCTATCATTACGGATTTTTTGCCACCGCAAAAAAGCCGCTTCGGTCATCCCCAACGCGCGGATCATTTCCGCCTCTGATTTGATATGATCCGACATGCTTTCCGCTCGGAAGGTTGCCATGTTTGCCTTGGCCACAGGGGTTCGGGTGACCCATTGGTTCAAAAGCGCAACGACAATCAAAAGGCCACCGCCAGAGATCGCCAAAATTCCTAACATCGGATGAAAGATAAATATGCCAAACAAGAACACGGGCGTCCAAGGCAGGTCAAAAATGGACATTAATACCGGAGATGTCATCAAGCGCTGCACGGATTCCAAATCTCGCAATCCTGTATCGGATTTCTCATCCCGACTTATGGCCGAACGGCGAATGACTGCCTCAAAGACACGCTTGTCGAGGCTTGCTTGAAACCGCGCGCCAACCCGTCCCATTATGCGTCCGCGTGCAAAATCCAAAAATCCCATAGTCCCATAAAGGAAAACCACCAAAAGCGATAAAGCCATCAGGGTTTCGACAGATCTGCTTCCTAAGACGCGGTCATAGACTTGAAGCATATAGAGCGGGCCGGTCAGCATAAGCAGGTTTGTAAAAAAGCTGAACAGAGCAACAGCCCAATATAAACCACGGCTTTGTTTTCGAGTGGCGCGTAATTCTTCTAACCCGCGTTGTGTCTGTGTTCCTGCCATCGGTTCTCACTTTGTTTTTCGTTCGATAATATCACGCAAAAAAATGTTAAAATCTTATGTCGCAGTTGTGTCACACTTTGCATCACTGGTGCAAGTAGGGCTTGGAATTTTGCCCCCGAGCGTTATGTGGAAGGAAGTTAGACGTCGTTTGGTGATTGTTTATGTATACAAGTTTAAGAATTTCTTCTGTTTTGATTGTTTTTGTAGGCTTCTTTGTCGGAGCTTGCGCCCCCATGCCAGAAAATGGTGATGTCAACGATCCTTACGAACAGTTTAATCGTGGTACGCATGAATTCAATAAGTCGGTTGATCGTGCGGTGCTCAGACCTGTTGCTGTTACTTATTCGAATGCTATGCCTGACGAGGTGGAAGAAATTGTCTCCAATTTCGTCCGGAACCTGTCCACCCCAGGGGATATTGTGAACCAAGTTCTGCAGGGTGATTTTGAGAACGCTTTGAAGAATACAGTCCGGTTTGCCCTCAATACGACCATGGGGTTGGGAGGGATCGCTGATCCTGCTGGAGGCGCAGGCATTGACGGCGGTGAAACCGATTTCGGTGAGACGTTGCATGTCTGGGGTGTCCGTGAGGGCGCCTATGTCGAGCTTCCTGTTTTGGGGCCGTCGACGGAACGGGCCGCATTTGGGCGGTTGGTTGACTTTTTCATGGATCCAGTTGGGAACGTCTTGGGGCCAACTGAGCAAACTTATGCCACCGTTGCAAAAGGTGCGGACCTTCTATCGTCACGCGGTCAGTTTGCTGGTACTATCGATGCGTTGTTATACGAAAGTGCCGACAGCTACGCGCAGAGCAGGTTGATGTATCTGCAAAACAGACGATTTAAGCTGGGAACCCCAGATGACAGTGAAGGTGACTATTTTGACCCATACGATGACCCATATGCAGAATAATACTGTGAATAGGCGACTTGTTTTGGCCGGTATTGGCGGCCTCGTATTGGCAGGGCCGTCGTTTGCAATGACAAATGCAGATGCGTCAAAACTGGTTCAAGATGTGGTCAAAGAGATTAACCGTGTGATTGGCTCGGGGAAATCTGAAAGCGGGATGATTTCCGATTTCGAAAAATTGTTTAGAGCCTACGGCGACGTGCCTACCATCGCGCGTTATGCATTGGGCCGCGATGCGCGTGCCGCCAGCCCTGCGCAGCTTAATGCCTTTTCTGATGCATTTTCTGGGTATTTGTCGCGTAAATATGGCAAACAGTTTCGTCAATTTATCGGCGGGCGCCTTGAGGTTCAGTCGACTCGGGCCGTCAAATCGTTTTATGAAGTGAAAACTTTGGCTTATCTAAAGGGCTCGTCGCCATTTGATGTGACGTTCCTTGTATCAGATAAAGCTGGACGCCCCTTGTTCTTTAATATGTTTATCGAGGGCGTGAATCTGCTGTTGACCGAGCGTTCGGAAATTGGCGCGATCCTAGATCGCCGCGGTGGCAGCATCGATAAGCTTATCGCCGACATCAAAACCGCAGGCTAAGCTGCGGCAAGTTTTGGGAGCGGTGCGCCGCCCCGTTTAATTGCCAAAGATGCTTCGCAGAATGCTTTCGATCCCTGAGGGAGCCTTGGGTTGCGGCTGCGGTGTAGGTTGAACGAATTTCGGTGCAGGTATGTCCATATGCAAGGGACGTGGAGTCATGTTCTGTGTGACGCGCAGCATCGTTTCGTGCCAAATCTCTGCCGGAAGCCCACCACCTGTGACGCCTGATAAAGGTGTGTTGTCGTCATACCCCATCCAGACGCCCGCGATATAATCTGCTGTAAAGCCAATAAACCATGCATCCCGTGCCGCCTGAGTGGTGCCCGTTTTGCCGCCCACCTGCCATCCGGGCAAAGCCGCGCGTTTGCCGGATCCTTCAGAGACCACTTTTTCCATCATGTAAATAAGTTGCCGTGCGGCCGAGGTTTGAATGACGCGTTCTCCAATTCCTCCGCCTGAGCCAATTAGGGGGGTGGTGTCGCCCAATAATGACAATTCCACAAGGCCATAGGGCGTCACCGATGACCCACCGTTTAGAATACCGGCATAGGCACCAACCATCTCGATCAGTGTCGATTCGGATGCTCCAAGCGCAATTGCCGGACCTTGGGCCAAGTCCGTTGTAAGTCCAAAATCACCGGCCACCTGCCGCACAAGATCGCGTCCAACGCTTTCGCTTAGCTTGACTGCGGGAATATTTAACGAGTGTTTCAACGCATCGGTCAGAGTGACTTCGCCCAAGAATTTTCCAGTATAATTCTTTGGCGTCCAGGGGCCGGATCCTGGAACATTCAGTGTTAGGGGTTCGTCTGTGATTGTATCAAGAGGAGACCAGCCCAATTCCAAGGCGGTCGCATAGACAAACGGTTTGAACGCGGATCCGGTTTGCCGCAAAGCTTGGGTTGCTCGGTTAAACGCGCCTGAGACTTTGGTGCGTCGCCCTCCCACCATTGCGCGCACTGCGCCATCTGCCGACATAACGACGATTGCGGCCTGTGCCTTTGATCCTTGTTTCACACGCTCTTGGAAAACGAGCTTTAGGGCTTCTTCTGCTGCTGCTTGGATGTTTTGGTCCAAGGTCGTCTTGATGATGACGTCTTCTGTTGTGCTGCGGGTAAAGAATTCTGGCCCACTTTGCATGACCCAGTCTGCAAAATAACCGCCGGCGCGTGCCTCAGCGGCTTCTGAAAGCTGTGCAGGATGCGCACGTGCATAGTCGGCCTCATCCGGTGTCAGATACTCTTGCGCTTCCATCAGGCCAAGGATCAGGTTCGCGCGATTTTGTGATCGCGTGAGGTTGTTCGTCGGGGCATAGCGTGACGGGGCAACAAGAAGTCCGGCCAACATCGCGGCCTCGGAAGGGTCAACTTCTGCGGCTGATCGCCCAAAGTATCGTTGTGCGGCGGCTTCAAACCCACGCGCGCCGGCGCCAAGGAAGGCGCGGTTTAGATAAATGGTTAGAATGTCGTCCTTGGAATATTTGATCTCCATTCCCATTGCGAAGATGGCTTCTTTTACTTTGCGCCATAATGTTCCTTGTCGGCAGTCTGCCTCATAGGCGGCCTCTGAGGGCCACTCGGATGGGATATAAGGCACACCAAAGCAGATCAGTTTCGCAGTTTGTTGGGTCAGTGTAGAGCCGCCATGCCCGGACAAGGGGCCGCGCCCTTCGCGCAGGTTGATACGAACCGCACTTGCGATGCCGCGAGGGCTTATGCCGATGTGACTATAAAACCGTTTATCTTCGGTTGCGATGATCGCATTTTTTAGGTGCGGCGACACCGTGTCCGCGGTTATCGCGCCGCCAAATTGGTCGCCGCGCCATGCATAGACATCACCGTTTCTATCCAACATTGTGACTGAGCCGCGGGCGCGACCGTCTAAGAGGTCGGACATCTCCGGCAGTGTCGCGCTGACATAATACGCGGATCCGGCGATAATCAGACCAACGATCAAGGCACCCCGCCAGAACAGGCCAAAGATAACCGCCATGACCCAGTTAAAAATCCTGCGCAAAATCCCGTGCGTTTTGCGGGGTTTCGGGCGCGGCTGTGTCTTGGGTTTTGGTTTCACCGAATCTGAGGTGGTTCGACGTTTCCCCGCGATGATGGGGCGTCGCGTATTGGGTGATTTTGCCATTGTTCTGCTCGTTTTTTCGCAGTGTATATCGATTTCCTTGTCAGGAGTAGAGGGGAAAAGTACGGGCTGCACATCGAAATAGTGCATAAAAATTAATCAAAAAAATAAATATGATTAAAAAATGTGCTTATTATTGCGATTTTAGAGAAATTACGGTGCAAAATCTTTTTGTTTTGCGCGGAATTGGCTTTGCTGCGGGTGCAGCATGTTTTTGTGCAGTACTGAGGAGATAAAGATGAAACTCATAATTGCAACGATCAAGCCTTTTAAGTTGGATGACGTCCGACAGGCCTTAACCGAGCTTGGTGTTAGCGGATTGATGGTGTCTGAAATAAAGGGCTTTGGCGCACAATCAGGCCATACTGAAATTTATCGCGGTGCGGAATACACCGTGAACTTTGTTCCCAAAATCAAACTCGAAATCGTATGCGCCGCAGATCAGGCGGAGAGCATCGTATCCACGATCACAGAAACGGCAAGGACCGGCAAAATCGGTGACGGCAAAATCTTTGTCTTGGATGTCGAGCAAACACTTCGCATCCGTACCGGCGAGACCGGCGAAGACGCACTTTAAGGAAAGGACCGAAAATGCGACTTAAACTTGTTTTACCCATGTTGGCTTTGGCGCTGCCATCATATGCAGCAGCTCAAACCGCTGCGCCCGAGGCCGCAACCGATACGGTTTTCATTCTGAACTCGCTGTTGTTCCTAGTTGGCGGTTTTTTGGTGTTTTGGATGGCTGCCGGCTTTGCAATGCTTGAGGCCGGATTGGTGCGGTCCAAGAATGTGACGACGCAATTGACCAAGAACATCTCGTTGTTCTCACTGGCAGCAATCGCCTACTACGTTGTCGGGTACAATCTAATGTACCCGTTAGGATCATGGTCAGTTGACGGAATCCTATCTGGTGTTTGGGGGCCAGGTGTCCTTGAAGATGTCGGAGTGACCCGAGATGCGGCCGATGATTATGGCTATGCCTCGACCGGTTCTGACTTTTTCTTTCAGTTGATGTTCTGCGCGACGACAGCGTCCATTGTGTCTGGCACATTGGCCGAGCGGATCAAACTATGGCCGTTCCTGTTCTTTACGATTGTCCTAACCGGAATAATCTATCCTCTCCAAGCGAGCTGGAAATGGGGTGGTGGTTTCCTTGATGCAATGGGGTTTGCTGACTTTGCGGGCTCAACAGTTGTACACTCTGTTGGCGGATGGGCTGCTCTGACAGGTGTTATTATCCTTGGGCCGCGCTTGGGCAAATACGCAAAAGATGGACGGGTGTCACCAATTCCAGGCTCAAACTTGACACTTGCGACATTGGGTACGTTTATTCTGTGGTTGGGTTGGTTCGGCTTTAACGGTGGCTCTCAGTTGGCCATGGGTACTGTCGGAGACGTTGCAGATATTTCTCGTATCTTTGCAAACACAAACGCCGCCGCTGCGGGGGGTGCAATTTCTGTCCTGATCCTTACACAGCTGATGTACAAAAAGCCTGATCTTACCATGATATTGAACGGCGCACTTGCGGGATTGGTTTCTATCACAGCCGAGCCTTTGACACCGACATTGGGTGTCGCGACACTTATCGGTGCCGCAGGCGGTGCGATTGTTGTCTTTGTTGTTCCCTTGTTGGACAAGCTTAAGATCGATGACGTGGTCGGCGCGATCCCAGTTCACCTTGCGGCAGGGATATTCGGCACGTTGATTGTTCCAATGACCAACACGGATGCAAGTTTTGGCACACAGTTCTATGGCGTTGTTGTTGTAGGGGTGTTCGTGATCATCGTGTCCTCAGTTGTTTGGTTTATCTTGGACAAAACAATCGGTCTTCGCGTGTCAGAAGAAGACGAGATCAACGGGTTGGACAAATCCGAAATGGGGATGGAAGCCTATCCAGAATTCTCAAACTAGGATTATTAAAATTACAAAATAGGTCGGGGCCATTGGCCCCGACTTTTTTGTTTGATACTAATAAATAGTTCAAACCTGGGGGGCAATCGTGCGCAAGATTAAAAGCCATATGGTTGGTATTGATAGCGGTGAAATTAATTTATTTTCAGATTTTGAAAACGGAGGAGAGATGTGGACCGGAGAGGGGCCGCGCGAGAAACGCCGATTTATTCATTTTTCCGAGCCGTTCATGTCCGCGCCAAGCGTAAGTGTCGGTATTTCTCTTTGGGATACAGATGCCGGAACAAATTTGCGGATGGATATTACCGCAGATGGTATAAACCCTGAGGGCTTTTACGCTGTTTTCCGGACGTGGGGAGATACCAAGGTGGCCCGTGTTCGCATGTCTTGGCAAGCAATCGGACAGGTTGCCGATCCAGAGGATGCATGGGTGCTTGAATAAACACCCATGCGGCAGATTTACATTTGGCCTTGGTAGATAGGCTCGATCGTTTCTGTATCGAACAAGGACGAGACGGATGTTCCATTCCAAATGTTCATGATCGCCTGCGCAAACATCGGTGCTGTTGGCAGAATGCGAATGTTAGGCGCATTCAGGACAGGGTCTGTTGCTTGGATCGTGTCTGTGATGACAAGTGATTTCATGACCGAGTTTGTGATCCGCTCGACGGCAGGACCAGACAAGACACCATGTGTGATATAGGAATGGACTTCTGAGGCACCATTTTCGATCAAGACCTCTGCCGCTTTGCATAGGGTGCCAGCTGTGTCGCAAATGTCATCGACGATGATACATTTTTTGCCGTCTACATTTCCGATTACAGTCATTTCCGCAATTTCACCGGCTTTCTCGCGGCGTTTGTCAACGATCGAGAGCGGCGCACCGATCCGCTTGGCCAATTCACGGGCGCGGGCAACGCCCCCGACATCGGGTGACACGATCATGACATCATCCATTTGGCCTTTGAATTGCTGCATCAAATCCAAAGCGAAAATGGGCGAGGCATATAGGTTGTCCACTGGAATATCAAAGAAGCCTTGGATCTGAGCGGCGTGAAGATCCATGGTAAGAACGCGCTCGATACCGGCACCGGTTAGCATATTTGCAACCAGTTTGGCGCTGATCGGGGTGCGTGCACGCGCACGGCGGTCTTGGCGGGCGTACCCGAAATAGGGGATAACAGCAGTAATGCGCGACGCTGAAGACCGACGCAAAGCATCCGCCATAATCAACAGCTCCATCAAGTTGTCGTTGGCCGGATTCGACGTTGGTTGGATAATGAACATATCCTCGCCCCGCACGTTCTCATAGACTTCAACATACACCTCTTGGTCGTTGAAACGCTCTACGCGACCCTCAACAAGGTTGATGTTCAAGCCACGGTGCAGGCTCATGCGTTTTGCGATAGCGTTGGCGAGTGGAAGATTGGCATTGCCCGAAATGAGCTTTGGTTCGGTCAAGGTTGGCATAGATTGGTCCCCAAGGTGCGTTTGTGACAGAATCGTGACACCGTTCGCATATCACGGGGCGATGCTCAAACAAAGCAATCTACAGGACAAAAACATGCTCAATAGTGCCGCAGTTTCATTTTCGGACAATATGCGGCTTAGGTGATGATGTTTGGGCGGTACGCAGTGCAGGCTATTTCTGTCCGATTTTCGGTTCCGTTCCGGCGATGAGCCGTGAAATATTCTCGCGGTGCCGCCAAAATACCAAAACGGTCAAAGCGAGGCACAACCATACCAATTGGCTTTGGCCTAGGGCTATGGCCCATAACCAAGACAGACCTGCAGCCAAAAGAGCAGACAAAGACGATATTCTGAATAAGACAGCAGCCGCAAGCCAAGTGGCGCAGGCAATTAGGCCCAAGGGCCAATACAGCGCCAAAAGAACACCTAAAAAGGTGGCAACGCCTTTGCCGCCTTTGAATTTTAGCCAAACAGGAAAACAATGCCCGATCATAGCAAACAGCGCCGCAATTTGCGCCGCCTCTTTGCCAAGGAGCGCTGCAACCGCCAAAACCGCGACCGCACCTTTGCCGCCATCAAACAATAGGGTCAATGCGGCAGCACCTTTGTTGCCTGTGCGCAAAACGTTGGTGGCCCCAATATTACCAGATCCAATTTTGCGCAGATCGCCTAACCCAAGAACATGCGCCAGTAGAATGCCAAATGGAATAGAGCCAAGCAAATAGCCGATACTGGCCGCGGCAAGCCCTGTCGTCAACGTTACATCAGGCAACATGTTACACCTCTCCGAAAACTTGGGCACCTGCCACAAAGGTCGCTATTACTTTACCCTGCATGCGTTGGCCGTCAAATGGGGTGTTTTTGGATTTGGAATGCAACTTGGTGCGATCCAGAACATAGGGAACATCTGCATCGAACACACATAAATCTGCAGGCGCACCGATGTCCAAGCGACCCGCGCTAAGGCCCAAACGGTTAGCGGGATTAAGGGTCATTGCCGCAATTAATTTGTTCAATGTTATATGGCCGGCATGGTACAATCTTAGCGCGGCTGGCAAAAGGGTTTCCAAACCAACCGCACCGCTTGCCGCCGCCTCAAACGGAAGACGTTTGCTTTCTTCATCTTGCGGCGTGTGCATTGAACTAATGATATCGATAAGCCCTCGATCCAAAGCATCCACAAGTGCAAGCCGATCCGCCTCTGACCGCAACGGCGGTGTCATCTTGAAATAAGTGCGGTAATCCGCGACATCAAATTCATTCAAGGTCAGATGGTGAATGGATGTTCCGGCTGAAATATCTAGTCCATTGGCCTTTGCGCGTTCCAACGCAGGCAGGGCGCGGGCAGTTGTAATTTGATCCGCATGATATGAGACACCTGTCATTTCAATCAGGCCGATATCACGATCAAGCCCCATACGTTCCGCCATAGGTGACACAGAAGACAGGCCACGAAGAGAGGCAAATTTCCCTGAGGTTGCACTGGCACCTTTTGAAAGATTGGGCTCTTGGGGATGACCAATGACCAACGCACCTAGGGATTTGGCGTAGGTATAGGCGCGTGACAAAGCCTTGGTGTTTTCTGAAACATGGTCCCAATCTGAAAAGGCCACCGCACCGGCGTCTAGCAAAAACCCGATCTCGGTCATTTCGCGGCCCTCTCGGCCCTTGGTCAAAGCTGCGGTGGGCAAGACATTTACAACCGACGCTTCTAGGGCGCGGCGGTTCAAAAAGGCCAAAGTTTCCGGCGTATCTATCGCAGGGGTGGTGTCAGAGCGGGCGACAATTGTTGTCACGCCACCTGCAGCTGCTGAGGCTCCGGCGGATTTAAAGGATTCTTTATGTCGCTCTCCGGGTTCGCCAATCTTGACCCCGATATCAATAAGACCTGGGGACAAAAATTTACCTTCGCACTCGATGACCTTATCTGCGTGCGGAACGCTTTCCCCATCGTCAAACTTTCGTGCAATTTTGCCGTCTTGCACCAACAGCGATCCCTTTTTCGGGGTGTCTTCTGTCGGATCTACCACAAGTGCGTTTTTGAACAGAATGGTATCAGACATGGTTCACCGCCTCTTGCCTGCGTCGCATATTGCGCGCCAATAGATCCATAGCGGCCATACGAACGGCCACCCCCATTTCCACTTGTTCTTGGATGACCGAGCGATTGATGTCGTCTGCGATTTCGCCGTCAATCTCAACGCCGCGGTTCATCGGGCCAGGATGCATGACAATGGCATCCTCCTTTGCAACCGATAGCTTTTCCGCATCTAACCCAAAGCGATGGTAATATTCACGCTCAGACGGGATAAAGCCCCCATCCATGCGCTCTTTCTGAAGGCGTAGCATCATAACCACGTCAACATCCCTTAACCCCTCGTGCATGTCGTGATATACCTCGACACCCAGCTCTGAGACTTCGGACGGCATCAAGGTGGGCGGTCCAACAAGGCGCACACGATTCTCCATCTTGCCGAGCAGAATAATATTCGATCGCGCGACGCGGCTATGTGCAATATCCCCGCAAATTGCTATGCTTAAACG
>JALRHZ010000039.1 GCA_023259435.1 Paracoccaceae bacterium | reverse complement strand
TGAGTCATAGGTCCTCTTGCAAAATTATGGCGTTTTTGAAGACCCGAAAATCCTTTTCCAATACTTTTACCCGTAATATTTACTAATTGTCCTGTAACAAATGATTCAACATTTAAGATTTGACCAACCTTGAAATTATTCGGATCACTTACATGAAATTCTTTTAAGTATCTCACCGGTTGAATATTTGATTTTTGTAGATGCCCTAATTGTGGTTGAGTTAGCATTTTGGGTGAAATGCTTGGCCTAGACGCAGAGTGGGCGAAGCGCGCGATTGCTGCTGGCGGCAACTATGGCGAAGTCTTTGAAGCGAACATTGGTGAAAACACACCAATCGGTTTGTCACGTGGCCTAAACGCACAGTGGACAAACGGCGGTCTTCTATACTCACCACCGTTCCGTTAAGTTAACGAAACGAAAAGCGCGGGGAATTCCCCGCGCTTTTTGTATCTAGTGAAACGCTCAAATCATAAGAGCGATACATCGGGGATAATTTTATGGCGATGAATTCTGAGGCTCCAAGCGGATCATTCCGTTTGTCGATGCTGATAAACGATACGAGGTATCGATCGTACACATTCCAAGTCATAGCGCTTCTAATCTTGTTTGCCTTGTTCGGATTCTTGATATCCAACTTGCTTGAGAACCTTAGAAATGCTGGTCTTGATATTTCTTACCAATTTTTAGGCGAACCTGCGGGGTACGATATCAACCAAAGGCTTATCGAATATGATAGCCAATCTACACATTGGCGCGCTGCACTTGTCGGCGTTCTCAATACGCTTTTGGTTGCGGTCGTAGGTTGTTTCTTGGCCACTGTTTTTGGTGTTGTTGCAGGTGTTTTGCGCCTGTCGAACAACTGGATCGTTGCCAAAATCATGGCTGTATACGTTGAGATTTTCCGCAACGTGCCTGTTTTGATCTGGATCTTGATCATCAATGCGATTTTCTTGATCTCTTTGCCGCAACCCAAAGCCTTCCGCGGTGAAAATGCCGAGGCATCAATGCTATTTGATGCATTTGCCTTTACAGGGCGCGGTATCTATATGCCGAAACCTTTGTTCCTAGAAGGATCATGGGTGGTCATTGCGACCTTTGTGTTGTCGGTGATTGGCGTGTTCGTATATCGCCGGTATGCACGAAATCAATTGTTCCAATACGGCCGTGACTTGCCTGTTGGATGGCCCTCTTTGGCAATTCTATTTGTTCCTTCAATCGTGATCTTTTTCCTTGCAGGAAGCCCAATTGGCATCGAATATCCCGAACTTAAGGGATTTAACTTTAAGGGCGGTATTTGGGCGCGTGGCTCTTTTGTAGCGCTGACCTTGGCTTTGGCGATTTACACAGGTGCCTTTATCGCGGAAAACGTCCGTGCGGGGATCCAAGCCATCTCAAAGGGTCAAACCGAAGCTGCCGCGTCACTGGGCATGAAACCCGGACGGATCATGGGTCTTGTTATCTTGCCTCAGGCATTACGCGTTATCGTTCCACCAATGATTTCCAACTATCTTAACCTAACGAAAAACTCGTCCTTGGCGATTGCCGTTGGATATATGGATATTACGGGCACACTGGGTGGTATCACACTGAACCAAACCGGGCGCGCGATTGAGGCGGTTTTGCTATTGATGGCGTTCTACCTTGCGATCAGTCTTAGCATTTCTGCGATCATGAACGTCTATAACAACTCAATCAAACTGAAGGAGCGCTAAGATGACTGACAACATCGCTTTTGTCCGGCATGATACATTGCCACCTGCGCCTCCCCCTCCCTCTGAAACGGGGGCGATCAAATGGGTTCGCGAGAATTTATTTTCGAACGTTCTGAACTCGGTTCTGACGCTTTTGGCGCTTTACTTTATCTACAGAATTGCCGTTGGCTTTTTACCATGGATGCTGAACGGGATTTGGGACGCGCCCTCACTTCAAGCCTGTCGTGAAATCCTAAACGGTGAGTCTGCAGGCTGTTTTGCAGTTCTGACCGAGCGTTGGAACCAATTATTGTTCGGGTTCAAATACCCAACAGATCAATATTGGCGCCCAAGCCTTGCCTTTATCTTGCTGTTTGCTTCTGTGGCTCCGGTGTTGTTCTCGAAATTGCCACGCAAGATGTTGATCCTAACGGCTGCCTATCCTTTCATAGGGTTCTGGTTGATTTGGGGCGGAACAATTGTTGCGCCTGTCCTGATCGCGTTGGGCTTTGTCTTTGGCTATGTGGTGTTTACACGGTTTGAGAAAAACAGCTTTGCCGCAGGGTTAATATCCGCAATAATCGCGGCCTTGGTCTTTTGGTACATCGCCGGCTTTGTCAGTGAAGCACTCTCAGGTGTGCTTGCGCTGGAGCCCGTCCCAAGTCGAGATATGGGGGGCTTTATGCTCAACATCATCTTGGGCACTGTCTGTGTGTCGTTGTCCTTGCCAATTGGAATTCTCTTGGCGCTGGGCCGTCAGTCGCGCATGCCCATCATCAAAGGCATCTGTGTTGTATTCATCGAATTCATTCGTGGGGTTCCTCTAATCACATTGCTCTTTGTGGCGAACGTGGTTTTGGCGTACTTCTTACCACCGGGTACAACATTTGACCTCATCTTGCGCGTGATCATCATGATCACAATGTTCTCTTCGGCCTATATCGCCGAGGTGATCCGTGGCGGGTTGGCAGCATTGCCAAAAGGTCAATACGAAGCAGCAGACAGCCTTGGGTTGGATTATGCACAATCCATGCGTCTTATTATCCTGCCTCAGGCATTGAAAATCTCGATCCCTGGGATCGTCAACGTGGCCGTGGGTCTGTTCAAAGACACCACATTGGTTTCGGTTATTTCGATGTTTGACTTGGTGGGGATGATCCGCGGACCAATCCTTGCTTCTACCGAATGGAACGGTGTGTATTGGGAACTCTTTGGCGCAGCCTCGTTCCTTTTTTTCATCGTATGTTACGGTATTTCACAATATTCCCAGTGGCTTGAACGCCAGCTGGCAACTGATCACCGCTAAGGGGGGATGTAAGTATGACCCAAGCAACAAATATGCAAGTCTCTGACGAAATCGCAATTAACATTCAGGGCATGAACAAATGGTACGGCCAGTTTCACGTTCTGCGCGATATTAATCTAACCGTCCAACGTGGTGAACGGATTGTTATTGCTGGGCCGTCAGGCTCTGGTAAATCAACTCTGATCCGCTGCATCAATGCGTTGGAAGAGCATCAACAAGGCTCAATCGAGGTCGATGGCACTGTATTATCGTCAGACATCAAAAACATCGATAAGATCCGCTCGGAAGTGGGTATGTGTTTCCAACACTTTAACCTGTTCCCACATTTGACGATCCTAGAGAACTGTACTTTGGCGCCGATCTGGGTGCGTAAAACACCAAAGAAAGAAGCCGAAGAAATTGCGATGCATTTCTTGGAAAAGGTTAAAATCCCCGAACAAGCGGATAAGTATCCAGGTCAATTGTCCGGTGGGCAGCAGCAGCGTGTGGCGATTGCGCGGTCTTTGTGCATGAAGCCTCGGATCATGTTATTTGATGAACCTACGTCGGCGCTTGACCCTGAGATGATCAAAGAGGTGTTGGACACCATGATCGAATTGGCGCATGACGGTATGACAATGCTGTGTGTGACCCATGAGATGGGGTTTGCCCGTCAGGTTGCAAACCGTGTGATCTTTATGGACCAAGGGCAGATTGTTGAGCAAAACGAACCAGAAGAGTTCTTTAACAACCCGCAATCAGAGCGGACCAAATTGTTCCTTAGCCAGATTTTGGGGCACTAACCCCTATAATTAAGCGGCGTCCGACGCTGTCGCGTCGGACCAGCGCCTGCGCCCTCTCGATGGGGGCGCAGGCGCTCTCTTTTTTTGAAAAGGTTTAGGCCTGTATAAACGCGTCTAGATGAAATGCGGACTGCGCCTTTTCTCTCGGAAAGCTTTGACTGATCGGACAAGCCCGCCGCGCAAGGCATCCGCCTGTGCGACAGGGCTGACCTTCTTCTTTAGCTAGGTGTGTTTTGCACGCGGGCACGTCGTATCCGGCCTGTGTTAATGCGCCAACTGGGCAGGACGTTGTACATGGTGCGGAACAGTTTAAGCATGGGGATTGAGTGTTCATGACGGTCGTAAGGTTATAAGGCACAGCAATCGCGCCCCGAAATGAAATGAATAATCCTGCCGTGCTATGAACCAATAATCGAATGGGGCTCTCAAAACTAGTTTTGCTTCGTATTGCCCATGTATAGAACGGCCAATAGGGCGGGCCTCCAAAAGGAAAGTATGGCATACCGTCAACGGCATTTGCGATCCGGGTGATTACTTTTTTGGACCAGCGATCCATTGGATCTGGTGCGAGGTCCTGCATTTCTGGGCTAGATTGAAACATCTGCCAAAAGGTGGGTTCATCTGGGCGCAAAAGGACAAGTGATTTCGCCTCATCGGGCAAATTGTCCTGTGGCTGTACAGGGCAATATCCTGCGATGGTTAGACCGCGTTTGTTTGCCAATGCCTCTATCTGATCAAGGATCATTTGCGGCGAAAGGGTAGGAGCAAACTCCACCCAAGTTGTGTCGGACGTGTGTCTTGCCAGCGTAGTCCTGTCACCACTGCACCATCTCCGCTTTGTGTCTGCTCAATATAGGTGCCGAACAGCCGATCCCACAGAGACAGCGAAAAGCCATAGTTACTATCGTGCTCATGACGATTGATGGAGTGGTGGATACGGTGCATGTCGGGGGTGACAATGATCATCCGCAGCAATCGGTCCAATCGTTTTGGGAGGGCAAGATTAGAATGATTGAACATCGCCGTGCCATTCAGGAGGATTTCAAACAAAATTACCGCCAACGCGCTCGGCCCTAAAAGGTAGACCAGACCGATTTTCAACAGCATCGAGAGCGCTATTTCGAACGGATGAAAGCGAATTGCGGTGGTCACATCCATTTCTACATCTGCATGATGAACTTGGTGAAGACGCCATAGAATTGGAATTTTGTGAGTGATGAGATGTTGGGCCCAAATCGCGAAATCAAGGATCAAAATGGCGATGATGATTTCAATCCACGCCGGCCCATTCCATAAATTCAGCAGGCCCCACCCTTTGGCTTGGGCATCAAGTGTCGCACCAACGGCAAGGAAGGGAAGAACAACACCAAGCAAGCGTAGAGACAGAGTGTTAATCACGCTAAAGCCCCAATTTGTCATCCAACGTTGGGACGTCGACGTAGCAAACGTGCGTTTAGGGATGATACGTTCCAAGATCGCCAAAACGGCGAACAAGCCAAGAAATATCGAGATACGGATAAGGCCTTCATTTTCCATAACCTCTATCCTAGCTCTTTAGCCCCAACTGACAAGTCACGACTTTGTGGGCATCGCCTCTATGGGCGGATCAAAGATCCAGCACCGTGTTCAGTGAACAACTCTAATAGGCATGCATTGGGCGCACGTCCATCTAGGATGACCACCGCGCGTACGCCACCTTGTAGTGCGGTCAGAGCGGTCTCTGTTTTGGGGATCATCCCCCCGGCGATAACACCGCTTGCCGTCATCTCTTGGATTCGCGCCGCGTTTAATTCGGTCACCACGTCGCCCTCTTCATTTTTGACACCCGACACATCGGTTAACAATAGTAAGCGATCTGCCTTTAACGCAGCCGCGATCGCCCCTGCCGCCGTGTCCCCATTGATGTTATAGGTCTCGCCATTCCGACCTGCGCCAAGCGGTGCGATCACAGGGATCATGCCGCTTTCGAAGAGGGTATGAATCACCGAGGTATCGACCTCTGCAGGTGTCCCGACGAGGCCCAAAGCTGGATCAGTTTGATCGCAGGTTATCAGGTTCGCATCTTTTCCGGATAGACCCACTGCACGGCCACCTTGGCTATTGATCGCTTGAACTAGCTTTTTGTTCACTTGTCCTGACAAGACCATCTCGACAACGTTCATTGTTGCTTGGTCTGTCACACGCTTTCCACCGATGAATTCAGATTTGATGTCGAGTTTATCGAGCAGAGCATTGATCATTGGGCCGCCACCGTGAACGACGACAGGGTTCACGCCAACCTGTCGCATCAAAACGACGTCGCGGGCGAAGGTTTCCATACCTTCGTCACTCGTCATTGCATGGCCACCCATTTTGATAACAACAATCGCGTTGTTGTACCGTTGCAAATAAGGCAGCGCCTCGGACAAAGTGCGGGCTGTTGCAATCCAATCGCGGTTCATGGTTTGTGTTCTCATGTGTTTGATCCCAAATCTTGGGTGACTTTGTTTCAAAATGTGCGCTGGCGCGCAAGAGGTTACCTGACCCCCATCCTGTCCTTCCCCATGGGGGGAAGGGAGGAGATTAAGGTCTACCCCTACCCGGCTAGACCAATGTCGCGATGGTGGCGCGCAGGGTTTCGATACCCTCTCCTTTCTCAGAAGACGTAAGGATAATTTCGGGATAGGCCGCCGGATGTTTTGATAGACGTTCACGCACCTGTGCGAGGTTTTTCTCACGTGTGGTCAGGTTGATCTTATCAGCCTTGGTTAACACGCATTGAAATGTAACTGCCGAGGTGTCGAGCAGTTTCATAATCTCTTCGTCCACTTTTTTGATCCCGTGGCGGGCATCAATCAAAACAAATGCACGACGAAGGGATTGGCGACCAGATAGATATTGTTTCAAGAGTTTTTGCCATTTTTCCACCACGGGCAAGGGGGCGTTGGCAAATCCATAGCCAGGAAGGTCAACCAAGTAATGGCTGTCGCCTGCGGTAAAAAAGTTGATCTCTTGTGTCCGACCAGGGGTGTTTGAGGCTCGAGCCAGGCCTTTGCGACCTGTCAGTGCGTTGATCAAGCTTGATTTACCGACATTCGATCGACCTGCAAAGCAAACCTCCATTCGATCCGCTGGGGGCAGGCCCGACATTGCGACAACACCTTTTACAAAATCCGTTTCGCCCGCGAAAAGTTTGCGGCCTTTTTCGCGGCTAAAATCATCGGGATCTGGTGCAAGTGTAAAATCAATTTGCATGGTCTGGCCTCATACGAAAACTCCCCGATCCGTGATCGGGGAGTTGGGTTTATTTGCTGGCTTTTTTCCCGAGGATATTGCCCAAAATATCAGGTTTGTATCCTTGGCTGCGCATAATCGCGTATTGCTGGATGAACGTGATCGTGTTGTTCGCAATCCAGTAGACGACCAATCCGCTGGCAAATGTGCCAAGCATGAACATAAAGACCCAAGGCATCCATGCAAAGATCATCGCCTGTGTCGGGTCTGTTGGCGCTGGGTTCAGTTTTTGTTGTAGGTACATCGATATCCCCAACAGGATTGGCAGAACGCCCAAAGACACAAATGCAAGTAGACTACCGGGATCCGGTGCGCCCCAAGGCAACAGGCCAAAGAGGTTCAAGATCGAGGATGGATCAGGCGCGCTTAGGTCTTTGATCCAGCCGATCCACGGCGCGTGGCGTAGCTCCAATGTTACAAAGATAACTTTGTAGAGCGAGAAGAAGATCGGGATTTGCAGAAGCATCGGCAAACAGCCCGCTGCTGGATTGACCTTTTCTTTCTTGTAGAGCTCCATCATGTCTTTCTGAAGCTTTTGGCGGTCGTCCCCAGCGCGCTCTTTGATTTTTTCCATCTCCGGCTGAAGCTCTTTCATCTTTGCCATCGAGACATAGGATTTATACGCCAGCGGAAGCAAAAGCGCTTTGATCAAGAGTGTCAGGCCAATAATCGACCACCCCATGTTGCCAATGATGGTATTCAGCCAGTGTAGGACCGCAAACATTGGTTTCGTGATGAAAAAGAACCAACCCCAATCAATGCTATCAAGGAACCCTGCGACGCCTGCACGTTCATAGTTGCGGATTGTCTCCCATTCCTTTGCACCGGCAAAGAATTGAGTGGTGACTGTGGCAGATGCGCCGGCGCCAATTGTTTGACGGGGCATCACCGCTTCGGTTTGATAGATGTTCAGTGATGGATAATATTTCGCGGTCGAGCGGAATGGCTGTCCCTGTGTTGGCACAAGTGTTGTCATCCAATAATGGTCTGTAAAGCCGATCCAACCGTTTTCGGCGACATCAACGCGATCAGACGGTGTGCCGTCACGAGGGTCGATGTCATAATCGACCATTGAATCATAATCTACTTCTTCTAGTTCACCATCCGACAAGCGGACCATGCCCTCGTGCAGAATGAAAAAGTTCTTTAGATTGCTTGGCTCGCCGTGACGACGGATCAACCCATAAGGAAGGGCTTCGATCGTGGTACTGCCATTGTTTACAATGGTCTGCTCGACGGTGAACATATAGTCTGCGTCGATCGAAATTTTACGTTGGAATTGTTGGCCAACGCCATTGTCCCAGACCAAAGTGACGGGGGTCTGTGTGGTCAATACGTCATTTCCGGACAGGGACCAAATCGTATCAGGCGTGGGAACATGTTCCGGTGCAAGACCTGCGCCGGCAACCCACCCAAAGGCGCTATAATAGGCTTCTTCTTGTCCGACTGGGCGCAGCAGGGTCACATCTGGTGACCCGGCTGTAAGATCAGTTCGGTATCCTGTGAGGGCCAATTCATCAATGCGACCACCTTGCAAGGACAAAGACCCATGCAAGCGATCTGTTTTAATCTCAAGGCGCTTTGCATCCGTGACTGTTGCCTCAACAAGGGCTGCGGCAGGCTCATTTGCTTGGCCTGCGCTGGGTGGCGCGAGCTCGGCAATCGTTTGTTCCGACACGGCCTCTGATGGCGATTGTGTCGCTTCCGGTGGGGGGAACAACACAAACCAAATAATAATGACCAAAAAGCTCAGAACCGAGGCTAAGAGAAGATTGCGATTTTGTTCGTCCATGAATCCGCCACCAATGGTTTTCAATTTGTTGTGGTTCAACAGAGTGGGGTCGCAAAGGTCAAGAGGCAAGGGGCGTAAAAGCGCAATTTATCCCCGAACTTTGCGATTTTTTGTTATTTCAATGACGGAACCCCGTCATCTTTGTCCGAACTGTCCTGAGACAGGCTTAGGCCTGCGAAATCAAACAGCTTTGGGTCAAGCATGTGAGAGGGGCGAACGTTCATCAATGCGCGGAACATGATTTGTCGCCGACCGGGCGAATTACGCTCCCATTGGTCAAGGATCTGCTTGACCTGTTGGCGTTGTAGCCCGTCTTGTGACCCGCATAGATCGCATGGGATGATCGGGTATTCCATTGCACGCGCGAATTTTTCACAATCCTCTTCGGCCACATAGGCCAAAGGACGATATAAGAACAAATCGCCCTCTTCGTTGACGAGTTTTGGCGGCATGGTCGCGGTGCGTCCGCCATGGAACAAATTCATGAAAAACGTTTCCAGCATATCGTCGCGGTGATGTCCCAAAACCACTGCGGAACACCCTTCTTCGCGGGCGATCCTATACAAATGACCACGGCGCAGGCGCGAACAGAGCGCGCAAAACGTGCGGCCTTGGGGAACCTTGTCCATCACAACAGAGTAGGTGTCTTGGTATTCGATCCGATGTGGAACCTGCATCTTTTCCAGAAACTCAGGCAAAACTGTTGCCGGAAACCCGGGCTGACCTTGGTCCAAGTTGCATGCAAGCAAGTCAACAGGCAGCAAGCCACGCCATTTGAGTTCGTACAGAACAGCAAGCAACGTATAGCTGTCTTTGCCGCCTGATAAGCAGACAAGCCACCGCGCGTCACGTTCAATCATACCGTAGTGTTCAATGGCCTCGCGCACATTGCGTACAATGCGTTTCCGAAGTTTTTTGAACTCGGTCGTTGATGGCGCGCCGTGAAACAAAGGGTGGATATCATCAAGATCATCTAACATGCGCGCGGTCTATACAAGATGCCGCGCGCAAGCAAGAGTTTGCATTGGCCTGTGCGCCTTACAGACGCGGAAACCGGTCAATTTGCGTGATCCGCAAATGATCCTGAGGAGCAATGCCAATATCGTGCCGCAGATGATCGTTTAATGCGTCTACTGAGGCCACTGTCACACGCGGTTTTTTTGCCGCGCGTGCCGCCGAAATCACCGCCTTGAGAACACCGAACAGGCCGTGATCCTCAATTGCGTGTTTCAAAGTCACCGTTAAGTCGGGTTTTTCGAGAAGTTTAATCATTGTCTTTTCCACGGCACCGGCCGCGGTCCTTGAAAATTGCGTAAAGGAATACGCAGTTATTGAAATTATCTGAGCGGGCTCAGAGGGGCGTTGGAAAGTTTGAAAGGCCCAGAACGGGCGAGGGGGGCTTAGTGCGGGCTAGACCGCAGGCGTCCATGCATGGAATGGATCACAGCCGAAAGAGCCACAACGGGGACGTGCGTAAAAATTAAACATAATTCGCCCTCCTGCTGTTGATGTGGCTAAGTGCTGCATACAATGTCCGAGCGCCATCTCAAAGGTGTATTTTTAGATGGCTTCTTTCATCTTAAGGTTGTTGTAAAGTTGTCACAGGTCGCGGGTTTAATCCGGAACGTTATCAATCCCGCTGCCGCCCCAAGGGTGGCAGCGCCCGATGCGTTTTGCCGCAAGCCAGGTTCCTTTAAACGGTCCGTGTTTTTCAAGTGCCTCAAGGGCATAAGCGCTACAGGTGGGTTGGTACCTGCAATTTGACCCAATTAACGGCGATATAAAAAGGCGATAAAAGCGCACGGGCAGCGAAATAACATAGGCGAGCGGTCTCATGACGAGGCACCCTTGTGCAGCTTCTTTAGGGCATAGCGAATGTCATTGACCAATTTGTCAAACGAACACGACGAGGTCACGCCCGCGCGCCCAATAAGGACATAGTCCCATCCAGATTGGCCAAATGTTGGGATGACTTCTCGGGCGGCCGCGCGCAGACGGCGCTTTGCACGGTTGCGTGCAACAGCATTTCCAACTTTCTTTGAACAGGTATAGCCAACTCGTATTGCGTTTTCGGTCGCGCCCTCGCGCGCTTGGACCATGACCGAATGTGTTCCGCATTTTCCTGATCGCGCGGCAGCCAGAAAATCAGGTCGTTTCTTCAGCGTCTCAAATTCGAGAGGTGTAGACGCAGAAAAAGACACCGTTGGGGAACGTTCTGGTGAAGTCTCGAGATGCTCGTTATTCACGGTGTTCGCCGACGGTGTCTTTTAATATCAGCTCTTGGGCGCATTTATGCGCTTAGAGATTTCCGGCCGCGCGCACGACGTGCGTTCAAAATCTTACGGCCAGCTTTTGTTGCCATGCGCGAACGAAAGCCGTGACGGCGCTTGCGAACTAGGTTTGATGGTTGGTAGGTGCGTTTCATCGCTCCGTCTCCGTATTATGCGGCTGCATGCGAGATTCGCATCAGCAAGTAAATCTAAGTGCCTGCCTATAAGGAGGCTGTCGACATAAGTCAAACCCATGCTTGCCACTTTGTAACAAAATTCAGGTTTGATCAGGCACATAATGTAACATTTCACTCAAGGCCAGAGGAAATCTCACAAATCACAGTCTTTAAATCACCCCTTTGTGAAGCGGGTAGGAACTTATCAAAACATAGGTCATGTTTGCTTTGATAAAAAAGAGGTTCATATGCGAAAACAACTTCCTTTTCTGATTCTGGTCCTAGGGGCCGTGATCGGCGCCTTTGCTCTTCGAGATTACATCAGTTTTGATGTTCTACGGGAAAACCGCCAAACGCTTTTACAGTTTCAAAGCGAAAACGCGGTCTTGATGGCGCTGGTTTTTGTGTCGATATATTTTCTTATTGTGGCCTTTTCATTGCCGGGGGCTGCGGTTGCATCGGTGACGGGCGGGTTTTTGTTTGGTCTGTGGTTGGGAACATTTCTGAATGTGCTTGCTGCATCTCTGGGCGCGATGGTTATCTTTGCCGCGGCGCGCCACGGGTTCGCCGATCGTCTGACGGCGCGCGCTGGCGGGATGGGGCCAAAAGCAAATGACCTGCTAGAGAAAATTCGAAACAATGAAATTAGCGTCATGCTGATGCTGCGCTTGATCCCGGTTGTCCCATTCTTTTTGGCAAATCTATTGCCAGCTCTTGTCGGGGTAAAGTTCCGGAATTTTGCTTGGACTACTGTTGTTGGAATTTTGCCGGGTGGATTGGTATTTACGTGGATTGGAGTTGGTCTTGGCGATGTATTTGATCGTGGGCAAGACCCAGACCTTAGCTTAATTTGGTCTCCTCATATTCTGGGGCCATTGCTGGGGCTGGCCGCATTATCCGCCTTGCCGATGTTTATTAACAAAAAGGATCATACCCTATGACACAGCTAACATGCGATCTCTTGGTCATTGGCGCAGGGTCTGGTGGATTGTCGGTGGCCGCTGGGGCCAGCCAAATGGGGGCAAAGGTGATCTTACTAGAAGGTCACAAAATGGGCGGTGATTGTCTCAACTATGGCTGCGTCCCGTCCAAAGCGTTGATTGCTGCCGCAAAAATGGCACATGCCACCAGCATATCAGAGCAATATGGCATCACATATGGTCAGCCAGAAATCGATTACAGCGCGGCGATGGACCATGTTCGTTCGGTCATCCAGAGCATTGAACCCCACGATAGTGTTGAACGGTTCGAGGGGTTGGGCGTGCAGGTGATCCAAGAATTTGGCAAGTTCATTGACGCCCGAACTGTCCAAGCGGGTGAGTTTGAAATCACCGCGCGTCGGATCGTTATCGCCACTGGGTCAAGTGCCTTTGTTCCTCCGATTGATGGGATTAACGACGTTCCGTATTTGACCAATGAAACGCTGTTCGAAAACCGAGAGCTGCCTCAGCACTTAATTATATTGGGCGGTGGACCTATTGGGGTTGAAATGGCGCAGGCGCATGCACGTTTTGGGGCGCGGGTCACGGTTATTCAATCTCCGTCTATTTTGCCGCGTGACGATCATGAGATGACACATCGGTTGCGCACCGTTTTGCAGGATGAGGGGATTACGTTCCACGAAAACGAAATGGCGCAATCTGTCCAAGCGACTAAGGGTGGGATTACCGTCGGCTTGGCATCTGGTGCAACAGTTGAGGGATCCCATATTTTGATTGCAACGGGGCGGGTTCCGAACATCGACACCCTACAGCTTGAGAAGGCGGGGATCACATATGATCGCGCGGGTATACCTGTATCCGCAGGATTGCGGACATCAAACCGCCGTGTTTATGCAATCGGCGATGTAGTAAAAGACGGTCCCAAATTCACACACGCGGCAGGGTATCATGCGGGTGTTGTTGTTCGCAATGCGCTGCTTGGATTGCCTGCACGGGCACGTCACGAGCACATCCCCTATGTCACATTCACCGATCCTGAATTGGCTCAGGTTGGATTGACAGAGGTCGAGGCAAAGAAAATCTACGGGACTTCTGTTGAGGTCGCCCGTTTTGATATCGGTGAAACAGATCGCGCCCGCGCCGAACGATTGCCGCAAGGAGAGATCAAGATGATGGTGCGCAAGGGACGAGCCGTCGGGGTTTCAATCCTTGGCCCCCAAGCGGGCGAGATGATAAATTTCTGGGCATTTATCCTAACGCATAACATCAAACTGAGCAAAATAAGCGCCTATGTCTCGCCTTATCCCACCCTACACGAAGCCAATAAGCGGGTTGTTGGTGCCTATTTTGCCCCTAAATTATTCAATAGCTCTTTGATAAAATGGGGTGTAGGGATGGTTCAACGGCTGTTACCCTAGGCGCACCATGTTCAAGACCTTATCAGGCAGATTCTTGATCTTGACCATCATCTTTGTGATGTTGGCCGAGGTGCTGATCTTTATCCCATCTATTGCGCGCTATAGACAAGACTATTTATTGGCCCGACTAGAGCGTTCCCAGATCGCGTCTTTTGCGCTTTTGGCCAATAATGTGATTACACCTGAGTTACAGTCCGAATTGTTGGCAAACGCAGGCGTCTATAACGTTGTGCTGCGCCGCTCCGAGACCCGTGAACTTGTTTTATCGTCGCCCGTTCCTGACGCGATTGGTGCAACCTATGATTTGCGAGACCCAAGTGCGGCTGAATTGATTATAGATGCATTGCGCACTTTGGCGGGCCAAGATCCATCGGTTGTTCGCGTAATTGGCAATCCCATACGACAAGGTGGAAATCAGATCGAGGTGACGTTGCCCACGGCGGATATGCGTGCGGCTATGCTGTCGTATGGGGTGCGCATATTCTATTTGTCGTTATTTATTTCCGTTGTCTCAGCGGCACTTTTGTTTCTTGCCGTGCGCAGGTTATTGGTGGCCCCTATGGGGCGGGTTGTTGGCCACATGCGAGACTATGCTCAGGCTCCACAAGATGTCCGGCGCATCATCGAGCCAAGCGCTTCGGCTCTAGAGCTTCGGGAAGCAGAACAAGCTTTGAATACGCTGCAACTCGAGTTGACCGCCGCGCTGAAGCAAAAACAGCGCTTGGCGCAACTTGGGGAATCTGTCGCCAAAGTCAGTCACGATTTGCGGAATATTCTGACAACTGTGCAATTGTTTTCAGACCGCATGGAGGATAGTGACGATCCAACGGTCCAGCGTCTTGCCCCCAAATTGGTCCGGTCTGTGTCGCGTGCTGTGCATCTTACTGAATCGACACTTGCGTTCGGCAAAGCAAACGAACCTGCGCCGACCCTTGGGTGGATCGATGTCAACAAATTGGCACAAGATATCTTGGAAACTGAAAGCTACGTTGCAAAAGATGACGGAATTGATTTTCTAAATCTTATACCGCAGGGCACAACATTGCGGGCTGACAAGGATCAGCTGCATCGGGCTCTCGACAATTTGGTCAGAAACGCACGACAGGCCCTTGAGACTCGTGGGACGGGCGGACGCATAACCATGTCATTCGGTGAAGATAAAGAGCAATGGTGGATAGACGTATCAGATACTGGAAAAGGTATCCCAGAGGCCATTCAGAAAACTCTTTTCAA
>JALRHZ010000038.1 GCA_023259435.1 Paracoccaceae bacterium | reverse complement strand
AGATTTTGACACGGAAATTTCCTGCAAATCGTAATCAAGCAAGTCGCCGTCTTGGTCCAAGGCCGAGCATCCAATGATTGCGTAATCGAACTTGAATTTTTGGATTGTTTCAACGGCGGGTGCGCCGATCAACCCCATATCTGTACCCCTCAGCCGACCGCCTGTGACAATGACTTCAGATGTCTGCGCTGCGGACAGGATTTGGGCGACATTCAAATTGTTTGTCACAAACAACATGTTTTTGTGATCCACCAAAGCGCGTGCGACAGCTTCGGTGCTGGTCCCGATGTTTAGAAAAACAGAAGAATTGTCGGGTACAAACTGCGCGCACGCCTTTGCGATGGCGCTTTTGCCGGTGTAATTGATGGTTTGTCGATCCGCATAGTCAATATTGTGCGCGCCGGATGGCAAGATCGCCCCGCCATGAACACGTTCAAGTTTGCCGATCTCCGCTAAGTCCGTCAAATCGCGTCGCACTGTTTGGGTCGTCACCCCAAAGTGCAAAGCCAAGCCTTCCACTGTGACTTTTCCTGAATTTTGCGCAAGCCGGAGAATCTCTGGGTGACGTAGGCTTTGTGACATTTTGAACTTTCTTTTGGCTTGTATTGCAACATTGGAGCTGGATTGACATTGAAAAGCAACAAAAAACAACATAAAGGAACAATAACGAAAGCATCATGCTAGTTTACGAGGTGAGATCGCCACATGAATACTCAAAAAGAATGCGTGGATCTGTTTATCATTGGCGGTGGAATCAACGGCTGTGGTATTGCGCGCGATGCGGTTGGGCGTGGGCTCTCTGTGACCTTGGCAGAGATGAACGATTTGGGCGGGGCTACCTCGTCTGCCTCGACCAAGCTTTTCCATGGCGGTTTGCGGTATTTGGAATTTTTTGAGTTCCGTCTGGTCAGAGAAGCACTGATCGAGCGTGAAATTTTGCTCAAAGCCATGCCACACATAAGTTGGCCAATGCGTTTTGTCCTCCCGTATCATGCGAATATGAGGTTTGACTCGGACACGCCAACATCGCGCTTGTTGGGATTTGCTTTGCCATGGATGAAGGGTCGGCGTCCCAAATGGCTTATCCGGTTGGGATTGTTCTTATACGACTCACTAGGAGGGCGTAAAATTTTGCCGCCCGCCTCGACGGTTGACCTAACAACCGCGCCAGAGGGTGCATGTTTACAAGATCAATATAAATTGGCCTATGAGTATTCGGATTGTTGGATTGAAGACTCTCGCTTGGTCATTTTGAACGCGCGTGATGCAAAACAACGCGGGGCCAATATTTTGGTCCGATCAAAGGTCATCTCAGCGGATAGGCAGGCGGACCATTGGGTCGTGCGCGTCCAAGATGGGGCAACTGGCGAGATCACCGAAGTTCAAGCAAAAATGTTGGTCAATGCAGCGGGACCTTGGGTGGGAGATATTATTCACAATACGGTTCGGCTAAATTCATCCGAGAACGTGCGCCTTGTGCGTGGCAGCCATATTGTCACTCGCAAGTTATTTGAACACGATAAATGTTACTTCTTTCAAGGCCAAGATGGGCGGATTATTTTTGCAATCCCCTACGAGACTGATTTTACTTTGATCGGGACAACAGACGCAGAACATGATGTCCCAGATCGTGCGCCGGTCTGTACGGATGAGGAGCGCGATTATTTGCTTCGGTTTGCAAATTCTTATTTTAAGTTCGACATTACAGCGGATGATGTTGTGTGGACTTATTCTGGGGTGCGGCCGCTTTATGATGATGGCGCATCAAGCGCGACAGCAGCAACGCGGGATTATACCTTGCGCTTGGACACAGCCGCAGGTGCGCCGATTTTGAACCTCTTTGGTGGCAAGATCACAACCTATCGCAAACTCGCCGAAAGCGCCCTAGATGAAATTTCTAAAGTTTTCCCGTCACTCTCAGGGCCATGGACGTCACGTGTACCATTGCCTGGCGGTGATTTTGCCGTGACCGAAGTCGACCAGCTTGTTCAAAAACTGCAATCACGTTACACATTTCTAGACGATTATTGGGCGCGCCGTTTGATCCGAGCCTATGGCACGGATGCATGGTCTATTTTGGACAGCGCAGAAACCAAGCAAGACTTGGGCAAAGACTTTGGTGCAACTCTGACAGAAACAGAAGTACGTTGGTTGGTCCAAGAAGAGTTTGCGCGCACCGCCGAGGATATTATTTGGCGTCGGAACAAATTGGGCTTACGTCTTGCACCCGAGAATGTTCAATCCTTGAAAGAGTGGCTAGAACAAAACCTCTTTCCTGAGGGTGAAATCGCGTGTTAGAGGCGTTTGGTCTATAGCTAAATTGCAACAAAGAGCTGACAGGTCCCATGTCTGTAAAAGAAAAAGCACATGAACTTGCCCAACATCTCGCGCAGATGGCGTCGAACCACCGTCCTGCGATGGTTGCCATTTCTGGTCCGCCTGCTGCGGGTAAATCAACCATATCGGACCCGTTAAGAGCGGCCTTGGCCGATCTTGGGCTAAAAGCAGTTGTCGTCCCTATGGATGGCTTTCACCTTGATAATCGTATTCTGGATGAGCGCGGAGACAGAGCGCGTAAAGGTGCTGCGCATACATTTGACGCCGCGGGCTTTGTTTCATTTGTTAGGCGCATCAAGACCGATGGAAATGGATATTATCCCGTCTTTGATCGAGACCGTGATATCGCCATTGCATGTGCAGGTGAGGTGACGCCAGAGTGTGATATTATCTTGTTCGAAGGTAATTATCTTTTGCTGGAACAGGATCCTTGGACAGACCTAAAGGCGCTGTGGGATTATACAATTTTTGTTCAAGTCGATATTGAAGTGGTGCGCCAGCGATGTATCGATCGTTGGCTTGCGCATGATCACACTTTAGAGGACGCGATTGCGCGTTCAGAGGCGAACGATGTTCGCAATGCCAAAGTAGTCCTTGAACAGTCGTGGACGGCAGATCTAACCGTCGACAACAACGGCTGAAATTTTTCTTGCAAAGTTTTGCAATTGGTCGCAAAGATTTTTCAAGGACGATGGCGTCGTCCTTTCCATTACATTTTATCCTCCTGTACGCCGGGATTAACTTTGTTGCATATGTGATAAGGTCGTAATCCTGATGTATCATATGTGACTCACTAGGAGTTTATGATGGAGCGTCCTCAATTCTACCGTTTTCACCAAGGCGATCGTGTCCTTCCCTTTTCATCTTCAGAATACGATGCGCGGTTGTCAAAACTACGGGCATCTATGGAAAAGATGGGTGTGGATGCCTGTGTTTTCACATCTATGCACAACATTGCGTATTATTCTGGGTTTTTGTACTGCAGCTTTGGCAGGCCCTATGGCCTTGTTGTGACAGCGACAGAATCCGTGACGATTAGCGCAGGGATTGATGCCGCACAGCCATGGCGCAGATGTCATGGTGATAACATTACATATACAGATTGGCAGCGGAATAACTATTGGCGTGCGATCCAAAGTGTCAGCGGATCGAATGCGGTAATCGGATATGAGGGCGATCATATTTCGGTTGCACAACTGAACCTGTTGACCGAATTTCTGGCGCCAAAGCAGATGATTGACGTCGCACCTGCCACAATGGTGCAACGCATGCACAAATCTGCTGCGGAATTGGACCTTATCCGCAGTGGCGCTCAGGTCGCTGATGTGGGCGGTTACGCCATAAAAGACGCCATTTCGGTTGGCGCGCGTGAAATTGACATCGCCATAGCGGGTCGTGATGCGATGGAATTGGAAATTGCCAAACGATTTCCTGACGCCGAATACCGTGACACATGGGTGTGGTTTCAGTCCGGCATCAACACAGACGGCGCGCACAATCCCGTAACCTCTCGCAAGCTTGAGCATGGCGATATCCTAAGCTTGAACACGTTCCCGATGATTTCGGGATATTATACAGCGCTAGAACGGACCCTTTTTGTTGGTGATGTCGATCCCGCCTCTTTGGCAATCTGGGCCGCAAACGTAGCGGCACATGAATATGGTATGAGCCTCTTAAAGCCTGGGGCGTCTTGTGCAGAGATCACTCAGAAAATTAACGCGTTTTTTGAGGAACGTGATCTCTTGCAATACCGCACCTTTGGATATGGACATTCCTTTGGTGTTCTTAGCCATTATTATGGACGAGAAGCAGGTCTGGAGCTGCGAGAAGATGTGGATACCGTCCTCGAGCCGGGTATGGTTATTTCCATGGAACCCATGTTGACAATTCCCGAAGGCCAACCCGGTGCAGGGGGGTATCGCGAACATGACATTTTGATTGTGACCGAGGACGGCAATGAAAATATCACGGGCTATCCGTATGGGTCCAATTTCAATGTAATCGTCTAGGTTTGAAAAAAATGGTGTCTCACATAATGTGAGGCACCGTATCAAGCATCTGTTATAATTATAGATTTTACAATTCGTGTGTTCTTTTCTGAATATATAAAAAATTTTTTGACACAGTAAAATTTTTTTACTAACGTTTTGTTAGGGAGAGAACTGTGTCAAAATCTGAAGCTACATCAGCATTAAAACCTGCTCAATTTGGAGGGCGTATTCGTGATTTGCGTCGCAAGGCACAGCTGACGCTTCAAGAGCTAGCAGATCGAGCAGGGATATCGGTCGGATTCCTGAGCTTAGTCGAACGGGACAAGGCGACCCCAAGCCTTGGAACGCTTGCGAGTTTGGCCGCAGCTTTGGGTGTAGAGGTTGAAGTGTTTATTGCAACGCCGCGTCCATCTGAAAGTGTGACACGCCAAGGCGAGCGTATTCCCTTTGCGCTGAATGACACCTCTCTGCGTTATGAACAATTATCCACCACACTTGCGGGCGGCACGCTTACATCTTTGATCATTACGATTCCCAAAGATTATAAATCTGAAGTGGTCTCGCATGTGGGTGAGGAACTAATTTTGGTGTTGTCTGGTACGATCCGGCAAACACTTGGAGCATCTGAATTCATCATGAATGAGGGTGACAGTATGCATTTTATGGGGGACACGCCCCATTCATTTTCCAACATAGGCGACGGGGAAGCGAAGCTGTTGTGGACAGGCACATCGCCGCATGTGCTGAACTCGAAACTGAAAACGAAACAAACCATTCGTGAGGGTACACGTGAAACTTGAACGCATTCGGAAAAAGATGAATGACCAAGGCGTCGACCTTGTGATCCTAGCACCGGGTACGAATATGGCATGGGCATTCGGATTTTCGCCGTTTGCGGATGAACGAGCGTGCTTGGCGCTCATCGGTCATGAGGATGTTGTATTCGTGGCTCCGTCTTTGAATGCGGCGGACATGCGCAACCACACAGATCATAGGTTCGAGGAATGGACCGATGCCTCTGGACCTCGGTTGGCATTACAGTCTGCACTGGGGCAAGTGGCGCCAAGCGCGTCACATATTGCCATTGATGATACTATGCGTGCAGATCATGCCTTGATGATCTTGGATGAGGTGGATGGTTTGCAACGCTCTATGGCGTCTGAGCTAATTGGCCCACTTCGCATGATCAAAACCAAACATGAGATTGATGCCCTTCGCGAGAACGCACATCTTGCAGATATTGCGCAGCAGACAGTTTGGTCGCAGCTAAGCACAGCGAAAACCGAGCAGGACATGTACCGTGTCGCTCAGGATTGCTTTGAAGCGCATGGCGCAAAAATCGCGTTTGGAATCATTGGAGGTGGGGAGAACTCGTCTTATCCACATCATCATACAGGGCAAAGTGTCTTGGCCCCGAATGTTCCAATCGTCATAGACATTGGCGCATGTAAGGACGGCTATTATTCCGATATCACACGTATGGCTGCAATTGGTGAGGTAACTGCGGAATATCATGAGGTTCATGGTATTGTGGATCAGGCGGTCCAAGCCGCCCTAGCCCGCGTAAAGCCGGGTGTTATGGCCCGCGAAATTGATGATGCGGCGCGAAGCGTCATCACAGATGCCGGATACGGAGAATATTTCACACACCGCACAGGTCACGGAGTGGGTATGGATATCCATGAAGGCCCGTTTATCACTGCAAACAATACGCTGGTTCTAGAGGAGGGCATGGTTTTTACAATCGAGCCGGGAATATATCTTCCTCAAAAATTTGGTATCCGATTAGAAGAAGTTGTGGTCGTAACAGCGACCGGGTGCGAAATCTTATCAAAGCTTTCCCGTGATCTTCAGGTTGTAACATAACCTTTTGATCTAAGATGGAAATAAAAGGTCATTGGGATCTTGTTAGGTGACCTCGTCACACTACAAATAAACAGGGCAAAGCCCGTAACCTAGGGAGTTAGCACATGCTAAAACAAAATTCAAAACGACGCTTAACATCGGTCTTGATGTTATCGGCCGCGATGGTTGTGACAGGGTTCACGGCTGCGCAGGCGGACACATTGCGCTGGGCGCGGGCAGGGGATTCACTGACCCTTGATCCACATGCGCAAAACGAAGGTCCAACACATACATTGGCCCATCAAATTTACGAACCTCTGATCATTCGTGATATGTCAGGTGCGTTTCAAGCGGCATTGGCAACAGATTGGGCCCCTAAGGCGGATAACCCGAATGTGTGGGTCTTTAACCTACGTCAAGGTGTGAAGTATCATGACGGAGCAGATTTCACATCCGAGGATGTGGTATTCTCTATCAACCGCGCGATGTCTGAAAACTCAAACATGAAAGAGCTTTTGTCTTCGATCAAAGAAGTCCGTGCTGTTGGTGACTATCAAGTTGAGTTTGAAACAAACGGTCCGAACCCAATTTTGCCATCAAACCTAACGAACCTCTTTATGATGGACAAAGGCTGGGCCGAGGCAAACAATGCTGTTGATGTACAAGACGTTGAAGGCGGCGAAACCACCTATGCAGCGACAAACACAAACGGCACAGGCGCTTATCGTTTGGTAAGTCGTGAGCCGGATGTCAAAACTGTTTTGACAATCAACGAAGACTATTGGGGTCGCAATGATTTCCCAATGGATGTAACCGATATCGTCTATACACCAATTCAAAACGCAGCAACACGTGTTGCGGCGCTTTTGTCTGGTGAAGTTGATTTCATCCAAGACGTTCCCGTTCAAGACTTGAACCGTGTTTCAAGCACTGATGGTCTTGCTGTGAAAACAGCTCCGCAAAATCGCGTGATCTTTTTGGGTATGAACATGGGTGCAGCGGACCTAAAGAACGACAACGTTGAGGGCAAAAACCCATTAGCGGATGTGCGCGTACGTCGTGCGATGTCTATGGCAATCAACCGCGATGCAATCAAACAGGTTGTTATGCGTGGTCAAAGCCAACCGGCCGGCATGATTGCCCCGCCTTTCGTAAACGGTTGGACGGCTGACATGGATGCTTCGTCCAAAACAGATGTGGCTGCGGCCAAAGCGTTGATGGCAGAAGCAGGATATGCAGATGGCTTCTCAATCCAATTGGATTGCCCAAATGACCGGTACATCAACGACGAAGCGATTTGTCAGGCTGCGGTTGGTATGTTGGCGCAAATTGGGGTCCAAGTGAACTTGGACGCAAAACCAAAGGCACAGCACTTCCCATTGATCACAAACGATCAAACGGACTTTTACATGCTGGGTTGGGGCGTTCCAACATATGACAGTGAATACATCTTTAACTTCTTGGTACACACCCGTGGATCAGATCGTGGAAGCTGGAACGGAACTGGATTCACAAATACAGACGTCGATGCACAGATTGTATCATTGGCGTCCGAAACAGATCTGGCCAAGCGGAACGCGACAATCCAGTCTATCTGGAACGTTGTTCAAGACGAACAGCTTTACATCCCTATCCACCACCAAGTGTTGAACTGGGGCATGTCAGAAAAAGTTGGCACAGACGTAAGCCCAGAAGATGATCCAAAGTTCAAATTCTTTACAATGAACTAAGGTTCTCTCTCAGGATGCCCCGCCTCGGGGCATCCACCTATAGCATAAAAGCTATCTCTCTACCCCAAGGATCTATGAAATGCTGGCCTATATTATACGCCGTATTATCCAGTCTATTATTGTTCTGCTGGCTGTCGGATTTGTCGCTTTTGCGATGTTCAATTTTGTCGGCGATCCTGTCGACAATATGTTGGGCCAAGAACGGACCCAAGCCGACATTGAACGTCTGCGAGAACAGCTTGGCTTGGACAAACCGTTCATCGTGCAATACTGGCACTTTCTTGAACAAGCAGCGCAAGGCAACTTTGGCCTAAGCTACCGGCAAGGTCGCCCGGTCGCGGATATTATCTCAGAACGACTGCCGGCGACACTTGAACTGGCATTTGTATCTGGTTTGCTGGCCCTATTCGGCGGCATTGCACTTGGGATTTTCACCGCAATCCGGCGGCGCGGAATTTCGGCCAATGTGATTATGACCTTATCCCTTATCGGTGTCTCGCTTCCGACCTTTTTGATCGGTGTGATCCTGATCTATGTCTTTTCGGTTGAGCTGGGTTGGCTCCCAAGTTTTGGACGCGGTGAAGTTGTTGATATTGGAGGATGGAGCACGGGATTTTTGACCGTAAGCGGGCTTAAGGCCATGGTTCTCCCTGCAATTACACTTGGACTATACCAGATGACGTTGATTATGCGATTGGTCCGAACCGAGATGCTTGAGGTTCTGCGAATGGATTACATTCGATTTGCACGGGCCCGTGGTCTGCGCGAGAAATCGATCAACTTTCGCCACGCTTTGAAAAACACATTGGTGCCTGTGATTACCATTACGGGTTTGCAACTGGGCAGCATCATTGCCTTTGCGATTATCACTGAAACGGTCTTTCAATGGCCAGGTGTTGGGTTGTTGTTTATTAACGCGGTTCAATTCGTCGATATTCCGATTATGGCCGCCTATCTAATGATGATTTCCGTTATGTTTGTCGGGATCAATTTGATCGTTGACATGCTATATTTTGCAATTGATCCACGGCTGCGCGTCGATCGTTCCTCAGGAGGGCATTGATATGACGACCTCATCCAACTCACCAAACACAAGCCGCCTAAGCCGTGCATGGAATAGCGATTTGGCATGGTCCTTTCGTCAAACACCTGTTGCCATGGTCTCTGCGTTTGTTGTGTCGATCTTGATACTGGGCGCGATTTTGGCTCCGCTGTTGGCGCCTTATAACCCGTTTGATCCTGCAACATTGAACCTGATGAATGGATTCACGCCACCATCCCAACCAAACGCGTTTACAGGCGATGTTTTTGTATTGGGAACCGATGACCAAGGCCGAGATGTCTTGTCCACAATTCTCTATGGGATGCGAATTTCCCTATTCGTCGGATTTGCCGCTGTCTTTCTGGCAATGTTGCTGGGTGTGACGCTTGGCTTGATGGCGGGTTATATTGGCGGATGGGTCGAAACCATCATCATGCGGATTGCTGACATCCAGCTGACCTTTCCATCAATCTTGGTTGCAATGCTTATCTTTGGGATTGCAAAGGGCGTTACGCCGCCCGAATACCGAGATCAGATGGCGATTTGGGTCTTGATCTTGGCGATTGGTCTAAGTGATTGGGTGCAATTCGCCCGCGTTGTTCGGGGGGCCACCCTTGTTGAAAAGAACAAAGAATATGTTCAGGCCGCGCGATTGATCGGACGGTCGCAGTTTTCAATCATGCTAAGGCACATTCTTCCAAACGTCTTGAACCCTGTTTTGGTGATTGCGACGATCAGCTTGGCCCTCGCCATTATCGCCGAAGCGACGCTTAGTTTCCTAGGCGTTGGTGCGCCGCCAACCAAACCGAGCCTTGGAACCCTTATTCGCATTGGTCAGGAATTCATGTTCTCTGGCGAATGGTGGATCCTATTCTTTCCTGCTGCAACTCTCTTGGCGCTTGCCTTGTCCATCAATCTATTGGGCGACTGGCTGCGTGATGCGTTGAACCCGAGGTTACGCTGATGCAACACCCAATTCTTTCTGTTCGTAATCTTGTTGTTGAAATCCCAACGCGGCACGGAATTTTGCGTCCTGTTGACCAAGTGAGCTATGATATTCATGCGGGCGAAATCCTTGGCGTCGTCGGAGAATCCGGCGCGGGTAAGTCGATGACAGGGAATGCCGTTATTGGTCTATTGGATCGCCCTGCGCGGATCACATCGGGTGAGATTCTATTGTCCGGTGAGCCGATCCATAATAAACGCCCAGATGAACTTCGCCGTCTTCGGGGCAAGACTATGGGGATGATTTTCCAAGATCCGCTGACCTCATTGAACCCGCTTCTTACGGTTGGCGAACAATTGACCGAGACCATCCAAGAGCATTTAAACGTCTCAAACGCAGAAGCGCAGGATCGTGCTGTTGCCGCGCTTGAAGAAGTGGGTATTCCCGCCGCGCGGGCGCGGATCAATAGCTATCCACATGAGTTTTCCGGCGGAATGCGACAGCGTGTTGTGATTGCTTTGGCGCTCTGTGCAGAACCTGATCTGATTATTGCGGATGAGCCGACAACTGCGTTAGATGTCTCTGTTCAAGCGCAAATCATTGCCCTGTTGAAACGGCTGTGTCGGGAACGCGGTGTGGCGGTGATGCTGGTCACGCACGACATGGGTGTGATCGCCGAAGCGGCGGATCGTGTCGCCGTGATGTATGCCGGTCGCTTGGCCGAGCTTGGCCCCGTGCGCGATGTTCTAACAACTGCACGGCATCCTTATACATCGGGGCTTATGGCATCGACACCTTTGGCAAGCCAAGGACAAAAACGTCTGCGACAAATTCCAGGATCTATGCCACGTTTGGGCAACCTCCCCCAAGGATGTGCGTTTTCACCGAGATGTGAGTTTGCGCAAGACAAATGCCGCGCAAATCCAACACCTCATATCCAGGATGGCGATGGCCGTGCCGCCTGTTGGTTCCCATTATCCGCAAACTCTGAACAAGAGGTGGACGCATGAACGCGATAATTAAAGTAAAAAACCTGACACGTGTGTTTGATGTTTCAAAGCCTTGGCTGAACCGCGTTATTGAACGTCTGCCAAAGTCTTATCTTACCGCTGTGTCAGAAGTTGATTTCGAAATTCAACGCAATAGCGTCTATGCTTTGGTTGGCGAAAGCGGGTCAGGAAAATCCACCATTGGAAAAATGGTCGTTGGTCTTTTGAACGCCTCAAGTGGTGCGGTCGAAGTGGATGGTATTGATCTAAGCTCTGAGCAAGATGCAGAAAAGGTTGATGCGGTTCGATCAAATATTCAGATGATTTTCCAAGACCCGTTTGCCTCTTTGAACCCGAGATGGAAAGTGCGTGATATCATTGCCGAACCGGTTGCCGCACGAGGGGGGGATACAAAAGGCCTGTCTGAACGTCTGTTAGAGCAGGTTGGATTGTCGGCCGCTGATGCGGATAAATACCCGCACGAGTTTTCTGGCGGACAGCGGCAACGTATTTGTATCGCGCGTTCACTTGCGTCCGAGCCAAAGATCATAGTCTGTGACGAGCCTACCTCGGCATTGGATGTATCGGTGCAAAGTCAGGTTCTTAACCTGATGTCCGACCTCCAAGAGGACCTTGGTTTGACCTACTTGTTCATCAGCCATGATTTGACTGTTGTCCAACACATGGCGGATAAGATTGGCGTTCTGTATTTAGGCCGATTGGTCGAAGAAGCGCCCCGTGATGTGTTGTTCAGCTCACCCAAACATCCCTATACGCAAATGTTGTTTGATGCAGCCCCACGGATTGACGGCTTTGGCCGCGAGGTTGAACCGCCAAAGGGGGAAATTCCAGACGCGATCAACCCTCCATCTGGTTGCGCATTTCACCCGCGCTGTCCAATGGCGACCGCAGACTGTAGCAAGTCGCGTCCCGAGATGCGTAAAATTGGCGATACCCGTGTTGCCTGCCATTTGGCGGAATAGATTGACAATCTCGTAAATGACAGGAACAACCTTTGTACTATGTTCTTACGTGGGAGCATATCCCTATGAACAAAACTGCTTAGGTTACATGGATGAAGAAAACAGGATTGGACCGAACAGATCTACGGATTTTAAGCGCCATCCAAGAGCACGGCCGCGTGAGCAAATCTAGGCTTGCAGAGCTTGTGAATTTGTCGCCGACCCCCTGTTGGGCCCGTCTTGAGCGGTTAAAGGCAGGGGGATATATCAAGGGGTTCCATGCGAATCTTGCTCTGAACAAAATTTGTAACTTTGCAGAAGTAATTGTGACAGTTGCTTTGACCCAACATCGTAAAATTGACTTTGACCGTTTCGAAGCAGAAATCAATAAACGCCCCGAAATCACAGAATGCGTTTCGACTGGGGGTGGTATGGATTATGTCATGAAGGTGGTGTCGCCCAACTTAGAGGCCTTTCAAAACATGATGGACAGTCTGCTTGCACTTGAGATCGGTATAGAAAAGTACATGACCTATATCGTAACGCGCCGTGTGAAATCACAGCGCCCTGATGTCATTCATTTGGCGACTTACGATCAGTTTTAGGGTTTAAGTACATTTGGCCTAACGGTCATAAATTTTTTGGTCCTTTTGGTCTGAGATCAGGTGTATTTTCGGACTATTTTTTTCCCAAATTCGCCTTACATCCTGTCCAATGATTTAGAAAAAGCGCGCTTAGCGGCTTGGGAAAAAGGGACGAAAAAATGGCAAACCTAGAAGACTTTGGTTTTGGAACGCAAATCCGAAAATCACCGTATTTCGATGCAACTGTTCGTTGGGGTGCAAAGGGATTTTCTGTTTATAATCATATGTATATCCCACGCGATTTCGGTGATCCAGAGCAGAACTTTTGGAACCTCGTAAACGAGGCGATCCTATGTGACGTTGCTGTTGAGCGCCAAGTTGAGATCACAGGTCCAGACGCCGCAAAGTTTGTACAGATGCTAACGCCTCGGAACCTGTCAAAAATGGCGGTTGGCCAGTGTAAATACATTCTCATTACAAATGCAGATGGTGGGATCTTGAACGACCCAATCTTGCTGCGCTTGGCTGAAAACCATTTTTGGATTTCCTTGGCAGACAGCGACATCTTGTTGTGGGCTCAAGGTGTTGCGATTAATTCCGGTCTGGACGTTCAAATCGGCGAACCAGATGTCTCCCCGCTACAGCTTCAGGGCCCCAAATCAGGAGAGATCATGGCCGCGCTTTTTGGCGACGAAATCCGCGATTTGAAATACTATTGGCTGCGTGAACTAGACCTTGACGGCATCCCAGTTGTCGTTTCTCGGACGGGTTGGTCAAGCGAGTTGGGATATGAAATCTATCTTCGCGACGGATCAAAAGGCGATGCATTGTGGGAGCGGATTATGGCGACGGGCCTTGAGTTTGGCCTAAAACCTGGTCACACATCTTCGATCCGTCGGATCGAGGGTGGCATGCTGTCTTATCATGCGGATGCGGATATCCACACCAACCCGTTCGAGCTTGGCTTTGACCGTCTTGTTGACCTAGACATGGATGCAGATTTCATCGGCAAAGCAGCCTTGAAAAAGATCAAGGAAGAAGGCCCAAAGCGCAAACAAGTTGGCCTAATCCTATCAGGTGAGCCGCTCTCTGGTCCGAACACCCGTTTTTGGGATATCAAAAAGGGCGACGATGTGATCGGCAAGGTTACTTCGGCTGTCTACTCTCCGCGCCTCAAGCAAAACATCGCTTTGGCGATGGTCGCGGCTGAACATGCCATCTTTGGATCGGACGTCGAGGTTCAGGCGCATTTGGATACGATCACAGGAACACTTACACAGTTTCCATTCTATGATCCTAAAAAACAAATTGCAGCGGCATCTTAACGTTTCGGCTTGAAAGGAATTTACGATGTCCGATCTGGCAATTGAATTGCATTGGAGCCGCCAAGAACCGGAGTTTAAACCCGGTTCTTATTCGGCCGAGCACCTTGTAACATATAATTCGTCTAACGAATTATATGTGGATGCAGCGCCTGATTGGGGTGGGGCGCAGGGCAACACCAACCCAGAACAGGCTTTGGCTGCGGCGCTTTCAAGCTGTCATATGATGACCTTTTTGGCATTATGCGCCAAGGCCGGCTGGCCTGTGGCAAGCTATCACGATTATGCAGAAGCGCATTTGGGTAAAAATCCAAAAGGGCAGATGTCCATCACACAGATAGACTTGAACCCTGTTGTTCGGTTCGACACGGGATTTTCGGTCTCTGACACAGAGCTCACCGAGATGCAGCATCGTGCGCATCGCTATTGCTTTGTGGCAAATTCCCTATCTGATGACGTGAAAGTCACGGTTACCTAACTGATGTCCCATAGGTTTCGGCCTGTGGGCGCTATAGTTTTTCTAAATACTGCCCGTATTTATTTTTCTCAAATACGCTTGCGCGTTCGAGGAGTTGGTCCTTTGTGATCCATTTGAGCTCGTATGCCACTTCATCCGGCGATCCGACTTGCAGACCTTGGCGTTCTGTCAGGGTGCGGACAAAGTTGCTTGCGTCTAGGAGGGATGCATGGGTCCCCGTGTCCAGCCAAGCATAGCCGCGGCCCATTTTTTCGACGCGCAATGTGCCATCGGTTAGATAGCTTTCCAACAAGGATGTGATTTCTAATTCGCCACGTGCCGATGGGGTGACCCGTTTTGCGCGTTCGGGCGCGGATCCATCGACAAAATACAGACCCGTGACCGCATAGTTTGAGGGCGGTACGGCTGGCTTTTCGATGATGGTTTTCACCCTGCCATCAGCGTCAAAATCTACCACGCCATAGCGTTCAGGATCGGAAACGTGATAGCCAAACACAGTCGCGCCCATATCTTGTGCATCCGCTGCCGCCAAAACCTGTGGCAGGCCGTGGCCAAAGAATATGTTATCCCCCAACACCATGGCCGATGGTGCGCCATCCAAGAAATCCTCGGCCAAGATAAAGGCCTGTGCCAATCCATCGGGGCTGGGTTGTATTTTGTATTCCAGATGAATACCCCACTGGCTGCCATCGCCCAACAGGCGTTTGAATTGGTCCTGATCTTGGGGGGTTGTGATGATCATAATTTCGCGGATGCCCGCCAGCATCAACACCGTGAGTGGGTAATAGATCATCGGCTTGTCGTAAATCGGCAGCAGTTGCTTGGAGACCCCCATGGTGATCGGATAAAGCCGGGTGCCGCTGCCGCCGGCCAGGATGATGCCCTTGCGATTGCTC
>JALRHZ010000037.1 GCA_023259435.1 Paracoccaceae bacterium | reverse complement strand
ACGACTGGCAAGGTCAAATAGTTGTTATGCGTCGAGCGCAGCTTTGCAATTTGGCCGTATTTCGCGTCTGGTGTGCGTCCTGCCTTTAGATCAGCCACGACAATACGTTGATTGGGCATGATGATGAAAAAGACATTTGCCGTCATGATTGTCGCGGTAAATGCACCTAGGTGAAGCAAGGCCGCGCGGCCGGTAAAGACTTGGTTATAGCCCCAAGACATGACAACCAGCATCACAAACAACAACAGCATCAGCAGCGTGGGGTGATTTTTCAATCCACGTTTACACATCTGGTCATAGACCAACCAGCCAATTGTGAGGGATCCGCCTGATATCAAAATACCTTGCCAAAGGTTTAGGTTTGCTTTGGTTGGATCCAACAAATACAGCTCTCCGCCGACCCAATAGACAATCATCAATAGGGCCGCCCCAGACAGCCACGTGGTGTAGCTTTGCCATTTGTGCCAGGTTAGGTGCTCTGGCATGCGCGCAGGTGCCACGAGATATTTGACCGTATGGTAAAACCCACCGCCGTGAACTTCCCATTCTTCGCCGTAGGCACCATCAGGCAGGGCATCATTAGGCTTGAGCATCAAGTCTAACGCAATAAAATAAAAAGACGCGCCGATCCATGCCATCGCGGTAATCACATGAAGCCACCGCACAGAGAATGCGATCCAGTCCCACATTATCGCCAAATCGTACATAACGTCCCTCGTTTGATTCTTTTCTTTACCCTAGCCTAAGGCAAGGCGATTTTGTGTTCTATTGGGTCAATCCCCAAGCACTATCAAAAAAATCAGAATAATCAGGCGCGGGTGTTAGTGGCGCGACGCGCGTTTTCGTGCGTCGCGCCAGAGGGATTAGCCATAGCTTGACACGTCAGAGCCAGCCAACGCTGCGATGTTTAATAGGCCTCTTGGGGTTACGCCTGGGGTCACAATATGGGCTTTGTTTCCCATTCCCATCAAAATTGGACCCACCTCTAATCCGCCAGCTGCACTTTTCAAAAGATTGCGCGCAGCGCCAGCGGCATCGAGGTTGGCATAGACCAATACATTGGCACGACCGGTCAAACGGTTATCTGGCATCAAACGTGCCCTCAGTTCTGGATCCAATGCCGCATCAGTTTGCATTTCGCCTTCGTATTCGAAATCAAGATTTGCTTGGTCGAGGATATCCATAGCACCACGTATGGTGCGCCCGGAATGGCAATCCAAATTGCCGAACTGTGAACTTGAACACAGGCCAATGCGCGGCTCTAGGCCAAATCGGCGCACATGGCGTGCCGCACCGATCACGACCTTTGCCAATGTCTCAGGGGTTTGTTCGATGTTGATATGGGTATCCGTGACAAACAATGGCCCATCTTCGAGAATGATCAACGACAAGGCACCGTCTGGTGAGTGTTTGTCTGTCTTTAACATCTGGCTTACATAATTCAGGTGCCACAAATACTGACCAAAGGTCCCACAGATCATGCTATCAGCGTCACCGAGGTGCACCATGGTGGCTGCAATGGCGGTTGTGTTGGTGCGCATCACAGCTTTGGCCAAATCCGGCGTCACACCGTTGCGTTTCATCACTGAATGATAGGTAGTCCAATATTCACGATACCGTTCGTCGCTTTCTGGGTTTACGACGTCAAAATCGGTATGGGCCCGAATGCCTAGCCCTGCACGTTCCAAACGTTGATCGATTACGTTCGGACGTCCGACAAGAACAGGGCGATCTACGCCATCCTCGATCATCGCCTGTGCGGCCCTTAGCACACGGTCATCTTCGCCTTCTGCGAAAACGATTTTCCGCTGTGACTGACGCGAGGCCTCGAAAACGCGGCGCATGATCATGGATGACTTAAACACTTCGCCTTCCAAAAGCTGGCGATAGGCGGCAAGATCTACCTCACGTTTTGCAACGCCCGAGTCCATCGCGGCTTTTGCCACGGCGGTGGCAATCGTCGGCAAAAGACGGGGGTCGAATGGTTTTGGGATGAGGTAATTTGGACCAAAGGTCAGCTTTTCGCCTTTGTACGCGGCTCCCACTTCGGCCGAGGTGGTTTGACGCGCCAAAGAGGCAATCGCATCAACACAAGCCAATTTCATCGCGTCATTTATATCGCTTGCCTCCGCGTCCAATGCGCCACGGAAGATGAAGGGAAAACACAAGACATTGTTTACTTGGTTTGGAAAATCAGACCGGCCCGTCGCAATCATCGCCCCGGGGGAGGCCTCACGCGCGAGGTCAGGCATGATCTCGGGAGTTGGGTTCGCAAGCGCAAAGATGATAGGATTGTCGGCCATTTTTGCAACTTGTTCGGGTTTTAACAGTCCAGGGCCAGAGAGGCCGAGGAACATATCTGCTCCGGTCAGAGCCTGCTCCAAGGTGCGCTCTTGTGGTGCGGTGGCAAATAACATTTGTTCCGGCGCGAGGTCTGTTCGACCCTCATGCAAGACACCATCACGATCGAATACAGTGATATTCTCTAGCGGGACACCCATCTTGTGAAGCATAGTCAAACACGCAACACCTGCCGCGCCTGCACCAAGACCGACAATCCGAATGTCTTGTGCAGATTTTCCCGCAAGGCGTAGGGCGTTTTGCGCGGCTGCCGCCACAACGATCGCTGTCCCGTGTTGGTCGTCGTGAAACACAGGAATGCCCATTTTCTCGCGGCACTTGCGTTCAACAATAAAGCAATCAGGTGCTTTGATATCCTCAAGGTTTACAGCCCCGAATGTGGGTTCAAGTTTGCATACGATATCGGCAAGGGCTTCTGGATCAGATTCATTCACCTCAATGTCAAAGCAATCAATGCCGGCAAATTTCTTGAACAAAACGGCCTTGCCTTCCATGACAGGCTTTGACGCTTGTGCGCCGATGTTGCCCAGCCCAAGCACAGCAGTGCCGTTTGTAATCACAGCAACAAGGTTACGTTTCGCAGTATAAAGTGTGGCAGTTTGCGGATCATTTGCGATTTCGGTACAGGCCTCGGCCACCCCGGGGGAATAAGCGCGCGACAGATCGCGACCGGTTGCCATAGGTTTTGTGGGCCGAATTTCCAATTTTCCAGGTTTAGGAAATTGATGGTAATCAAGCGCGGCTTGGCGTTCTAAGTCCCGTTTTCCGTTTTGATCTGTCACTTTATTTGGCTCCTATAAGGCCCCAACCTGTCGAGGGTCGTGCTGCAATCCAATGTTTGCTCTACACTTATGCCAAAATGTCGCGCTCTGATAGTCCAAGTTTGCAGGGAGCCTCATGCAAGACTTATTGAATTTTACTGAAAGTCGCCGGGACAGGAAGAGGCGTTGCTTTACCTCATCACAAACGGGTTTGACATGGGCGCATCCGATATGTTGATCCATGTGGTTTTTGTCCGCGTGTAATCCAAGATTGCTTCTTGGCCCGCTTCTCGACCGTATCCAGATTGGTTAAAGCCACCGAATGGCGCAATGGGCGATATGGCGCGATAGGTGTTGACCCAGCATATCCCAGACCGAATGCGCCCAGAGACACGATGAGCGCGGGCGATGTTTTGCGTGAATACGCCCGAACCCAGACCAAACTCTGTTGAATTTGCCAATGCGATGGCTTCGTCTTCGGTGTCGAACGGTAACAGGGACATGACAGGCCCGAACATCTCCACCTTAAGTGTTTCGGTTTGAGGGGATACGCATTCGACAAGGGTAGGCGGCATGTAATTCCCCGCCGTCTCAAGTGGGGTGCCTCCAAAATGTATTTTAGCCCCTTGCGCGGTTGCGGTGGTCAAGGTCTGTTGGATCCGATCTATTTGGGCGGTGGTACAAAGAGGGCCAACATGAGTATCAGAGGCCAAAGGGTCGCCCACAAGAATTGTGCGTGCTTTTTCGGTGATGCGTTGAATGAGGTCTTCTAAAATCGGGCGATGAATAAGACCACGTGAGCCAGCGACACAGGATTGACCAGACGCACCGAAATTGGCGGCAATAAGCCCGTTTGCAGCGCTTTCCAGATCGGCATCGTCAAAGACAAGTATCGGAGATTTTCCACCCAGTTCCAAAGTCGTGACCGCAAAATTTTCTGCTGAATTTCGGATCACATGTTTTGCGGTCTCTGGCCCGCCGGTGAATGCAATACGATCCACATCCTTATGACGCGTTAGCGGAATTGCACAGTTCTCTGCATCCCCTGTGACGACCGAGACGACCCCCGCAGGAAATCCCGCTTGGTCAATGAGTTTTGCAAACTCAAGCATTGGGATCGGGGCGATTTCAGAGGCTTTTAGAACAATTGTACACCCTGCGGCCAAAGCCGGTCCTAGCTTTGTGGCCGTCAAGAACATCTGCGCAGTCCACGGTACAACGGCGGCAACAACACCGATTGGCATGCGCGTGGTAAAGACATGCATATCGGGTTTGTCTATGGGCAAGACGGCGCCTTCTATCTTATCTGCTAGCCCTGCGTAGTATCGATAGTAGTCCGCCACATACTTTGTTTGCGTTGCGGTTTCCGCCAAAAGTTTGCCGCTATCGATTGTTTCCAGACGCCCCAGTTCTTGGGCGTGGTCTTCGATAAGGTCCGCCAATCGCGCCAGAAGCTTGCCGCGTGCTGTTTGTGTCAGATCGCGCCACTCTGGATCGTCCAATGCACGCCGTGCTGCTGCAACAGCGCGATCGACATCATAGGGCGAGGTGCAGGCAAAGCTTGCCCAAGGCTGACCAGTGGCTGGGTTGATGCTGTGTTCTGTAGCATTGTCCGCGCCTTCACAAAACGTGCCGTCGATATACAGTTGAAAATGGGGATGTGTCATGGGGACCTCTATGTGAACGCCGGCATGACGTCGTTGATAAACCGTTCTAGGCTGTCTTTTTTACGCTGATGGGACATGCCGCTGTCAATCCAAAACGAAAATTCATCATAGCCTAGATCTTCATACCGCTTAATCCGGTCAATGACCTCTTGAGCCGTACCAACGGTCAAATCGCGGGCCAAGTTCTCTGGTGACATGAGTTTGTTATCGCGGATCTCTTGATCGCTTAACGCCTCGATCAATCCCTGTTCTACGGGACGCTTGTTCTGAAACCATGCCCCGAAATAGCAATAAAACCGACTAAGTTCATGTATCGCTTGGGACACGTCATCTTGGTCACGGCCAACATATGTGTGATGCAATAGCATTATCTTTGGTGATTTATTCGGATGTTTTGCCTTCGCCGCTTGGAACCGCTCCATTAATGAAGTGATCTCTTCGATGCCTTGCCAAAGCGGGGTCACTTGGACGTTGAAATCCTGCTCTACAGCAAATTCATGGCTATTGGGGTCGCGGGCCGCGATCCAAATCGGGGGGCCATCTGTTTGGACGGGTTTGGGGGTGGTGGTGGTCGCAGGAAAGTTAAAAAACGCGCCTTCATGGGCATAATCCCCTTTCCACAGTTTGCGCAAAGTGGGAGCTGTTTCCCGCATGCGCTGTCCCGCTTCCCATGCGTCCATACCGGGGCGAATGCGTTCATATTCATAATTATACGCACCTCGTGCAATCCCGATCTCAAGCCGTCCGTGTGTCATCAAATCTGTTGCGGCTGCCTCACCTGCCAATGCAATAGGGTGCCAAAATGGGGCGATAACCGTCCCTGTGCCAAGGCGCACGTTTTTGGTATGATGCGCCAGATCGACCAAAGATAAAAACGGGTTCGGGGCGATGGTAAACTCCATCCCGTGGTGTTCGCCTGTCCAAATGGCACGCATACCGCCCTCATCTGCCATTTTGCAAATATCAATGAAATTGGCATACAGCTCTTGATGATCTTGGGACGTATCAATGCGTTCCATATGCGCGAAAAGTGAAAATTCCATTGTGACACCTTTGGTTAGCGGCGATGCGCGGTTTGGATGAATTCGATAAGGTGATCATTCACCTGTTGAGCATGGGTCATGGGCATCATATGTGCCGCACCTTCTAGGATTATGGCCTGCCCGTTTGGGCATAGATTTGCCATTGTGCGGCTCATGTCTGGGGTTGAATTAGGCTCGTCTGCCCCTGTGATAAACAAAGCAGGATGTGTCATTTGGCGCAAACCGTCGCGCGATGGGCCATTCTCGGCCGCAAAGACAGTATAGGCCTTTTTATACGCCCTTGGAGAGACCTGACCTAGCCAATCTTCACAGGCCTGTGCCTCTGGCGTGGTCAAATCGCTGAACCACCTTTGTAGGGTTCCGGTCGGGTCAGAAGACTGTGTGTCTGATAAGGTCTCTGCACGATTGCGCACCGCCTCATGGGCCTGTGGTGTGCGCTCAAAAATAGCGTTCAAGGCCGCCACACCAATAACATTCCTGTGAGATGCACATTCAAATGCGATCATGGCCCCCATCGAGTGGCCAATGACAACCGTTGGCTCTGTGATTAACTGTGCAACCGCATCTGTATAATCCGACAGATTGGGCCGCTCTATTTCAAGGGCTTCGCTTTGGCCATGACCGGGTAAATCGCAGGCTGTAACCTGATAGGACGACGATAAACTGGCAATCTGTGCAGCCCAAGCTTCTGCGCGCAAACCCACGCCATGGATCAGCAACACATGTGGTCCGACACCGCGCTGGACATAGGCCATATTGGCGGGTTTAGACCGCGGCAGGGTTGTCCACGTCATGGCCCAAGTCCTTTAAATCTTGATAGCGATCTCCGATCCGGTGATGAGGACGACCCCCCGTCGCGCCACCTAACACCACAACAATTTCGTCATCACGGGGCGCATCGGGGATCGAGAATTGCACCGTCAAATAATGCGAGCGTCGCCCAGCATCATTTTTATCCATCAATGGGACAAGAATTGGCGCGTTGGCAGGGCCGCGTGTATTTGAAAACGCGAGATAAGATTTCGCGCCCACGGCTTCGCGGTAAAAATTCCCAAACCGTAAGGTATGGATAAGGCCAGAGGCATGTTCAATTTCACCGTTCAGACCCACCACAGCCGCTTTGCCATAGGCCTCTATTGCGTCACCCGAGCCGGCAAGGGCGATCATGCGTTGTGTCAGCATCTCGCCCAGTATTGGTCCAAAAGCTTGGATTTCTGGTTTCAGATCTTCGACAAATCGTCCGGCCCACGGGTTTTTAACAACTGCGGCCACCGCAAACATACGCCACGGCGTTGCGGCGGGTTTAAATCCTTCGATGAGTGTTTCTTCATCGAATGTTACGATTTTGCGAATTTGCGGTTCCATACACTACCTCTCTTTTCCCAAAAGTACTGTCGCATGGTCCAAAAATTGACAAATTAAGAATTCAAAGGCATTGGTATTAGTTAAACTAATAACAAGGTTAAGTTATGGCACGAGGTCTGCCTCCTTTGAATTGGTTTCGGGTGTTTGAAGCTGCAGCACGGCACCTGAAATTCACCGCAGCTGCCGAAGAATTGGGATTAACGCAATCAGCGGTCAGTCAGCAAATCCAATCGCTTGAAATGCGGTTGGGCGTGCAATTATTCCTGCGCAACCCGCGCGGCTTAACGCTTACGGATGCGGGGCGCAAATTGGTGCCAAAGGTGTCCACTTCGATCGAGAATTTGCGCACAGCCGCAGAGATGTTCGATTTGGGCCCCAGTCACGATGTCTTGACGGTGGCGACCTCGGTCAGTGTCGCGCAATGGATTCTCGCCCCTCATATTCATCAATTTTCCGAACAACATCCCCGCCTAAAAATACGTCTTCTCAGCACGATATGGGCGGATGATTTTAAATCTTCTGTTGCAGATGTTGAAGTGCGATTTGGGTCCAAAGCACAAGTTGGGCAAGGTGCCATGCGACTTGAGCCGGATGGTTTAATCGCAGTGGGTGCGCCCGGATTAGAATTGCCAATTGACCAGGCACCTTTGATCGAGGCGGTTGGCACATCAGAGGGGTGGAGACATTGGAACGCAGCACAGGGGCATAGCCAAACCCTTGAGCCAAGCCTGTTCGTCGATTCCTATGGGATGGCGGTGACTTTGGCGCAGCAAGGTGCTGGAATAGCATTGGTTAGCTCGCTAATCGCGCGACCGTTATTGGCACAAGGCAAATTGCGACAGGTGCACCCGATGTCCATTCCCGCCACTGAAGGATATTTCGTGGCGCATAAGAGCGAAAACCGCACTGCCGTAGATTTTAAAGACTGGCTGTGTTCTTTGGTGGCATAAACTGTCACGCAGCTTTGAAGTCGCGTAACACCCGACCGGCATTTGTATTTGTTCGCTTACCATTTCGCATGGATAGTTCCCCGTTCACCAAGACATGGGCAATACCACTTGCATAGCGACGTGGGTTTTTTACTGTCACATTGCTGGTAATACTGGCGGCATCAAAGACGCAAATGTCGGCAAAATACCCCTGTTTTATAAAGCCTCGGTCAATAAGCCCCAGCCGTGTGGCCGGCAACGACGTGATTTTTCGCAGACCCTCGGCAAGAGACAGGGTTTTCTTGTCCCGCACATAATACTGTAGAAAGCGGGCCGCCCATCCGTATCCAGACAAAGAGCCGACGTGATCTTTTAGAATACCTTCATTCGCAATCGCGACCGTATCAGAGATAACCGCGCATTCGGGTTGTTGCAGACACAGTTCAACATCCGCGTCTTTAAAGCTTTTTGAAGACCACATACAGGCCATCATGTTGTCACCTTCCTCAAGAAGGATATCCAATACGGCGTCGTAGGGATCACACCCCCGCATGCGCCCAATCTCGGCAAAGTCTGCACCGACGATGTCTTTGTTGATCGTCGCATTAAGCAAGACAATGTCTTCCCATTTCTTTGCTTTGACAATTAGCCACATAGGCTTTGGGTTGGCTTTGATCTTTTCGCGCATCTCAGGATCGGCGAGGCGTTTCATAACGGCGTCTATGCCTCCGGCCTGCGCCCATTTTGGCAAAATCGCAGCCATCAGAGTATGGTTCCAATCGTGAGGGATAACATCAAAAGCGATGTCGACATCGTGTCTGCGTGCCAGTTCGATCATCTCAAGCGTATGGTTCATAGCATGCTCTGGTGCGCCAAATTTTGGTTGGATATGACTGATTTGAAGTTTGCTTCCAGATTTCTGGGCGGTTTCGATGGCCTCGGCAAAGCCAAGATCATATTCCGTGTCCCTATTACGTACGTGTGTCGCGTACAGTCGGTTGTGTTTTGCGGCCACTTCGCACATTGGCACAAGGTGTTCGGGTGCCGACAATATGCCTGGAAAATACTCTAAACCAGAGGAAAACCCACCGGCCCCTTCTTCAATGCACCGTTCTACAAGCTGTGCCATTTCTTTGACATCCTCGGCTGTGCCGGGGTGCAATTCGTCTCCCATGACGGCGCGGTGAATGGTCCCGTGTCCCACAAAGGCCATGACATTCACACCCAAGGCCGTTTCATCCAATGCATCAAGGTATTCTGCAAACCCAAGCCAGCCCTTGTATTTGGCATCTGCTGTGTACCATGGGGAGACTTGTTTAATCGCATCATGTGACAGCACGGGCGCACAACTTATGCCGCATTGGCCAATGACTTCGGTTGTGACGCCTTGGTGCACTTGGCTTTCTGCGCGCCCGTCGGCGATTAGGGTGAAATCCGAATGGGTGTGCATATCAACAAAACCCGGTGCGACGATCAACCCTTGGACCGGTATGACCTCTTGAACATCTTCGGTGTTCAGGTTGGGCCCAATTTCGGCAATGCGACCGTCTTTTATTCCGACATCCCATCCCTCATACACGCGTCCGGTTCCGTCATGAACTGTGCCACCTTGTAAGAGCGTGTCAAACATGTTGGTTTCCTATTTTGCTATACCATAGGCCCAATTGGGCAACACAAGAGTGAGGTCAGGGATTAGAATGAGGATCACCATCCCGATGATATAGGCCAGAATAAAGGGCAGGACCGCAACGGAAATACGTTCAATCGAGATGCCAGAAATTCGGGCCGCCACGGTCAAATTGGCGCCAAGGGGCGGGGTTAGGAACCCTATTTCACAGGTGATGACCGTAAAGACACCAAAGAGGACTGGATCAATCCCAAGCGAGGTTACAAGTGGCAGAAAGACCGCCGTAAAGAGAACGATCTGGGCCAAGGATTCCATGAACGTGCCGATAAAGATATAGAATATCCCAATCAGCATCAAAACAAGGAATGGATTGGTTGTGATCGAGGTAATTCCTGCCTCTACCGCTGCGGGGATGTCGTAGAATGCGGTTAGTTGGCCAAAGGCAAGCGTCGGCGTGATAAGAATTAAGATCCCTGTCAAAAGGGCTGTAAACCGAAGCGCGTCAACAAGCTTTTTTAGCGTCAGTTCCCGATAGATGAACAACCCTACGAATAGAGAGTAAAATACTGCGACCCCTGCGGCTTCGGTGGGGGTAAACGCGCCACCGTAAATACCGCCCAAGATCAAAACCGGTGCGCCAAGAGACCACTTTCCGTCCCACATTGCTTTGAGAAAGGGCTGCCAAGAAAACGCGGGGCCGTCTCCTCCGTAATTGCGGCGACGCGCGATGATATAGGTGGTGATCATCAACAGGATTGTGACCATGAGACCTGGTAAGAGGCCGGCCAAGAATAGTCTGGGGATAGAGGTCTCCGACACCAAACCATAAATGATCATCAGGTTAGAGGGGGGGATCAAGCTTCCCAATGCGCCAGCACTTGCAGTGATGGCTGCAGCAAAGGGGACGTCATATCCGTCCCGCTTCATTGCGGGAACGGTGACCGATCCAATCGCGGCAGTTGTTGCAGGACCAGATCCAGAGAGCGCCGCGAACAACATACAGGCAAATACCGTCACTAAACCCATTGACCCGCGATAGGCCCCCACAAGATTTGTGGCAATCGATATCATGCGCGTGGCCATGCCTCCGACCTCCATGAGGCGTCCGGCCAAGACAAAAAGAGGTATGGTCAACAGGGGAAAGGGTGTCAGGCTTGAATACCCGGTCTGCGCCATAAGGGTATATGGGATATCGATCAAAAACAGCGCTAGCAGAGTTGTCATGCCGACCGAGACAAAGAGAGGCACACCAATAAGCGTTAGAACGACAAAGGCAATCGCCAAGAGTAATAGGGGGCTCATACGATGTCCTCTTGTGTGCCGGTCATACCGTCTTCATCCAACAGGCCCGGCAAGCCATTTGCACCCTCTTGCATCCATGCCCAATAGGTTTGCCCAAGGCGGATGAGCATAAGAGCATATCCGATAAACAGTATCGTTTGAGGATAGAATTGGTTGATCCCTAAGCTGGGACTTATGGAGGGGAACTTGGCCATGACCACAAGGTAATCCCAGCTGATCCGGAGCATAAAGACGCAAAAGATCGCCCAGATCGCATCAGCGCCAAAGATGACAAAACGTCCAATCCGCGTTGGAAAAGCGTGGACTGCAACCAAGATGCGGATGTGGAACCTCTCTCGCACGCATAAAGACGCGCCCATGTAAACGGCCCAGACCATCGACATTGCGGCCACTTCTTCGGTCCAATGCAGGGCAATTTGAAAAATATAGCGTGCAATGACTTGTGAAAATACGCTGATTGCGATGATGACCAATGCAGAACAGCAAATCAGCTCTTCTAGGTTGCGCATGATCCAACGTAGGCCTGCCATAGACGATCCCCTATCTCATGAAATTCGACCAAAGGCATCAAAGCCTTTGGTCGAATTCAAAGTCTTACTCAGCCGCAGCTTGGATCAGTTTGACCAAGTCCACAAAATCTGCACCACGCGTTTTCGCAAACTCGTCTTGTACACCTTTTGCCGCGGCGACAAAATCAGCTTTGTCTGGAACGGTCATGGCCATGCCACCTTCGGTTGCCAACCAATTGCGGATTTCTTGGGTTTCTGTCGCAACTTCGGCAGACAATTCATCGCTTGCGGCGGCCGCAGCGCGGTGGATGATGTCGCGATGCTCATCAGACAACCGTTTCATGAAATGATCAGAGGCAAATAGCGGTGCGAAGGCGACGAAGTGTTCCAAAATGACCAGATGAGGTTCAAATTCATAGAACTTCATATCGCGAATGAATGACGTTCCGTTGTCGCCTCCGTCAACTGTCCCTGTTTGCAAGGCTGTTGGTGTTTCTGACCAAGCTAGGGGAACAGGGTTTGCGCCAAAGGCCTCAAATGTTGCAATCATGACCTCGTTTTTGGGAACCCGAATTTTCAACCCTTTCATATCGGCCATTGTATTCACGGGCCGCACGGAATTGTAAAAATCGCGATAGAGCGCTGGGCCGAATGCCAAGAGATGCACGCTTGTGTCTTGTTGCAGTTTATCTTTCATGAACGCGCCAACCTCGCCGTTCAAAACGCGATCAAGATGTTCGGTGTTCTGGAAGATGTAGGGCAGGACAGTCACATCCATCAAAGGCCAATGTGGGGACACGTTGTTAGCGGTGATAAAAAAACCATCAACCGTGCCAAGCTGCATGGCTTTGAACGCCTCGTCCTCGGTCGCGATTTGATTACAGCAGCGCAATTTGACGTCGATGTCTCCGTTGCTGAACTCTTCGACAAAATTCTCAAAATGAACGGCGAACCGTCCATAAATTGATGCCTCTGGTGCGCCAAATCCCAGGTTCATTGTGACATCTGCCGCCAGTGTAGACGTCGCCGATGCCGCAACCGCAGCTAAGGAATACGCAAAATTCCGAAGGGTTTTAATTTTCATGGAACTCTCCCTGTTGTAATTTTGTTTTTTATTGCCTCAGGTTTGCACGTTGTGTATTGCTTGTATAATATCAAAAGCGTCTTCTGTGATAACATTTAGGTATCATGCGATTAGATTTACGCCATATGCGATGTTTTGTTGTGGTTGCGGAGGAATTACATTTTCGCCGCGCAGCTGAGCGATTGGGCATTGCCCAACCAGCCCTTAGTCGCACGATACGCGACCTTGAAAACGACCTAGGCGCGCCCTTATTCGAACGCAGTAATCGTTTTGTGAGATTGACAAAAGCGGGCGCGGCATTTTGGGAGAGCTGCATAAGCATCTTGAATGCTGTTGATCATGCGGCTGAGAATACAAAGCGGGTATCCGAAGGTCACGTCGGATCTTTACGGATTGCCTATACTGACCTGGCGATAGTTGGCCCGCTGCCTAAGATGCTGAAAGATCTAAGCGCACTGTATCCTGATGTTGCCTTTCAGTTCAGAAATGATGTGTCCATCAATCAAGTACGCCATTTAGAAGATGACCTTTTGGATATCGGGTTTGTCACCGGCCCATTTTCCGCAGTCGGGTATGAAAAACTTGTGATATGTAAAGAGAAGTTTGTGTGTATCGTGTATGAGGGTCATCCTCTTGCACAAAGAGACACTATTTGCATTTCCGACATTGCTGACGAGGATTTTGTTCATGGGGCGGCAAAAGAGTGGGAAATGTTTTTTTCTCATTTCAACCCACTTTGCCATCGTCACGGGTTTTCACCGCGTATCATCCAAGAGGCACAAACAAGCATTGGTATTTTGGGTTTGGTCGCGGCAGGTGTAGGGATTACTGTTCTAACGGAAAACGTATGTCGGTCCTTGCCACAAGGGACAAAATTAATTCCAATTAGTGATGTGCAAACACCATTAGAGACAGTCGCAGTTTGGAAGACAAACAAAATGGAAAACGCCAAACATAAATTTATCGACGGCCTGCGCAGTATTGTGTCTGCGCAGTCATTTAAGAATGAATAGATACCTTTAAGCCAGCCAACGCACATAATGTCAGGATAAAAAAGAATGTCACAGATTACCGTTTTCCAAGCAAAAAAGATTTTAACTCTTGATCCTAACGTTCCAAGCGCGACGCATGTTGCTGTCAAAGAGGGACGCATTCTTGCCGTTGGCGATGCACAGTGCGCGCAGGCGTGGGGAGATGTCGTCCATGACAACCGGTTTGCTGATGCTATTCTAACGCCTGGCTTTGTCGAGGGGCATGCGCATATGATGGCGGGCGCAATTTGGCAATATGCTTATGCGGGCTATCACGACAGGATTGATCCCGAGGGACGACTTTGGCGGGGGATGACAGATTTGGGGGCTGTGATTGACGGACTGTCGCGATACGCGGATGACTTGCCCAAAGGACAGCCGTTGATTGCTTGGGGGTTTGATCCGATCTTTCTATCCGACGAACGCCTTAATAAAGCGCATTTGGATCGGATCAGTAAAGATCGTCCAGTCGCTGTGCTGTTTTCGAATTTTCACCTGATGTGCGTCAACTCTGTCGCTTTGGACATGGTCGAGTACACACAATCAACTAATGTTGAGGGCGTTATAAAAGGGGCGGATGGCACGCCAACTGGCGAGCTTCAGGAAATGGCGGCCATGTTCCCGATAATGCGCCGATTGGGCATAGATTTCCGAAGCCTCACACAGCGCGAAGATGCTGTTCGGGCCTATGGCAAAGTTGCCGTTCGGGCAGGGGTCACAACAGTTACAGATTTATTTGCGGAAATGAACGACAGTGATGTCGAAACCTTGCTTTCGCTGACGTCTGAGGTGGATTTTCCCGTGCGGTTGGTCCCTGCTTTGGCTGCAATGGGCGGCGCTCCAGAAGAGATTGCTCAAAGGGCATTGGCCTTGCGCCGGCTGTCTACGGACAAATTACGTCTAGGTGCGGTCAAGGTGATGACCGATGGATCAATCCAAGGATGGACTGCGCGGGTAAAGTGGCCCGGCTATGTGGGCGGGCAGGCGAATGGCCTGTGGAATACGCCGCCGCAGGTGATCCAAGAGATATGCGTGGCGATGAATGCAGCAGGGGTCCAAATGCACATTCATGTGAACGGCGATGAAGCCTCGGAGGTTGTCATTGATGCGTTAGAAATCGCGCATCGTAAACATCCTTGGCACGGGGCGCGACATGTTTTGCAGCATGGTCAGATGATGGGACGCGATCAGTTTGAAAGATGTGTTGAGAATGGGATTGCCGTCAATTTGTTTGCAAATCATATTTGGTACTTTGGAGATCAACATGCCACTCTTACAATTGGCAAAGACCGCGCAGAGCGTATGAATGCCTGTCGATCCGCCCTAGACGTAGGCGTCACATTGGCCATCCATTCTGATGCGCCCGTGACGCCGATGGGGCCATTGTTCACCGCGTGGTGCGCGGTTAACCGCAAAACAATGACAGGTAAAACACTTGGGTCCGCGCAAAAAATTTCGGTGACAGAGGCGCTAGAGGCAATCACATTGGGTGCGGCACGTACGTTGAAACTGGATCGCGACATTGGCTCGATTGAGGTTGGCAAACGTGCAGATTTTGCGGTTTTGGCGCAAGACCCGACCGAGGTGGACCCTCAGGCCTTAAAGGATATTCCGGTCCTTGGTACAGTTTTGGGCGGGCATGTAACCCTGATATGATAGACAATAAATTGCCTCTTACGGTTGTCGCCGGGTATCTTGGGGCCGGCAAAACGACATTGATCAATCGCCTCTTGTCCGAGGACCATGGCATGCGCCTATGTGTTATGGTGAATGATTTTGGAGCGATAAATATCGATGCAGATCTCTTACTGTCTGCGGACAAAGATACCCTGACTCTGACCAACGGATGTGTCTGTTGTACGATGGGGGCAGATCTCTATATGGCCATCGGAGATGTCTTAGATAGGCGGCCGCGTCCGGATCATTTGGTTATCGAGGCAAGTGGAATTGCCGATCCAATCAAAATCGCAAATGCCGCGCGGGCAGAGCCTGAGTTGGCGTATGGAGGCATTCTAACGGTTGTAGACGGGCATACAATGGACGCGCTGGTGTCCGATCCCCACATCGGTGCGCAAGTTGCGGGGCAGATTGCGGCGGCAGATATTCTAGCCATTAGTAAGGTGACCAAAGATGAGTTTTCCACAAAGGCGCAGGCGAGCGTCAACGG
>JALRHZ010000036.1 GCA_023259435.1 Paracoccaceae bacterium | reverse complement strand
CGTTTGGCTGCAGCCGAAGACCAGATTGCATCGGCCGAAGCAAGCGCCGTGCGCGATGTGCGCGACCAAGCGGTGCAGGTGGCCATCAGCGTGGCACGCGCAACGATTGCCGCGCAGATGACCGCAGCCGAGGGCAACAAGCTGATCGATGCTGCCATTGGCGAAGTCGAGGCCAAGCTGCACTAAGCGCCGCTGGCACCACGGAAAAGATCAACGCCCGCCGGCCAGCCCGCGCGGGCGTTTTTTGTGGCTGCGTTGGAATGAGTATTTAAAGCAAGATGAAAGGGCGTGCGGGCGACTAGCGCTCGTTCTCGTGATCGAGGCGCATTTTGGCGATGGCTTCGTTACGTTCGGCGCGGTGCTGGTCGCTGCCAAATCGATCACTTAGACCAAGAGATTGTGTCGTTACTGGCTGTGCGGGCGTCTTATATTGATCGGGCGATTGAACTTAAGCAGGAGAACGGTTGGCCTGCGCGTATACCAGACCGTGTCGAAGACGTTGTGTCAAAAGCGCGGGCCGCTGCCTCTGATCAGGGGTTGGATCCTGATTTGATTGAACAGGTATGGCGGATCTTGATTGAGTGGTCCATCACCCGCGAAGCACAGGTGATCCGGGCTGAATAATATTAGGGGCAATATGGCATTGCCATCTGCAAGAGGGTAAAAAGATGACAGCTCAGGTAATTGACGGCAAAGCGTTTGCGGCCACAGTGCGCGGCAAAGTGGCGGACCACGTTGCGAAACTTAAAGATGAACATGGGATCACACCAGGTTTGGCTGTGGTTTTGGTTGGCGAAGACCCCGCAAGCCAAGTTTATGTCCGATCAAAAGGCAAGCAAACCGTCGAAGTTGGCATGAACTCTTATGAGCATAAGTTGCCCGCCGATACGGATGAAGCCACCCTTTTGGCGTTGATTGAGCAGCTGAACAATGACCCCGAGGTGCATGGCATTTTGGTTCAGCTGCCCTTGCCAAAACATCTGGATGAAGATTTGGTGATCAATTCAATCACGCCGTCAAAGGATGTGGATGGGTTCCATATCTCAAACGTGGGTCTTTTGGGCACAGGTCAGAAATCAATGGTACCCTGCACCCCTCTGGGCTGTTTGATGATGTTGCGTGATTATCATGGATCATTGTCCGGCATGAACGCTGTTGTGATTGGCCGCTCGAATATCGTGGGCAAGCCGATGGCGCAGTTGTTATTGAACGACAGCTGCACGGTAACGATCGCGCATTCGCGGACCAAAGACCTGCCAGAGGTTGTGCGGCGTGCAGACATTGTTGTCGCCGCTGTTGGTCGTCCCGAGATGGTACCAGGTGAGTGGATCAAAGAAGGTGCAACGGTGATCGACGTGGGCATTAACCGCATCGAAAAACCAGAGGGCGGCACGCGTCTTGTGGGGGATGTTGATTATGCCTCATGTGTCAAGGTCGCCGGTGCAATCACGCCCGTACCTGGTGGCGTTGGTCCGATGACGATTGCGTGTCTTTTGGCGAATACAGTGACAGCATGCTGTCGCGCGAATGGCTTGACCGAACCGCAAGGATTGACAGCCTAGATAGGCTGCCCGCTCCGAGCCGTTTTATGCGGCAAAATAACAACTTATATCTTGAATTAACCGCGCCACATTGCGCGGTTTTTTTGTGTACGGTTTTTATGTGTGCGGGGCATTGGGATGGCAAGGGGAACCGCACCTGTCAAAATGGCTTTTGCATCCTGTTTCATCAATGCAACCAGCTGTGCATCGTGACTATATAGCCCGCCTGTATAGGTCCCAAAGGCGGGCAGAATAATACGCGTCTCATCTACCAAAAAGGCAGGTCGCGCTGTGCCTTTGAGTTGGGCTTTGGGATGGTAATGGCCGGATATCTCGCCGCCGCCCTGTGGCGTTGCGATATGACGGAACCTGAGCGGATCACAGATCACTTCGGCCAAATGCGTTCCGCCAAACTCAACTGGACCAGGATCATGGTTGCCCTCGATCCAGATCCAATTCCGGCCGGCTTGCAAGGTGGCAAGCCATTGTTTTTCTGCCTCCAAAAGTGAGCCAGCGGCCTCTAAATCATCAAAACTGTCGCCCAAACAGATAACTGTTTTTGGAGCATATGTCGTAATCTCTTGATCAAGGCGGGTTAGCGTATCTTGGGTCTCATACGGGGGTAGAAACCCCGCGCCTTTGCGGTTCAGCCGGTCAGATTTTCCCAAATGTAAATCCGAGACGACCAACAGATTTTGGTCGGGCCAAATAAGGCACCCTGCGCCCGTCGCCCACAGCCGTGTTTTGCAAAACTCAAACTCTAGATGTGCCATGCTTCTGATGTGTCAGGAAACATTGTGCGGATCAAGAGGACAAATGTAGGCCCGCTTCTGCCATTAATTCGGCGGCCTCATTGGCCAACAAACGTTCGCGTGCCATCCCTGCAATCGGCACGACCCCCACCTCAAGAAACAAAGGCGCCGCCAAGGGCGAGACATGTGGCAAATCACGGTGGATAATGTGCGGAGCCAGAGTTTTCAGCATATGATCAATGCGGGAAAAATCGACCAATCCGCGTTGCGCTTCGTCCCGTGTGATGCGCAGCAATAGGTGATCTGGGTCGTATTTGGTGAGTGTGTCATATAAGATATCTGAGGAAAAGGTTGCTTGTCGGCCCGTCTTTCTCTGACCCGGTAAATTGCGTTCAATCAGACCGGCAATCGTGGCCACACTGCGAAAGCTGCGTTTCATAACCGCATTGCCCTGCAGCCATGTTTCAAAACCGTTAAGCAACGTGTCTGATGTGATCAGAGAGGCGGGGTCTGTGACCTGTTCCAAACCCCAAATGAGTGTGGCATAGTCGGTTGCGACAAACCCCAAGGGGGCAAGGCCCATATCTTCCATGCGTTTGGTGAGTAATAACCCCAAGGTTTGCTGGGCGTTGCGGCCGGAAAACCCGTAGACACAGATATGGTGACGCGATTTGCGTTCAAAGGTCTCAATCAACAACTGCCCTGGTTTTGGAAGTTGCGAAATACGTTCTTGAGTTTCAAGCCATGTGATCGAATGGTCCGGAAGGCCTGTCCAATCATGCGCTGCAAACCGGTTTAAAATCAGATCGCTCAACTGTGTTGAGGTTGCAAATTTCGTCCCCATAAATGTCGCGACTTTGGGCGTTTTGTCGGACCGTCGGCTGACCTCAACGGTCATTTCATTCATGCCCTCAAAGCGAACGACCTGACCCGCGATTAAAAAGGTGTCACCGGGGGTGAGGGTTGATGCAAAATACTCTTCGACCTCACCAAGTGGTTTCCCGCCGCGTGAGCGTTTCAGGCGAACCTTTAGGGTATCACTGTCTTGGATTGTTCCGGCGTTCATACGGATGCGCTGTGCCGAACGCGGGTCTCTTAGGCGGTATTGGCCCTGGCCCAAAGGCATCAGGCGATGCCATTGATCATACCGCCGTAGGGCATAGCCGCCTGTTGTGCAGAACTCTAAACAGGCATCAAAATCTGCGCGACTAAGGGTGCGATAGGGTCCTGCTGTTTTGATCTGCTGGTAGAGGTCATTGTCATAAAATGGGCCAGAGCATGCCATCAGCAGAATATGTTGACACAAGACATCCAGTGGCGGCGCGCCGCGGGGGGCACCGTCCAACCTATTCGTTTTCACCGCGTCCAGTGAGGCTTGGCATTCGATGATTTCAAACCGATTGGCAGGCACGATCACTGCTTTGGATGGGGCGTTGTATCTATGATTTGCACGCCCAATCCGTTGCACAAGGCGTTTGACGTTTTTGGGTGCGCCGATTTGTACAACCAAATCCACATCGCCCCAATCAATTCCCAAATCCAATGAGCCTGTGCAGACAACCGCCCGCAAGTGCCCTTGGACCATTGCGGCCTCGACCTTTTCGCGCTGTTGACGATCAAGCGATCCGTGATGAATAGCAATCGGCAGGCTCTCTGTGTTGGCAAGCCATAGATTGTGGAAAAAGAGTTCCGCCTGTGCGCGGGTGTTATGAAAAATCAGCGTCGTTTTATGGGCCTTGATCAGGTCTAAGACCTCGGGGATGGCATGGGCTGCACCGCCGCCCGACCACGGGGGTGCGGCTTTGGTGTCTAGCATTTGAATATCGGGTGGTGGCCCTGCATCGGCATAGTGAATGGGGCAGGGGTCAGGGTGTCGGGCCAAGAGCGATGCAATTTCTTGCGGGTCATCCACCGTTGCAGATAGACCTACCCGTCGAAGTTCTGGTGAAAAGGATTGAATGCGCGATAGTGCAAGGAAAAGCTGATCCCCGCGTTTGCTTTCGGCCAAGGCATGGATTTCATCAATAATGATCCGCTTGACCGAGGAAAACAGACGCGGCGCATCCTCATAAGATGTCAGCAACGCAAGACTTTCAGGCGTCGTCAAAAGAATTTGAGGCGGATCAGCGCGCTGTCTTTTCTTTGCAGTGTTGGTGGTATCCCCTGTCCGATCCTCGACACGAATAGATAGGTTCATCTCTGAGATCGGTGTCGTCAAATTGCGTTTGATGTCCGCAGCCAAGGCCTTTAGCGGCGAGACATAAATCGTGTGCAGACCTTGAAATGTACCGTCCGCCAATTCGGCAAGTGTTGGTAAAAAGCCGGATAGGGTTTTACCGGCACCTGTCGGAGCAATCAATAGGTTCGCCGCTAGCTGGGCCTGCTCTAACATCGTGATTTGATGCGGGTGCAAGCGCCAGCCTTTTGCGTTGATCCACTGTGCGATCTGTTCAGGTAGCTCTGTCATGTCTTTGGTTTTACGTCGCCGACCTCCAAAGACAAGGGGCGATCGCCATTATTGTGCGAACGCGCCCAAGAGATAATATAGGATCAGAGTTGCGCCCAATGTAACGCCCATGGGCAAATGGCGACCCGAAGACCAACATTTCCAATCTGGAGCAAGGTTGGTTATCGGTGTTTTGCGGGCTGTCCAAATCACAAAAGTCGTTATGATCAACAGGCCTGCAAACAAAATCCCGACAAAGCCCCAATCGCCCCATGCAATATAGGCCGCCATGGCCGCTGCAAATTTGGCGTCACCGCCGCCAATCATGCCAACGGCATTCATGACAAACGTGATGATAAGAACAATGACCAACATAGCCAAACGCCATAGATAAGCATCAAATGGCAAAACAGTCCAACCGAGGACCAAGAACACACCCGCCAAAATCAAAACGGTCACATTGGTGATTTTCATTTCCTTCATGTCTTGGAATGCGGTCCAAAGTCCGATGGCCAAGACAAACGGGAGAAACAAAAAAGCTTCGCTTGTTGTAAGTGACATAAGGTTTCTTTCTTATGGGTTTAGGAATTCTCTAGAGCTTCGAGACTGCGCACAGCAGCTTCAAAATATTGTGGATGCGTTTCGACCGCCTCGCGGAACAATTGTTTCGCGGTGTTCACATCTCCTCGTTTCACAGCAGACAATCCCAACGTATGAAGCAATTCTGCTTTTTCCGATTGTGTCATTTGCATAACGGGCATCGCATAATTTCCCTGCGCTGCGCGCGCGAGGATTAGATTGTTTTTGACCGTGAACCGGCTTTGGTCATTTTTCAAAGACTGCAAGAAAAGCTGTTCCGCCTCTGAATATTTACCGCGTGTAAGTTTTGAATAGCCCCAGTTGTTTAACACGCTTGCGGGTTGGGTGGTGAGACCGACAGCGATTTCATAAAAGCTATCAGCGCGGGTCCAGTCCTTTGCGCTATCGGCGACCATAGCCTCAAGGCGATAACGGTCATAGGTTTCAAAGGTCGGTGGAATGGCGTCCAATGCAACACGGGCTTGGTCCCATTGATTGGCGCGGATATTGGCATCGGCAAGCCCCACACGGTCTTCGTTAGTCGCCTCTGGATGCGCCACAACTTTGGTCCATGTCGAGACCGCTTCGATACTGCGGCCCGCACGGACCTGCGATTTTGCGAGGCCGCGGATGTAGTCGATTTTTCCGGGCTGCTCGGCCGAGGTGCGTTGAAAGAACCTGACGGCTTCGTTTGGATCGGCGACAGTTAGCATAACATCGCTGAGATCAGCCGCATCAACGGCATTAACTGCTTCTAGTTGTTGTTTCACAGCGCGATCATTATCGCAGCCTGCCACTGTAAGTAGGGTAAGCCCCAATGTGACCCCCGTCCAGAAACGGCGCATCCTGTGTCCTTTACTGCTCTATGGGAAGGACGAGATTAGATAGTCTGCGTCTCCCCGCCTGATGACGTTATAGTTATCGTTTTGTACATTATCATAAACCGGATTTTCTAAATTTTCGAGTGCCAAACGCAGATTATCCCGAATTGCATCATTCTTGCCATTGGCCAGTGCAAATGCCTTTCTGAATACTTGTACGGCCTCAGCCGTTTTACCTTGTTCCATCAACACAACGCCCAAGTTATTCCATGCTTCGGGCCAAGTGGGGTCTTGTTCCGTGGCGCGTGACATAGCGTCAAAGGCTTGGTTCAAACGGCCCAACTCTAGATTTGCGGTGCCTATGGCCAATAGGATTTCCGAGGTTAGGCCATGTGATGCCGCAGCTCTGTGATAGTTTTGCAAGGCAAGCTCGGGTTGGTTGGCATCCATCAACCGATGGCCCACGATCAACGGGTCAACAGATTGGGCCGAATGATCCACGCTTGGTGCATATAGGCCGGTCTCGTTTTGAATAGGATTACAGGCCACAAGTCCAATAAATGCACATAAGATCACGCCAAGCTGTCTATGTTCCACGATTTATCCTGTACCCATCAAATCTCCTAGACCGACCAAGGCCGGTGCGACGAATATAATCATAAGCGGCGGCAAAGAAAGGATCATTGTGGCCATCGTCATTTTTGTAGGAAGTTTGTTTGCTTTTTCCTCGGCACGCATCACGCGCTTTTGGCGCATTTCACCTGCAAACATGCTTATGGCGTCGGACATGGATGTTCCGAACGCGACTGATTGGATCATAACCGTTACAAAGCTGGTGATGTCAGGCACATCTGCGCGCTCGGCAAAGTCGCGTAACGCTGCGCTGCGGTCTTTACCGACCCGAAGTTCATGTGAAACAATGGTGTATTCCTCGGCTAGGGCCATACAGCTGTGGCGCAATTCGCGGGAAATGCGATAGATCGCTTGGTCCAAAGACTGTCCGGCCTCTACGCAGACAAGCATCATGTCTAAGCTGTCGGGAAAGTTGTCTTGGATCTCTTGTTTACGGGCGGCTGCCTTTTTATTCACAAGAAACTTTGGAATGAAGTACCCCATTGCACCAGGGGCGAGAATGTATTGTATTTGGGCCATGGGGCCTGCGTTTTCGGCGGGAACCGACGTGACATAGTATCCGCCGCCCAAAATGAGTAACCCCAAGGCAAGTCCAAGTTGGATTACATAGAACCACCGCACAGCATCGTTGCTGCGATACCCTGCCGCGAACAAGGTCTTTTTTAGTGCGGAAATTTCTTCGCTGTTGTTTGTATCGATAAACGAGGTGTACTTTTCCAGCGCCTCGTTTTTCTTTTTGTTGCGAAGCAAGCTATTTGCGGCGCTGTCGTGTGAGGCACGAAAGCTTTTTGCCTTTGTTTCTAGTTTGTGAAGTGGGTCATTTTGTTCTTGTTTCAGGGCCCAATAGCCAAGGGAACAAAGGAAAAGTAGAATGACAAGACCCATGATCGCGGGACCGCTTGGCCCCAAAGATTGGCGCAAAATGTCGAGAATGATTTCAAATGTGGACATGGCTTACACCTTGATATTTGTGAGAACTTTCATGGCAAGAAGATTGGCCACGATAAAGACGCCAACCATAACACAGCCAAGAACAAAGTATTTATGATCCAGAACAGGGTCGAAATAATCTGGCTTCATGATCTGTAATCCAATGATCGCAATCACAGGAAATCCTGCCAAAACCTTACCTGACCATTTGGCCTGAGATGTGATGGCATCGACCTTGCGAAACAGACGAAATCTTTCACGTATAACCTCAGTCAGGCCTTGTAGAATGCTTGCAAGGTTACCGCCTGATTGTTGTTGGATCGTGACCGCAACCGCAAGAAAACGCATGTCTTGCATATCAAGGCGCTCTGCCATGTCTGCGATAGCCTCGCCTGCGCTACGGCCATAGGACACCTCGTCCGAGACGATCCCCAGCTCGGTGGCCAGTGGATCTTGTATCTCATTGGCAGCAACCGCCAACGCCGATGCAAACGGATGCCCCACTTTAATAGCGCGGACCATCAAATCAATCGCATCTGGCAGCTGTTCTTCGATCAGGTCCATGCGTTTTTTTGCCTTTGAGCTAATCCAAAAGAAAACGCCTCCTATGCCTCCCACGATGGATACCAAAAGTCGCAAACTAAATCCTGTTGTGGAAAATAGGGATAATGCGACAAATATAATTGCGCAGATCGCAGCAATAATGAGCATCATTTTAGTTGGCTGTATCGGGATCGCCGCGCGGCGCATTTGTTCGGCTAAAAGAGAATAAACCGGCACGCCCCGCGCTTTGTCGTGCATGTCCAATTCTTTTCGCAAATGTTCCAAAACTTGATCGCGCGATGAAGCCTTTTCCATCAGAACAAGACGGCGGTTGACCTTTTTTTCTGTTGTAACTTGTTTGCCAAAAAGGCTGAGGTAGACGCCTTCAACCAGGGCAAGGACGCCTAGAAAAACCAATCCATAAATAATAAGCTCTTGTGTCATGCGACTTATCCTTGAGTTGGCTCAAATAGGTCCCGAGGAAGATCATATCCCCACATCTTAAACCGTTCCATAAAGTGGCTGCGCACACCAGTTGCCGTAAAGTGTCCAAGGATCTTGTTGTCCGGCGTCAGGCCCGTGCGTTGGAAACGAAAGATCTCTTGCATCGAGATGATTTCACCTTCCATGCCAGTGATTTCTGTAATCGACACCATGCGGCGTGACCCGTCCTGTAGACGGCTGGCCTGGACCATCAGATGAACCGCAGAGGAAATTTGATTGCGCACCGCCTTTAACGGCATCTCAATCCCGGCCATTGCGACCATGTTTTCCAGACGGCTAATGCCATCACGCGCAGAGTTGGCGTGGATTGTCGTCATCGACCCGTCATGGCCGGTGTTCATGGCCTGTAGCATGTCGATCACCTCTTCGCCGCGGGTTTCCCCCACAATAATTCGGTCAGGTCGCATCCGCAGGGCGTTTTTCAAGCAATCCCGTGGCGAAACTTCTCCCTTACCTTCTGAATTCGGAGGGCGGCTTTCCATGCGGCCGACGTGTGTTTGCTGTAGCTGCAATTCGGCTGTGTCTTCGATCGTAAGAATACGCTCAGAGTTGTCAATGAAAGAAGAAAGAGCGTTCAGTGTTGTTGTCTTACCTGAACCAGTCCCGCCCGAAACGATAACGTTTAGACGCGTTGCAACCGCGGCCTCAAGATAGGTGGCCATTTGATCAGAGAAAGCGCCAAATCCAACTAGGTCACGAATGCCCAGTTTGTCTTTCTTAAACTTACGAATTGAAACCAGTGACCCGTCAATCGCCACCGGCGAGATCATGGCATTAAAGCGAGACCCATCTAACAAGCGCGCGTCAACGTAGGGGTTGGATTCATCAACGCGGCGTCCAACGGCGGACACGATCTTGTCAATGATCCGCAAAAGATGTTTGTCATCTTTGAATTTCACGTCACTCAGTTGAAGCTTACCGTTCCGTTCGATAAAGATCTGACGCGGGCCATTGATCAAAATATCGGCGATTGTGTCATCTTTTAATAGCGGCTCAAGAGGCCCTAGGCCCACAACCTCATCGTAGAGATCGTTGTTAAGCGTTTCACGATCTTCGCGGTTCAATATCATGCTGCTTTCAGTGAGATATTCATCTGTGATAAGTTGAATTTCACCGCGCAAATCCCGCTCGGATACTTTATCGAGGGCCGCAAGGTTTAATGTGTCCAGCAAAATTTTGTGGACCTGAATTTTGATCTCACCCAGCTTTTCACGGCGGCGTTCTGCTTTTGATTGGCTTGCAGCTGTGGCAGGCGCCAAAGGCGCGGCTTGTGGTGCAGGTTTTGGTTGGCTGACTTGCTGTTTGGGCTCTGCCGTCACAGGGGTTGCTGCACCTGCAGGCGAGGTCTCTTCTTTTTTGAAACGTGAAAACATCTTGGCCTCGCTTACGCTACGTTTTGCAGGTTAGTCATTTCATCCATCAGCGCTTTTGCCATTTTTTCAATCTCTTTGCGCAATGGGTTTTTCGGCGCCTGTATGGCCAGAGGTTCACCATGGTCACATGCATGTGCTACGTGTTTTGAGCCATCAGGAAGAGTAAAATCGATTTCTATTCCCAAAGACTCGCTAAGGCGTTTCATCCGAGTTTTTCCATTCAAATCGGTAAATTTCGGAGCGCGGTTTACAACATAGCGAAGGTTATTATAGCCGATTTTTTCGGCTTCAAGCAGTGACACATATCGCATGATATTTTGCGCAGAGCGCATATCAATATCCATCATACCTAGATAGGTTGTCGCTTCTTCTAGCAAAACTTGTGACCACGATACGATTGTAGTCGGGGCATCAATGACCACGATATCAAAATGGCTTTTTGCAATCGCGATCAGCTTTTTGACGTCGTCATTTGTTAAAATATCCAACGGCACCAGCTCTTTGGGAGAGGTGAAAACCGAAAGCTTGTCGCCAGAGACTTGTAACGCTTGGCGGAAACTATGGTCGTCTATCGCGTCAATGTCGGTCAATAATTGCAAAATCGCACTTTTGCGGTCTAGGTCCAGATAGGTCGCCACACTTCCAAATTGAAGGTCAAGGTCAATCAAACACACCGAAGAGGTGCCTTGCGCGGCAAGCTCCCAAGCTAGATTTACAGCAAGAGTTGTTGTTCCAACGCCACCTGCAAGCCCATGGCACACGATAACGTCGCCATTTTTTGTCCCAGGGCCTGCTTTGACGGTTGAGGGGAGGGGCTCAACCATGTCTGTCATAGGACTTACCTCTGGGGCAGAGGGCGCAGGGGCGTTAATGCGCTGGATGCAGGCCTGCATTTCGCCCTCAGGGAGAGGGTAGGGCAGAAATTCTTGCGCACCTGCGCGCATAATTTTGTGAAGCGCTGCAGGCGAAATATCTGCTGCGACAACGATGGAGGGAATGTTTGCAGTCGCTGCAGATTGCACCACCTGGCAAATAGCCTCGTGGTCGTTTGCATCCGCGTTGGATAGGGCAAATACCAAAAGCTCTAACGTTTTTGCATCTTCTTGCGTTAGAAACTGTACGATCTCAGCAACTTGGAGATCCCCCCAAGCGTCGCCGAATGTTAGCTCCATTTCGTCAATTAAATGTTCGAACTGAAGGATATTTGACCCAACTGTACACGCCCGAATAGGAGTGATGATGTCGTCTTGGTTGTCGTGTCCCATATTGCCCCACAATATTTCGTTTTCCATTTTGCGATTCGGAAACGATTGTTTTGTTTCGCTTCTGATCGTTTCCGTTATGGGGGGTAATTGGGGCGGTAATACGTTCAAACTTTTGGAATCTTTAAGGCGAACCTGCCCAAATTCCGCCTCAATGGATGAGGGGTCCGCTATTTTGCGATGCTGTCTGCTACGCTTGAGATACCCTCAGCGACTGCTGCGGCTGCTCCGGCGTTCAGGTCAGATGAGCCTGACTGGCTTTGGGATCTATTGGCATATTTGTTGTAAACAGATGCCGCATATCGGCCATCTAAGACTTGGCCGCCGCGACGACGTATTCCGGACACTTCGGTCACTGTTCTGCGATTTGCCATTTCGCGCCCAAGCGATACAATCAATGGCTGTGTTTCGCCTTTGGAAACAGCGGTTGACAGACGCGACCGAGAAATCCCCGCCATATTGAGGAATTTCAGAACAGCCAAAGCGCGCTTTTTGCCCAGAGCGTTATTGTAGCCTGTCGATCCAGTGCTATCGGTATGGCCAAAAACCTGAAACGTTAATTCAGGATGTTGTGCCATCCACGCGGCTTGGCCGCGTAGGATCGCTTTGGCCTGATCGGTTAAAACTGCGCTATTATAGGGAAAGTTCACTGTTGTTTCGACTTCGTTTGCGAAACGTGTTGTCATTTCTAACGCCAAAAAATCCGCATCGGTCATAACCAGTTGATTTCGTGCAGTCGCAGCGCCAAAAGACGGCAGATCATAAAGGTGACTTCCACTTGAATACGCAGTCAGGGCCGTTTCAGAATACTGTCCGCCGCAGGCACTTAGCCCCAAAAAGGGGAGAATGCTTAATAATATCAGGCGGCGAGGCGTCATCACTGAAAGGTAATCCTTAATCTAATACGTATCCATAAGAGCTATTGAAATCTTGACGAGCGACTTCACCTGCACCCGGATTGATGCGGCTTAGGTCTTTGTAAAGTTTACCATTTAAAAACAGATCTTTTTCTGATGGCGCGCGAATGCGATCCGTCGGGAGGGCCAACGCTTGGCCGCGTGTCGGCGTCACCAAATGTGGTGTGACGATGATAACCAACTCAGATTGAGACCGTGAGAAATCGGCACTTCTGAACAAGGCGCCCAGAACGGGAACATCTCCAAGCCAAGGTACCTGCTTTGCATTATCACTGAAATCGTCCTGCAACAGGCCTGCAATTGCAAAGCTTTCACCATCTTTCATCTCAACCGTTGTTGATGTTTTGCGTGTCTTGAATCCATAGACCGTGATGCCACCAGCGGTATAAAACGACGACGGGTCAAGAGAAGACACCGAGGCATCAAGCTCTAGGTTGATAAGGCCATCCTTTAATACGGTTGGAGTAAATTCCAAACCGATGCCAAAGTTTTTATACTCAACACTAACAGATCCTGTATCTTGGGCGACAGGCACCGGATACTCACCACCGGCCAAAAATTCGGCTTTCTTTCCGGAAAGTGCGGTTAGGTTGGGTTCGGCCAAAGTGCGCACAAACCCTTTGGTTTCAAGCGCTTCTAGCAGAATACCCACTTCTATTGGACCGGCGTTGAAGCCAATCAACGTCGCTGCTCCGCCTCCGGTGTTAGAGGATGCTCCGCTTAGGATATTGGCCTGTCCCGTTGACGACGTGCCAGAGCCGGTGCCAAGATTGAGACCGACGTTGTTATTGGCAACATTTCCCCCCAAGGCCAAAGATGAACCGAGAGATTTTGCGACAGAGCGCTGCATCTCGGCAAAGCGCACTTTGAGCATAACCTGTTGCACGCCTCCGACACTCATAAGGTTCGAGACACGTTGTGGTGCATAGCGTTCGGCCAAGACCAAAGCCTGATCTAGGGCTGTGATGCTGCCAACAGTTCCAGAAAGAACAATTCCATCATTTGCGGTACGGACTTCGATCTTTTCATTCGGAAGGATTTGGCGCAGGCGCTCTTTGAATTCTGAAATATCCGCAGCCACGCGCACATCAACATTTGAAATCAAACGACCTGAACCGTCCAATAAGGTCAAAGTCGTCAATCCTGGACTTTTGCCCAACAGATAAACTGTGCGGTCAGACAGTGTTGAAAAATCTGCAATGCTGGGGTTCGCAATACTTAACTCAGCAAAAGGCAAATCACTTTCAACGACAACGGCACGGTTCATTGGCACGTTGAGCGTCGAAGTGGTCCCCTGCTTTACAATACGAAGCGTTTCCGCGCTTACAGAATGCACTGAACCAAGTGCCACACACGCACAAAAGGCCAAAACGGCCCTCAACCAAATTGTCTTTTTCATGTGATCTGCCCTTTATGATCACGCCTCGGTTGCAAATCTATCGCCTGCTTTTTTCCTATTGTCGCGGAAAAACATTGATTTGGCAACAAAACTTTGTAAATGCGCCACCAGCTTGGCGCATTCTAAGTGCATTATTGATCAGGACATGGAATTTCGGTGATGATTACGTCAGCACCTTTTCTTGTTTTGATTGTGCATGCTTGTTTTTTTGCAACCGTTTCTTGGATATCGAAAAGTTCGTTTTGGTCAACCTGCATGACTTTGGCTGTTTCAGAGCGGTTTCGTGGAACCAATGACAATGACAGGTTGCCGCTCGACTGTGCAAGCGCGAGCCGCGCAACTTGCTGTGGCTTTACGCTGACCACTACGGTTTCGGCAATGCCGGATTTATTTTCATCCACGTCTTCATAGTTGTCGACTTGGTCAATGGCCACTACTTCAAGTTCGGTCTCGATAAGGCGTGTTACGCGTTGACGTTCTTGGTCATGACCAAGTGAGATATCACCGGTCCAATAGACATCGACGAAATCATTGGGGCGGATAAAGCCAGAAACCCCCGAAATAACATCCACATCGATCGCAAAGGCGCGTTGGCCGGGGGAGAGTTTGGCCAGTAGACCTGCCGGTTCACCCGGTGAGGTTACTTTTGATTTGGTTAGGGGTTCAAACCGATCCATTTGACGAAGGGCAAAGCGCGGCTGGTCGCCCTCTCCGAAAGGTGGTTTTGCTTCTGAGAACACGTCTGTCGGCAAGGCGCCCACAGGCCAAGGGACCAGACGAACATCATCTTGTGTGATTGCATCGCCGTGGGTCACAGATTTTGCGATTACATATATTTTGGTAAGTTCAATGCCACCACTTGCTGCGGCTTTTTCTTGTTCCAAGGCCACGCGATATTTTCCCACATAGCTTTGAACAACATAGACAGAGAGACCCGCAAGGATCAGTCCTGCCAATAAAACAAGTGTAAATACGGAACGCATGGTGTGTCTCATTCTTTTTGGTGCGAACACCGAAGTGACGCATGAGACAACGCGGGAGTTGACGGCCCTATAAGTTCTTTAAAACATGAAAACGGGTGCTAGACCCACGTTATGAATTGAACGACCACTTTCGTGCTAGGGTGTTCGTCTCGTCCATATTGCCCCACGCAATATTCGGCACGGCTTGGCGCCGTGCCGTGAATGTCTATTCAGATTAGTTGAACGGGTTATATGCGCCAACAGCAGTAGTTGTGTTTGTTGTCAACGTGCCTGTTGAGCCTGAGATTGCAGAACCGGCTGCGATCGCCATTGCCGCTGCTGCTGCTGTTAGAACAACCCAGTCTACAGTTACTGCGCCAGATTCGTCGTTTGCGAAGTTTTTGATCAAGTTAGTCATGTTATTTTCTCCAGTAGGTCAGTTAGTTTGTGTTGCCAACTCTGGGCTGCTCGTTGTGTGCCCGTCGTTTGGATGTCCCTATATGGCCCTCTGAATCGGGCGCAAATTTGACCCGAAAGTATTAATTTTAAGACGAAAGAATATTTTTTGGAAAAAAGTGATAAGTGTTTGATTATAAATAAACTTTAGGTGCGGAGTGGCCGCTTTTTATTTGTAAACCCTAAAATTCTACTTTGATTTTTGCCCAAATGTGGCAAGTTTGCCCAGAAATTCGTGGGTGTTTAGTGGCTATATGAGATTATTTCAGACTCTTTTTTTTGGATTTTGCGTGCCAATCGCAGCTCTGGCCGAGTCTCCTCCGGCATTTCCTGAGTTTAGCCCGAAATTCGGTAAGCCACCTGCAGAAGGTACCGCGCGGATTGATGTCGAGATCACGGCCCCTGTGAGCAATAACAGCACAGTCGCCCCTCAGACCGCTTTATCTGTACAGGCTGGCTCTCCAGATGTTGCGCGCTTTTGGCAAGAAGTCTCGCCCACGGGCCGTGACGCGCTAAAGTACTCTGATTTTGATTTGGCCTTGCGCCTTGCGGTCGCAGGGCCATCTACGCCAAGCCTGCAAGATATGCAGGTTTTGATTCAACGATATCATACCGATTTACTATTGGCAGGCGCACAGGCGGGTGTGTCTCCGGCGCTTTTGGCTGCGATGATTTATGTTGAAAGCGCAGGTAATCCACAAGCGGTTAGTCGTGTTGGTGCGCAGGGACTTATGCAGCTTATGCCGGCAACCGCCGAGCGGTTTGGCGTTTCGAATACGTTCGATCCAAGGCAAAACATTCGGGGGGGCGCGGAATATGTGGCTTGGTTGCTGGCTGAATTTGGTCAGGATCCAATTCTGGCCTTGTCAGGATATAATGCCG
>JALRHZ010000035.1 GCA_023259435.1 Paracoccaceae bacterium | reverse complement strand
GGACATCGCGGTAAATTCTGAAGGTGTTCCATTGTTTTCGGGGGCACTTGCGCGTTTTGAATGTGTCCGCCACGCTGTATATGACGGAGGAGATCATGATATTGTGGTGGGACGTGTCTTACGCGCTGCCATGCGTGACCAAGGTCAAGCCCTTGCTTTTTTCCAAGGTCGCATGACATCTTTGGCGGTTTAGCAATTATTGTCGCCTCGAACGAAGGCCTGACTTGCATTTGGGCGCGATAAACGCGCCCGTTGCAAAAATGCCCCAATCTTAAAAATTAATCCTTTCGGATATAAAAACTTCCATAAAGTATATCAATTGCATGTCCGCAAGTGCTATACGGTACGTGGGGGTGCCGAAGAGTATGTTTTAAAACACGATAGTTTGCTGTCGTTTATTAAAGCGTATCAGTTGAGTATAGCGTTCGGTGGGCATGAACTTGATCCGAGTAGTATTGGCACGTTTTTCCCTTGGATTAATGTGTCTCGTATCTTTTTGCGTAGCTGCGGCCGCAGCTGTCGATGGTCTGTCTCAGGCGACGGCATTTTCGGCGTTCGGCCATGCGCATCACGTCACGTCTGATGGGCTTTACCACTTCAACGTAGATGGTCAGGCGTTCTCGAGTTTTGTAACGACTGACGGGTTTATCTCTGTATACGGCGACGTAGTTGCAAACAATGCGGGTCAGACGCCGCGTACAACGTCCTTGGCCTTTGGAGATAAAGGCTATCTTAGCGAAGCCATTATGGCAGCTATGAGCGGTGCAAAAGATCTAAGAATTGTGTCCTATCCGATTGTATCAGGTGCGTCTGCGGCCACTCGACTTGATGCAATCACCCAAAACACCACTCTGATTGGGCGCGTTGTTGGGAATACGATGCTGGGTCGAGGGGTTGGGGACAATACTTTGAATGCCTCGTGGGCAGGTATTGGAACTAACTATCTGCGGAATGCAACATGTCATTCACCGTCGCGTAACGGAAGTTTGCACGACAATGTGTTTCATGCATGTGGCAATCCAAACGCGCTTCACTGGCAGCCATTTTCAAAGGGTGGTTTCGCAATCGATTTCAATGGTGAAAACAACAAAAGCAATGACAATCCGTTTGGTTTCGGTGATGAGCGATTAGATGCGGGGAGCGTCTTGCTACTGATGCTGCGTTTTGACGAAGTTGCTTTGCCCTCGGTTGAGGTTATGAAATCATCCAATGTTCCGTCGGGTACGCCCGTCGAGTTGGGGCAAGAAATTATTTACACCTATACAGTGACGAATACAGGGGGCGTCGTCTTGGGTGATGTGATCATCGACGATGACCATCTTGCGACTGAGGCGCTTGTGGATTTCGACATCGAAGCGGCTGTCCTAACCGACAATGCGCCCTTTGGGGATAGCGTCAACACGGATGTAAGCAATGATGCGTATGATGCGTTTGGACCGGGTGATGTGCTGCGCGTTACGTCAAAATACTATGTGACAGCGGATGATATAGCGAGATTTGGCCAATGACCCAGCTTTGCGAAACAAATATCAAATTGCGGTACAATGCGGCGAAAAGTGGGCAAATTGTTCCCGTGAGCCTCACAATAGCCTCAAAGGTTACCGGATTGGCCCGAATTTATGCACAATTTTATGCGAAGACGTCGACTGAACAAACAGGATGGGACGACTCCGTGATCAATAGTTTTTTGCAGACATCTGTTTTCGAGCGTTTCGAGCAGTGTTTGTTGGTGGGGAAACAGAAAGGGTAAGGGACCAGTGATGTTTTTGGACAATATTAAAAGAATCTTAGGGGGGATGCTTATGCTGTCCTTCCTTTTTGTCGCTGCATCTGCATCGGCAGAAGACAAACCAGCAGGTTTTGATACCGCAACGGGTATCAAGAATACTGTAACCGTGACAGGTACGGCTGGGGGTGTAGACATCACTGACCTCGGGTATGAGGTTGTGGCGGTGGAGGCGCCGACATATTCGGTAACTCTGGCAAAAGAGGTTACAAATACCGGCTCAGGTACGAACGGTAAGTTTAAAGAAGGTGATACCATAGAATATAAATTCACGGTTCAAAACAACGGGACTGGGTATTTATATGACGTGACTATTGCCGATGATTTTGCTGATGCGACCGGCTCTGTTTCGGGCTGGGCGGTTGATACAACCAACTCAACGCTAACTACGACCGGAACCCTTGGCACATCGACTGATGCAACTGCATCTGATTCAGTTTATGACAGACTGTATCCAGGTGATACCGTCATCTTTACCGCAAGTTATACAGTTACTGCTGATGACATGAGTGGCCAAGGTGATGCGGATAATAATGAGACGACAAAAGAGAACACTCTTGTAAACATAGCTTCGGTAACAACTAAGAAATATGATGCAACCGCTACGGATAATCGTGTTGCAGGTCCAAGTGTTACAGATGTTACTGCAACAGCCGCGTTGGATTATGTTGCGACGATCTCGATCGTGAAGTCCGCTGTTCTAACCGAAACAAATGGCGATCTAACTGATGACGCAGCTGCTGCGGGTGATACGATCACGTACACATACACCGTGACAAACACCGGAACAGTGAACCTGACGGATGTTAGTGTAACAGATGATCACGGTGGTTTGGGGACATTCGATACTACGCCAGGCTTTAAACAGTGGACCACGCAAAATGGATCTACGAATGCTGACGCGAATGCGGATGTCATTGAAATTCTGCGTCCAGGTGCGGTGGCTGTGTTTGAAACAACATACACCGTTGTCCAAGATGACATCGATCAGCTGCAATAAGAGAGGTTATTGAAGTGACACAGAAACGAGCAGTCAAAACCTCTAAATTTGGGGTGAAACTCATCGGGGGAGCCGCGCTTGTCGCGGCCATCCCACAGATCGCAACCGCGACCATCGACAACACTGCGACCGCCTACTTTACCTATGGGGGGACCGAAGCGTCCACAGACTCCAACTTGGTTCAAGTGGACGTTGCGCCGGCGGCACCCGATTTAAACATTACGAAATCGGTCGTTGGGCGTGATTATACTAACGGCGCAGCGGATCGTTGGGATGCGGGGGACACGATCACCTTTGAATTTGTTGTGACAAACGAGGGTAACCTTACGCTTACCAATGTGACACCTGTCGAAGTGGCAAGCGATGTGACGTTCGATGGCTATGCCGGTACGGGCACCCTAAGTGCCTTTACAACAACGGATTCAACAACGTTGTTGCCAACGGAAAGTGCGACATTCCAAGCCACATATACATTGTCGGACAACGACGTCCTTTTGGCCATCACCAAGGCCAATGCAATCGTAAACACAGCAACATCCTCGGGTGTAAAGCCGGATACAAATCCGCATAGTGATGATACCGAGGCCACAGCGACGACCGATATCGGGATTTCGACCGATCCGGGCACGACCGGCGGCGGCGGTGGTAATCCAGGCGGTGGGAATGGTGTGGTCCCTGAACTTGATATTGCCAAAAGCTATGTTTTGACCGACATCGTTGCCGATGGACATACGGCAGATGTCGCAGATGTGGGTGAGACGATTACCTATACATATACTGTGACGAATACCGGTAATGTCGCCCTAAGTAATGTCTATATCTCAGACTTACACGAAGGCGCGACTTTGGGAGCAGATAAGGTAAAAGGCGAGGCGTTGACCTCTGAGGGGCCGTTGCAAGCGATTTCAGGTGCTGAAAGCACCGATGATACCGCAAATGATGGCATCTGGACGACATTACAGCCAGGCGCAACCATCACATTTACCTATGTGCATACTGTGACACAAACCGAAGTCGACGACGGTTAAAGACAGGGTATGGGGATGGTTCGAAGTGCTGTGAAATCATGCTTATACAGGTCGATCCTAGGTGGATCGGCCCTAACAGCTATGTTTATTGCGACACCTAGTTTTGCTGACATTGACAATACTGCAACTGCTATTGCGGAGTATGCAGGGCAGAGTATTGCATCAAACGACAGTACGGTTTCGGTCCCAGTGCCCGCAGCCGCCCCCTCCCTAACTCTCACCAAAACGATTTCCGATGTTACAGATACAAACGGCAACGGCGTAACAGATGCCGGCGATGTCGTTGTCTATGCCTTTGCGGTGCAAAATACCGGCAATGTCAGCTTAGCTGATGTTACAGTCATAGACCCCAAGGCCTCGATGTCGGGTGAGCCTCTTGCTATTTTGGCGCCCAACGCGACGGACACAACGACCTTTACGGCGACGTATACCCTGACCCAAGACGATGTTGACGCGGGTGGTTTTGAAAATTCTGCAACCGTCGAAGCAACGAGCCCCGCTCTTGATGTCTTTACGGATGTTTCAGATGCAGGCGATGAAACCGTTGAAACTGCGAATTTGCAGGGCGATGTTGACAATGATCCGACCAACGACCCAACCGTCTTGGTGATCGAGCCGTTACTGGGCCTAGAGGTTTTGAATACAGCTGCGCTTGACATGGGCGAAAACGAACAGGTCGATGCAGGCGATCTTGTCACTTACACAACATCGGTCACGAACACGTCAAGTGTCACCCTATTTGACATCGCGATGGCCCTGACCGAAGATTTCGCAGGTCTTGGCGAGATGGGACCCTTTGTGGTGGAAACAGGTGTGACCGCCTTGGGTCAAGATGACACGCTTGTTGACCTCGCCCCTGGTGAAACAGCGACCTATTCCGTGACATATGCATTGCATCAGGCAGATGTTGATGCAGGGAAACTAAGCTATCAAGTGTCTGCGACAGGGACGTCTGCTGCGCTTGACGTTGGGTTTGACCTATCTGACAGTCTGGTGAACACAGACCTTGAAGGGACCGATGATCCGACCACCATTACATTTGAGACATTCTCAGATCTTGGTGTTCTCAAAACGACTTTGGAACCTGTTGCCCAATTCCCAACAATTTATGACCTGACGTATGTCATTGAGATTGAGAATAACGGGAATATCACAGAAACTTCTGTGGCTGCGTTGGATAGTATTACCGAGATTTTGTATCCAACTGTCCTTTACACAGCCGAAAAAGAGGGGGGGCGTGATCCCATTGTGACGGTCACCGGTGCTGCGACCGGCGGTGCGCATCCTGATTATGACGGTGAAACCGTCGTCAACTTGCTGGCTGATGGTACGACCATCGCTCCCAATAGTACGCTTGAGATTACTCTTGAGGTGCGGGTTTACACTGGCCCGAATGACAATACGGACAAGACGTTCAATTATCCGACGCAATCCAACACGGTCTATGTGACGTCTGATCGTGTGACTGAGCCTTTGACAAGTGTTGCACCTGCGGGCTTGGAGGATATTGACGATGACGGCGCGAATGATCAAAAAGAGCCCTCGTCAGCAAGCCGCGATACTGATGGAGATGGGCGTCAGGATATATTGGATTATGATCCACAAGGGTATTTCTATTGTAAAGCAGATGGACGTATCGTTCCGGGCGGTCGCATCGAAGTTTATGATAATGCAGGCAATCTGTTGAATGGAGCTGAAGGTTTAACAAACAATATTTTGCTCGAGTCGGACGGATCAACAGGGCATTATGAATGGTATTCGGTCGGTGTTGCAGGAACATTCGAGATGCGGATTTACCCCCCACATGGGATGGAAATCCTAACCGATACCCATGTCGCTTCGGTTTTGGATCTGACGTTTGCGGAAAATGTTTATACTGGACAGATTGGCGCGAATGCAGGTGAGAACATTCCTGTTGGCTCAAACGAGTATCTGGATACCGGATATCTATCGTCCTACATGGGTGGAGCTTCATTGAACTATGACCGGTACTATACACGCTTTAGCATTGAAGCGGGCGATCCGAACATTGTGGATAACAACATTCCATTGACGAACTGTACCGAAACTGCGGAAATTACAGCAAGCAAATCTGCCAATGTGGCTAAGGTCGAGCTTGGGGATATTGTGTCCTATACGTTGGAATTCGAAGTGGAAGACTTTGGCCTAGCGATCTTGGGCGCGTCTATCGTTGATGACTTGCCGGTGGGACAGGGCTATGTCCCGGAAACAGCAATGATCAATGGCTCAGCTGTTGAACCTGTCGTCTCTGGTGGTGATCTAACGTGGCCGGGTGTTGATGTCCTTGCTGGGGATATTATCACAGTGACCTATAAGACGCGTGTCACAGCAGAGGCGCCAGTTGGTCCAATGATCAACCGAACTTGGGTTGAGGCGGCGGATGGATCGGTTAAATCCAATGTTGCATCGGCCACAGTGTCGCGGTCGGCATCCGGTGTGTTTGATTGTACCGATATTATCGGACGTGTGTTCAATGACAGAAATGCCAATGGTATCTTTGACGCTGGTGAAACAGGAATTGCATCGGCCCAACTTATGACGGTGACGGGCGATATCATTACGACTGACGCCTATGGTCGCTATTCTGTTCCTTGTGCCATGCTGCCAAAAGACAATGGATCCAACTTTATCCTTAAACTGGATGTAGATGGCCTAGAGGCCGGTACTGTTCCGATCACACCAAATCCTCGTGTGACGCGCGTGACCCGTGGCAAATCAGCCAAAGTGAATTTCGGCGTGCTGAAAGGAAAACTGGTTGAGATCAAACTTAACGCATCTGCGTTCGGAAATGATGGAAAAGTCATAGAGGCCTTTTCTGATGCCCTCAAAGATCTTGCAAAGTCTCGTCGAAACAAAGCTGCGACAGCGATCGACGTCTCCTATATCCGCACAAACGAGAGCAAGTTCACGTCAAAAGAGAACTTGCGCAAGGCGCAAAAACAAATCCGAGAGATTTGGCGCAAGAATGCAAATGGTCGCGTCTATGTGACCGGACAGATTGTTCGCAAAACCGAATAAAGTCTGAGTTTACTCCAAGGAACCGGCGCGCAGAGCGTCGGTCTCTTTTTGTGCGCGGTCGAACTCGTCTTGTAGCGCTGCTATGATTTTTTCGGCCTCAGGATAAAGCGACGTCGCCCAATCTTGTAGGGCGCGCGTATTTTCACGAAATGCTCTTTGGTCGGTTGCCTTTACCGAAAAGGCCTGAGCCGATGCGCGTTGAACGTCCTTTTGGAACGCTAAGCTTTGGGTTTGAAATTCGGCCTCAAGGGCAGTTTGCAAATGAAACACGGCCTGTCCGATGTGGCCTCGTGTTGTTTCCGTGGTCGTCTCAAACTTATCCTGACGCATTATCCAGAACATGAGATCATATGTCATTGGCTCAAGGGATACGGAATAGTCCATTTTCCGTTGATCTAAAAATGGGCGGATCATTTCAGGTGGCGCAAATGCCACATCAATTGCATCTGTATCAAAGGCCACGGCATAATCATCAATTGGCGTGGGGACAGGAAATCCACCAAAGTCTGTCGCGCGTTTTCGGTCAAATTCTGGGAGCCCAGTTGCAATACGCTTAAATGCAAACATATCCGGCTTTATCGCCGGAGTACCTTTTATAAGTATATGTGTTCCGTTGAATATCGGCGTAATAGCCAAGAGCCGCAATGACTTGTCTGATTGAGATGAAATGTGGGTGCGCAGAGCGGAAATCAATGGTGTGTCACCTTGCAACATAGCGTGGGCAACCCGTGGATCCCCAAATGCAAACGGCAAGTTAAGCAGGTCTAATGTTGGGAACACATCTCTAATTTCTTCAAAATTTATCGAGGCAATGTCCACATCACCTTGGGACAGTGCCCTGAGGCAGATATTTTCGATGTGACAGCTTGGGACACCTAAAGGTGGCTCAAGTTCAATATCGTTATGTGTGATAACAGAGAGTGCTGATCGAAAGCTGTCTGTTGCTCTCGTGATTGGGGCTGTTCCGCGATCAATTGTCCAAATTTGAGACTGGGCCAAAGCAGGTTGAGCCAAAGCTAATTGAGCCACTGACGCAAATGCCAGAACCCTAAAACAAGTGAAAATTTTGGAGCGAAAAAGGTAACTTGATTTCATATCAGTCCCTTTGCAAAAGCGACGCCAATTATGTCAGATATTGCAGACGAACATAAAAAAGGCGAGCACAGCCCGCCTTTTTAAATGGTTTTGGTCGTATTAGTAATCAGATTTGATCTGAACACATGTGTTCGAAATAACGTCGAACTTACCACACCCAAGTGTTTGCCAATCCGATTTTAGGTTTTTTGATGCCGGCAAGAAATCGGTCCATGCATCGCCCTGAACCTCTGATGTTTGCGATACGATATCAAACTGACCGCGCTCATTGATCTCACCAATCAAGACTGGCTTTGCCAGATGGTGGTTTGGCAACATGATGGCTTGGCCACCTATCAAATTCGGAAAGCGCTGGCCGTACATCGCTTTGCGAACTGCATCAGTATCGGTTGTACCTGCTTGTTCAACTGCGTTCACCCACATGTTAAAGCCGATGTAATGTGCCTCCATTGGGTCATTGGTCACACGTGCAAGACCCATGCGGTCTTTCCACTTTCTGACCCACTCTTGGTTTGCGGGCGTTTCAGCCGACTGGAAGTAGTTCCACGCAGCCAAGTGGCCAACGAGATCAGCCGTGTCCAACATGGACAGCTCTTCTTCACCAACCGAGAAGGCAACCACAGGAATGTCGAACGGCATAATGCCCTTCATTGCAAGTGTTTCATAGAAACCGATGTTTGCATCACCGTTGATTGTTGAGATAACACCAACTTTTGATCCATCTGCGCCCATTTCGATCACGTCTTCAACGATAGAGTCCCAGTCAGAATGGCCAAATGGTGTGTAACTTACATAGATATCGCTTGCAGGGACACCTTTAGACTTGAGATAGGCTTCCAAGATTGCATTCGTTGTTTGCGGGTAAACATAATCCGTTCCCAACAAGGCAAATTTTTGGACACCTAGTTTGTCTAGGAAATAATCGGTGGCAGGAATAGCTTGTTGGTTCGGAGCTGCGCCTGTGTAAAAGACATTGCGCGAGCTTTCTTCGCCCTCGTACTGTACCGGATAAAACATCAAGCTATTTAGCTCTTCCACAACTGGAAGAACGTGTTTACGCGAAACAGATGTCCATGCGCCAAAGATCACGTCAACATTATCTTTGACAATCAATTCGCGTGCTTTTTCGCCAAATTTTGGCCAATCGGATTCAGGGTCAACCACCACGGCTTCGATTTGCTTGCCCAAAACTCCACCTTTGGCGTTTTGTTCATCGATCAACATCAACATTGTGTCTTTTAACGTTGTTTCCGAGATTGCCATTGTACCGGAGAGTGAGTGCAACACGCCGACTTTTACAGTGTCTTGTGCTGCTGCTGTTTGCGCGACACCTGCAACCGCCAAAGCGCCTACAAGTGCTGATTTAATATATGACATATGTCCTCCTCGCACGCAGATGTCAGATCAAGTTGCGTGCAAACCGTTCCAAAAAATTCTTCCCCCGAATTGGGGACAAAAAGAACAACGGCAAAAGAGTGACGACGTTTAAGTCCGCAGAATGACGATTCCGCTCAGGATTGTGAAAATTGGTGGTGCACAATATGCCAAAGGATGAGGGTGTACCTCATAAATGTATATTGTGGGTCTGTTATCCCTTTGGTTTCGGCCCTAATTTGGGTCTTTGCCCCAAATATCAAAATGATCGCGCAGCGCGTCCCAGGTTTCTTGGGTCGCCGCTGTAAGTAACTGTCCTTGGGTGCGTGCCGTATTATATTCTTCGCCATCCAAAAACTTGGCGACACCCCCTGCTTTTTCGCAAATAAATACGCCCGCGGCATGATCCCAAGGGTTCAGCATTGTCGACAAAATGAAATCGACGCGTCCGCGTGAAAGTAGGCGATACTCATGACATGAACAACGCAAGCTTGTCGTAAAGGCAAATGGCAAAAGGTTTGGGGCCATTTTTTCCTTTTCGTCTTTGGACAATAGGGAAAAGTGTATGTATCCGCTCATCATGTCAAAGCTTTTGGACTGAGTGACCTGGATGGGCCGTGATGTACCACGAGCAGACACATGGCGCGCTGGGTCATCACTGCTATCTGCAATGACGTAATCGTCATTCATCGCGTCATAGAGCAATCCAAAAACAGGTTTGCCGAACCGAGTGGCACTTATGATCACACCGAACGTGGCCAAACCATTTGCAAAGTTCCAAGTGCCGTCAATCGGGTCAACAATAAACGCAAGATCCTGTTCGGCAATTTGATCGCGCAATTTCGGTGTTTTGGAAACGGCCTCTTCGCCGACAATCAAAACACCGGGAAAGAGACGCGCGAGGCCGCGCGCGATCATAGCTTCTGCCGCTGTGTCGGCTTCGGTGACAAGATCAAACGGACCACTTTTGGTGGTAATCTGCACAGTTGCCATGTTTTGAAATCTTGGCAATATCTCTGTCTTTGCGGCACGACGCACCAAATTGACGATTTGCTTTTGTTGCGCAGGTCGAATTGGCTGTGAAACCGCAAGAGGAAGTGTCTGTGTCATAAACCTTGTCCAAAATTTTATACTCCACCCTAAACAAAAGGGTAGGAGTAGATTCTACAAGGGTCTTACTCTCGGGTGCGCAAAATTGCGCTTGGTTTTGAGTTCAAGGCGCGCAGGGCGAAAAACAGGCCGGCTAGGACATTTGCGATAATTCCGCCCAAGATTACCGCAAATGCAGTTGACCAGATAAGGGTGAATTCACTGTCCATGACAAACGTCATGACGGCCCATCCCCCTAGGCCCCCCGCCAAGAGCGCGACCAACCCTGCTCCGGCCCCCATCAACACCGACCTCAACGCAAAGCTTTTTAAGATATCGCTGCGCGTTGCACCGAGTGTTTTCAAAATAGCGGCCTCATATCTGCGGGCATGTTCGCCTGATGCTGCCGATCCGATAAGGACCAAAAATCCGGTCAAAAGAGTTGCCGCCGCACCATAAGACGTGGCCGCCGCAATCGAGCCAAGCAAAATAGAAACACGCTCAATCGCGTCTTTGATACGGATGGCTGTGATATTTGGAAAGGTATTTGCCAATTCGCGGAGAATGCGGGCTTCTGCCTCGTCTTTGGCGTAAACCGTTGCAATGTAAGAGTGCGGCGCACGTTCAAGTGCAGCTGGGTTCATTGTCATCACAAACCCCATACCCGCAGTGGAAAAATCCACGTCGCGAAAGCTTGTAATGGTTCCGGTAATGTCCCGCCCCAATACGTTCATGGTGATCGTATCGCCAAGACTTAGGCCCATTTCCTGCCCTTCCTCGGCACTAAAGCTGATCTGGGGATCACCTTGATAATTTTCGGGCCACCATTCACCGGCTGTGATTGTTGTGGTCTTAGAGGGGCGCTCTGCGTAAGAGACGGCGCGATCTCCTTGGACAACCCAATGATCGCCGGCCACTTCTGTGGCGGGGAGGTCATTGATGCGCGTGATCACACCGCGCAACATGGGGGCCGCTTCAAAGTTGGAAATGTCCGGATCGTTATTCACAATCTCTTGGAATTGTTCAATCTGCGTGCTTTGGATGTCTACAAAGAAATAAGACGGGGCCACATCGGGGAGGTCCCTTTGTATTGCGGCGCGTAGGTTTCCGTCGATCTGTCCGACTGAGGCAAGAACAGATAGGCCTAGCCCGAGGGCAAGGATCACCGAGGTCGTGCCTTCAGAGGTGCCGGAAATCGCCGTAAGACTCCAGCGCAGTTTCGGTTTTCCGCGGACAGGTTTTGTCAGAAATTTCGCCAAGCGTCTAATGACGAAGGCCGCAATCGCCAAGATCACCAATGCCCCCAACACACCCGCGAATGCCCACAGGGTAAGTCGTACGTTGCCTGCGAAAAATACAGCCGTACCCACCAAGGCACCCACAAGGGCCGTGATGGCGAGCAAGTATTTCATCGACGGCACGCCTGCGCTTTGTGTTCCATCTCGGAACAAGGTTGCCGCACGGATGTTTTCCGCCATGGCCAGGGGCCAAAGTGTAAAGATAACTGCCGTTAATGATCCATATAGAAACGCTTCGATCAAGGGCCTGGCATAAACGCCAATTTTTAAGGGAAACGGAAGCGCGGCTTCGATCATTGGCGATAATGCCCAAGGGACGCCTGCGCCCAATGCCATGCCAAGGCCTATGCCTGCGATGGACAAAACCATGATCTGAAGAAAGTAAGTCCAAAATATTACGGACTGGCGGGCGCCGATGCTGCGCAATGTGGCGATGACAGAGGTTTTGCGCACCATATAGGCGCGCACCGCGGCAGATACGCCGATACCACCAACGGCCAAACCAGACAGAGCAACAAGGATCAAAAAGCTGGCCAAGCGGTCCACAAACTCGGATACCCCAGGTGCGCCGTTACGTGAATCCCGCCATCTCATTCCCGAGGATGTAAACTTGGCTTCTGCTTCGGCTCGCAATGCGTCAAGATCGGTGCCGTCGGGCAGTTCTAACCTGTACTTCGATGTAAACAAAGTACCGGCCTGTAACAGGCCACTGCCATCCAGCGCGTCTTTATAGACCAAGGTGCGTGGCCCAAGCGCAAAGCCGTCCCCCGCGCTATCAGGAATATTGGTAACAACATCGCCAAGTATAAACTCTTTGGTGCCGAGGCGGATTGTGTCGCCGATATTTAGGCCCAAACGATCCACCAGCAGCGCCTCCATAACCACGGCGTTCCCTTGGTCCAAGGCGCTATGTAGGTCGCGACCGCTTTGAAGTCTGACGGTTCCCGTAAGCGGGTAGGCCGTGTCGATCGCCTTTATTTGAGTGAGACCGCGTTCCGTTTCACCGTCCAGCTCAACCACCACCATCGAGCGGAAATCTGCAATCTCGGACATCTTGAGAGAAACATCGGCAAGCCAAGCCTGTTCAGTCTCGTCCGCAAAGCGATAGGTGTATTCTGCCTCGGCATCGCCCCCAAGCAACACAGCGCCTTCAGATTGCAAACCTGCCTCAATGGCGCTGCGAACTGTGCCCACACCGGCAATTGCGGCAACGCCGAGGGCAAGGCAGGTGATCAAAATCCAAAACCCACCAACGCCGCCCCGCAATTCGCGCTTTGCAAAACGCCAACCAATCGCAGCACTCATTCTGCGGCCTCCTGAGCCATATCAAGACGGCCATCACGTAAACGGATTACACGATCACACCGGTTTGCAAGTTCTGGCGCGTGGGTTACCAAAATCAGGGTTGAACCGAACTGATCTTGTAGTGAAAACAAAAGATCCATGATTGCCGTTCCATTCGGGCCATCAAGATTGCCTGTCGGTTCATCGGCAAGCAAGATTTCTGGCCGCGCGACTGCGGCACGGGCCAAGGCAACACGCTGTTGTTCGCCGCCCGACATTTGCCCCGGATAATGGTCCAGTCGATGAGAAAGCCCAACTGTGTCCAATGCAATTTTGGCCTGCTCAAACGCATCTTTTGCGCCCGCAAGCTCCATTGGCGTTGCAACATTTTCCAAGGCTGTCATGGTTGGAATAAGGTGGAACGATTGAAACACAATTCCCATGTGATCTCGGCGGAACAAGGCAAGTGCATCCTCGTTCATATTGGTCAATTCCTGCCCTTTGATCTTGACCGACCCTGATGTCGCAGTTTCTAGCCCACCCATAAGCATAAGAAGCGACGATTTCCCAGAACCGGACGGGCCGATCAATCCGACGCTTTCCCCTTTTGCGATCTCGATCGAGATGTCGTGTAAAATATTCACCTCGCCAGCATTGCTTTTTAGGGATAAGCCCACATGTGAGAGAGATAGAATGGAGGATGTCATGCCCACTGCCTTTGGTCGTTTCCAAGACTTTACATATGGGGGAGTATTCCAGATGAGCAAGGTTCTAACATTAACTTTTGCACTGGTTTTATCTGCTTTTGGATCCAATCAGGCTAAGGCGGATGCGATTTTGGCTTTGGGCGATAGTTTGACCCAAGGATATGGATTGATCGAGCAAGACGGTCTTGTTCCTCAATTGCGAAATTATCTGGCCGAGCGTGACATCACTGTGCGCGTGGTGAATGCAGGCGTCTCGGGCGACACAAGCGCGGGCGGATTGGCGCGTGTTGAGTGGTCCCTTACAAATGACATTACGCATATGATTGTGGCCTTGGGCGGAAATGATGTCTTGCGGGGGCTGCCACCTGAGGTGACCCGAGATAACATTGACCAAATTTTGGCAATCGGACAAGAATACGGGTTGAAAATGATGGTTGTTGGTATGTTAGCTCCTGCAAATTATGGCGCGGACTATAAGCAATCTTTCGATAGTTTGTTCCCAGAATTGGCTCAAAAGTACGATGCCCTATATGTCGAAAGTTTCTTTTCAGCGTTTTTAACCGGTCCGGATCAAAGCCCAGAGGACGTTCAGCCCTATTTGCAATCCGATGGGTTACATCCAAACGCCGAAGGTGTTGAAAAGATCGTCGAATTTATTGGGCCAGAAGTACAGAAGTTACTGAAAAAATAGCTATTTTTCATAATTTCGCACTTTGAACCTCTGCCTTTTTTGATCTTTAGATATCCCTTAGGCAAAGACACTAGCCGGAACACTATCCGGCGCACCAAAAGAGCCAGGTTGATCACCTGTCGCGTGGATGACTTTGTGTCTCGTCTTTGGCAAGATTGCAAAACAGCTTTAATTTGGTGGCATACATGGGACAGACAAAAAACGATTGGGTTTTGGTGATTGGGGCGTCAGACGCGACCCGCGTGAAACAAGATTTGCAGCTTAGTTCAAGCCAACCGTGTCGCGTTGAGGGCACATTGTCTGGTGCGCTTCAAACGTTGCGGTCCGAAGAAACCTTGCCATCTCTGCTATATATTCTTGCGGATGCCTATGGCGGGCTAGATCAAGCGATCGAGACCTATAGCGAATTTTGTAGGTCGGCTGCGGCGGGAACGTCCATGATTGTCAGCACTTTGGCCAAAGATGGCGGAAGCCCGTCGCGGCCTATGATGCTGCGTGCCCCAGAAAGCCAAATGCGGCATTGATCAAGTCTAGAGTACGGTGAACGGCTCTTGAACCCTCACTAATAGCGTGGTTGTGTGGACACACGTCTACAGGGGTTCAAAATGAAATTAGCAACAAGCGCCTATCCCATCTCGTGGCATACCTCATGGAAGTCGTATGCCGACAAAGTCGAAGCATGGGTTAGCGAAGCCGCGCATGGTGGGGCAGAGGTCTGTGTGTTCCCAGAATACGCAGCAATGGAAATCGCGTCGATCGGGGGCGAACACATTGCAGCGGATCGCGCCGCCGCACTTGAGTTCGTTGCAAGTCGCCTTGGGGAATTGGCACAGCTACACAGCGACCTTGCAAAGAAATATCAAATCTACATCCTGTCTGGATCTGGTCCCGCACTCTTGGACGGGGCCTATGTGAATCGCTGCGGGTTTTTCGCACCCAATGGCGATGTGGCGTGGCAGGACAAACAAATCATGACCCGCTTTGAGCGGGATGAATGGCTTGTCTCTTCGGGTGGGCCATTGCGGGTGATCGAGACGCCATTGGGGCGCTTTGGTATTTTGATTTGTTACGACAGTGAATTTCCTCTTCTTGGGCGTGCGCTTTGTGATGTTGATGTATTGCTTGTGCCGTCATGTACCGAGGCGCAATCCGGATATTGGCGCGTGCGTATTGGCGCGCAGGCCCGCGCGTTAGAGGCGCAATGCGTCGTTGCGATGTCCTCGCTGATGTCTGGTGATCCGCGATTCTATGGCGTTGACGAAGCAACCGGAGCAGGGGGCGTGTTTTGTCCCCCAGATAAAGGATATCCCGCGACTGGTGTGCTCGCGCTTGGTGAACTGCACCAAGCGGGTTGGGTCTATGCCGATATTGATCTCTCGCAAATCGCGGAGGTTCGCAAGGATGGGCATGTTTTGAACAAATTACACTGGTCAGAGCAAGATCCACGCAGTAATTCAGCAGATAAGGTCACACTTGGCTGAATTTTCCTTGAAACTTTGCAATTTTCGATACATGTAGCCTCATCTGGGGTAAACTCCCCATAGTTTTATAAAGGAGAGACCATGGCCAAGGAAGAATTGCTCGAATTTCCCGGTGTCGTAAAGGAACTCCTGCCAAATGCGACGTTTCGGGTCGAGCTAGAAAACGGCCATGAGATCATCGCACACACGGCAGGAAAAATGCGCAAGAACCGTATTCGTG
>JALRHZ010000034.1:7267-16205 GCA_023259435.1 Paracoccaceae bacterium | reverse complement strand
GATCACAGGAATACCCGCCGCAACCGCACGTTCGATGGATGGCCCAAGCGCATCGCCGTCAGGAATTGATACCACAAGCCCGTCTGGCTCTTGGTTTACGGCCGCATCGATCAGCTGCGACATTGCAACCATGTCGAATGTTTCAGGCGCGCGATATTCAACGTTTGCACCTGTGTGCGCTGCCGCCAACTCAACGCCGTTTTTCACAACTGACCAAAACGGGTCATTCGCTTGGCCGTGTGAGACAACGATGATGTCTGCCGCCATTGCTGGCGCCGCAACTGCCATTGCTGTGGCGGTTACAATACCTTTTACGTAATCTTTCATGTTTTCCTCCCAATAAAAGATCTAAAGTTGGTCAAAAGACCGGTTTGTCCGGTCTTCGCCGGATTTGTTACTCATGCCGAACTGACATGAGCAATTTCTGGATGTGTTACGTGACACACGCATCTTCACACCTCATCTAATCGTACAGGCCTGCCGGCCTTTTGTGATCTTGTTGCGGCTTCGGCCATTGCCAAAGCAAGCACGCCATCCTCAAGCGTCGCTGGCATCCCTGTGCCATTCTCAAGCGCCGCAATAAACGCCGACCACTCTGCAGCGTATGCTTGCATATAGCGTTCGAGAAAGAAATAGGTAGGTTTCGCACTACTCACGCCGTCAGCAGTGGACTTAACCACAGTATTTTCAAGCATATTTTGCGCCTGAAGAAGACCGCCCGATCCCAAAACCTCGACACGCTGATCGTACCCATATACTGCGCGGCGGGAATTTTTGATCACAGCAATGCGACCATCGTCATACCGCAATGTCGCCACAGCGGTATCAACATCGCCGGCTGCACCAATCTCAGGATCAACAATCGATGACCCAACAGCCGATATTTCCACAGGTGCCGCGCCCATCATAAACGTCGCCATGTCAAAGTCATGGATCATCATGTCACGGAATAGGCCACCCGAAACTTTGATATAGGACACCGGCGGCGGGGCCGGATCGAACGACGTGATGTTCACCAGCTCGGCCCGACCGATATCGCCATTCTCTAGCGCCGTTTTCATTGCACGAAAATTGGGATCAAACCGACGGTTAAACCCAATCATGATCGGTTGCCCGCTTTCTTGCGTGTTCGCCAAACAGGCCCGCGCGCGCTCAAGGCTAAGATCAACGGGTTTTTCACATAGAACCGCTTTACCTGCGGCTGAGGCCGCTTCGATAAGGTCCGAATGGGTATCCGTAGAAGTGGCGATCAGAACCGCATCAATTTCTGGGTGGGCCAAAATGTCATCTGACGACATCGCAGAAGCGCCATATTGGGCCGCAAGGGTTTTCGCGTTCTCTGCAACAACATCCGACACGGCGAAAAGCGTGCTGCCGGCGTGGGCCGAGATGGTCTTGGCATGAACTTGTCCAATCCGCCCTGCCCCTAATAACCCAATCTTTCGCATCATTACCCCGTTTCGAATCTGTGCGTTTAACTGAGGATAGCACTTTTGCAACCGGTTGCAATAATTTCCTTTAGCTGTTTTTGAGCGAACCAAAACCAAACGGCCCTTTGCGATTACTCGCAAAGGGCCGTTTTATTCCAACGTGTAATTTTGGTTACTTTTCGGGGATCAATCCCCGTGGATTAAATCGAAGCATAACAAGAAGGAAAATCCCCATTGTCAAAAGCCGCATTTGCGCGACACTATCCAAAAGATGCGCGCGAATAGCGCTATCTTCTGCCATTGGCGCGGTTACGATTTCCATCACCCAAAACCCTATCGGCTCGACCTGAACCCATAGGAACCAAATCAGAAAACCACCTAAGATGGATCCAAGGTTATTGCCGGATCCGCCGACAATGACCATTACCCAGATTAGGAAGGTAAACCGCAATGGTTGATAAGAGGCTGGCGTCAATTGAGAATCCAGCGTGGTCATCATAGCCCCTGCAATCCCACACACAGCTGACCCAAGGACAAACACCTGAAGGTGACGCGCGGTGACGTTCTTGCCCATGGCACGCGCCGCGGTTTCATTGTCGCGAATGGCCCGCATCATGCGGCCCCAAGGACTATTCAACGCACGTTGTGAGAGCCAAACCAAAACAACCAAAACGATTGCGAATAACCCAGCATACAAAAGCTTGACATACAGTGTTGACGCAATTGTTGGGTCAAGACCAAAGCCCGCGGCGCGTTCGACAAACGCGGGGTCATTTTGCAGGTCAATCTCATAAGGCACTGGTCGCGGAATGCCGATGGCATTTTTCACACCGCGCGATAGCCAGTCCTCGTTTTTGATAACCGCAATTAGAATTTCGGAAATCCCGAGCGTCGCAATCGCCAAATAGTCTGATCTAAGTCCCAAAGCCGTTTTCCCGATCACCCAAGCCGCCGCAGCCGCCAAGAGACCACCGACAGGCCAAGATAGCAAAATCGGCAAGCCTAGCCCACCAAGGTACCCTTCGGTTGCGGGGTTTACCGCCTCAACCGCTTTGATCGCCGGCATAATGATGGCCCGATAGATCACCATCCCCACAACCAAGACAGCAATCATCCCCAAGACGCGGCCGCGCGGATTGCCTATCTTTTTATAGGCCGCAATCGCGCCGCCAATCGTCAAGCCGCCAATGCCCAACCCGAACAGAATGCGCAGACCGCCTGCGTCCCACGCATCCGGCACCGGCTCCATCGAGACAATAACGGTTGCCAAGCCACCAAGAGCCACAAAGCCCATGATGCCCACATTCAAGAGACCCGCGATCCCCCATTGAAGGTTGACCCCCAAGGACATGATGGCGCTGATCAAACCCATGTTCAAAATGAACAAAGCTGCGTTCCAACTTTGGATAACTCCTGTCCCGATGATCAACACCGCCACAAGAGCAAACAATGCGAATGTTTTTGTTGTCTCCGTCATAGCGCTTTTCCTTTGAACAGACCTGTGGGTTTAAACAGCAAAACAATCACCAATATGACAAAACTGACGGCAAATTTATATTCCGTTGCCAACAGTTGAACCAATCCATCTGGCGCCAAAGCCTCGGGCAAGATATAGCCAAATACCTTTTTCCATGCATATGTGATCATCACCTCGGAAAAGGCGATGATAAACCCACCTGCGATGGCCCCCAATGGGCTGCCCAATCCGCCGACAATCGCCGCCGCAAAAATCGGAAGCAAAAGCTGGAAATAAACAAAGGGCTTAAAGCTTTTGTCTAGTCCATAAAGCGTGCCGGCAATCGTTGCCAAGGCCGCTACGATGAGCCATGTGTAAAACACAACGCGCTCTGGGTTGATACCAGAAAGCAAGGCCAAATCTTCGTTGTCTGAAAACGCCCGCATGGATTTACCGGTACGCGTTTTGTTCAAGAACCAGAACAACACAGCCACAACCACAATCGCCGTGATAACGGTGATGCCTTGGGTCGTTTTGATCGCCAAACCTTCGCTAAGACCGGTCATCTTTTTGAACTCGCGCGCCGAAATGATAAACCGTTCCCCGTCCGAGAACCGCTGATCGTCCACACCGATGATAAAGCGAACAAGACCGTTCATCACAAACATCACGCCCAAAGATACGATCAAAAAGATCACGGGCGGAGATTTTTGTGTGCGGTAGAATTTGTACACTGTTCGGTCTGTCGCAATCAAAAGCGCCGCTGTCACAGCAATCCCAAGTGGCAAAGCCAAAAGCGCCGTTGGTAAGGGCGCAATGGATATTCCAATCGATTGCATCCACCATGTAAGCAAAATGACAACCATGGTCCCAAACGCCATGGTATCTCCATGGGCAAAATTCGAAAAGCGCAAGACGCCATAGACCAATGTAACGCCCAAAGCGCCCAACGCTAACTGGCTTCCATAGGCTATGGCTGGAACCAATACAAAATTAGCAAGAACAATAAATGCGTTCAAAAGTTCCATCTATTCCCCTCCAAAGCCTGTTTTATGTGTAACCACATCACAGTGTCCCTCAAATGTTTCATGTTCAGTCGCAATTGACCGCGCAGACACGACTATTCTTTTATCAGATGACAAAACCATCTGCCCCAACATCGGCGGAATTGCATCACGCGTCAGCCATGTGTTCACATGCCAACTGCCGTCTGTATTCTGTTGCCCTACACCCACGGTCGATTTCGCCTGTGAACGAAAGGCAACCTTCAGTGGTTCGTTCTGCGCGGATACCCGCAACAACGTAAAGGGTGACATGCCTGGAAAGATCGTGTTTGCGCGCGCATCAAGTCTACACCGAACAACATTCAGTGTACGAACATCTGATGCAGTTGTATCACTTGGGCGATTAAACGTCTGATCCTGACAGGCCATCAGCATAAGGCCAAGACAGGCTAAGGTGATATAAGTCATAATCAACCCCTTAGCCCCCCAAGAATGACTTGCGAACTTCGGCATCTTCCAAAAGCTCTTTTCCCGTGCCGGTATAGGCATTGCGCCCTTGTACCAGAACATATCCCTTGTCCGCGATTTCAAGCGCTTGGCGCGCATTCTGTTCCACCATCAGAATAGAGATCCCTGTACGCGCCACCTCGATAATCCGGTCGAACAGTTCATCCATAACAATAGGAGACACACCTGCGGTTGGCTCATCCAGCATCAAGACAGACGGCTTTGTCATCAAAGCACGTCCCACGGCCACCTGTTGACGCTGACCTCCGGAAAGTTCGCCGGCGTGCTGGTTCCGCTTGTCACGCAAGATCGGAAACAGCTCATACACCTGTTCCATTGTTTCGGAAAAATCATCGTTGCGAATGAAGGCCCCCATTTCTAGGTTTTCCTCAACCGTCATCGACGTGAAAATGTTATGCGTTTGCGGCACAAAACCCATGCCCTTTAGAACGCGTTCTTGCGGGCTTAGCTTTGTGATGTCTTCGCCATCAAGACGCACGCCACCATCGCGCACATCCAACATGCCAAACACGGCCTTCATCGCGGTGGATTTCCCTGCTCCGTTCGGACCAACAATAACGGCAATCTCACCCTTATCGACGGACACGGTACATGCATGCAAAATGTCGGGGCCTTTGCCATACCCACCGGTCATGGTGTCCCCAATCAAGAAAGGTTCGCCCATTATGCCCCCACCTTTTCTTTGTTCTTTAATCCGGTGCCAAGATACGCCTCGATCACCTGTTCATTAGCTTTGATCTCATCCAAAGTGCCCTCTGCGAGGACCTTACCTTCGGCCATACAGATGACCGGATCGCACAGACGTCCAATGAAATCCATGTCGTGCTCAATGACAACAAATGTATATCCGCGCTCTTTGTTAAGACGTACAATGGCATCCCCGATTGTGTTCAAAAGCGTCCGGTTCACACCTGCGCCCACCTCGTCCAAAAACACAATTTTTGCATCTACCATCATCGTACGGCCAAGCTCCAAAAGCTTTTTCTGTCCGCCGGACACCTGACCCGCCTTGTGGTCGGCAAGATGTTCAATCGTCAAAAATTCCAAGACTTCATCGGCTTTTGCGCGTAATGCGCGCTCTTCGTCTGCAATGCGCTTGCGCCCGAACCAAGTGTTCCACAACGTCTCACCAGATTGACCTTCTGGGACCATCATCAGGTTCTCACGGCAGGTCATCGATCCAAACTCATGTGCGATTTGGAACGTCCGCAGCAATCCCTTGTGAAATAACTCATGGGGCGGCAACCCTGTGATGTCTTGACCATCCATCATCACCGAACCAGATGTGGGTTCAAGAACACCCGCTATAACATTGAACAACGTCGTTTTTCCGGCGCCGTTCGGTCCAATCAATCCCGTAATGGATCCTGTTTCTATCTTTAGCGAAGCACCATCGACGGCATGAAACCCTCCAAAATGCTTGTGCAAGTCATGAACTTCGATCAATGCTCATCACCCTTTCTGAGCCAAAATGTGACAACAAGCCCGATCCAAAAGGATCGGGCTTGCCATGTTTTCAATTCAATATGTGTTTATCTGAAACCAGCAGTGGTTTCTTCGCCGTTTACATATTCGACTTCGCGATATGTGCCCGCGGCTTCACCTGGACCGACAAGCTCAACGCCAGTTGCGCCAACATAATCGATCTCGCCACCGTTCGCGAGGATCTCAAGACCTTTCGCCAACTCACCTGCGTTGATTTTCTCACCAGGTGCGTTTGCAACGTTCATCACGTGCTCTTTGTAAACGTTAGGATCTTTTGAACCTGCCGCCTGCATTGCCAACATGATCAACGCAGCCGCGTCGTATGATTCTGGAGCAAAGGCAGATGTGCTGTCGAACGCATCACCAACAACCGATTTAAAGTTCGCTGCCAATTCAACCGATGGGCTTGGGTGCTGGCCTGTTGAACCGTTTAGGTCCGCGCCAAAATCTTCAAGCAATTTTGCAGAAAGCATACCATCTGGGAAGTGGAATGTGTCAAACGCGCCTGTATCTAGTGCCGCCTGAGTGATCCCTTTACCACCTTGGTCGACGTAGCCCGCAACCACCAAACGATCGCCGCCTGCCGCTGCAAGAGCCGCAACTTCAGCAGAATAATCCGCTTTGCCGTCTTCGTGTGGTGCGTTCAATGTGACTGTTCCGCCGGCTGCTTCGTACGCAGATTGGAACGCGTCCGCCAAACCTTTACCATAGTCGTTGTTTGTATAGCTGACAGCAACAGAATTGATACCGCGATCCATAAGGATCTCAGTCATAACAACACCTTGACGCGCATCAGACGGTGCTGTGCGGAAGAATAGGCCGTTGTCTTCGTTGTTCATGTGCGACAATCCAGGAGATGTCGCAGATGGCGAGATCATGACCATACCATTCGGAAGAGCAACGTTCATCAAGGCCGCACCAGTTACACCGGAACAGTCACCACCAACAACACCATCTACGTTGTCAGATGTTACCAAGCGTTCCATCGCAGCTGTTGCTGCACCCGCATCAATACATGTTGTATCTGCACGAACAGACGACACGCTTGCGCCACCCAAAAGCAATCCGCTTTCGTTGACTTCGTTCACCGCGAATTCAGCCGCAGGACCCATTTGCGCAACCGTGGATTCGATCGGGCCAGTAAAGCCCAAGAATACACCAATTTTAACTTCATTGCTGTGGCTTCCAGCAAAAGCTGCAGCACCAAATGATGTCGCAAGCGCTGTGCCGATCAAAAGTCTTTTCATTTTTTTCTCCCAAGTAGGTTAGACTCTGACAGTCTATTTAAATGCCGCATAAAAACAACAGCCATTAAATTTGTACGTTCGAACCTTGCCCAAATTCGCACAAATTATGGCCCCCGAAATTGTCGGCGTTCGAATCTATACCCCAGCAGTTCAGATAACGCATTAAAAAACTGTCATTTGATCGCAGTTGTTAACAATGTTGCGCTATATCGGGCTGTTCGTACTCTTAGAGGTTGTCTTTAGGCCAGCGCCCACCACCTTACACCTGCTTAGAGGCGCACAACATGCTCTAAGACTTTTTCCGCCAAGGCAAAAGATGCGGTCAACCCCGGAGATTCAATGCCCAACAATGTGACAATGCGGCCATGTACACCTATGACAAAGTCATCACCATCAACCTTTGGACGCAGCCCCGCATAGTCCGGTATCAGGGTGCGATCCGCAACATTGGGCCAATACCGCGACACAGCCTGACGAAACAGAGGCTCTAATTTTGGCGACACAGAATAATCCGCCTGCGCGACCCACTCGACATTCGGTCCCAGTAAACCACGGCGATCCATATCCCGCGTGAAATGTATTCCCAACCCACCAGGTTCCGGTAAAGGATATATAAGCCGCTCAAAAGGGGCGCGGCCGACGATTGAAAAATAATTTCCCTTGGCAAACCGCGCCGGAGGTTTTGGCGCAGCCGGCCAATAGGCTTGGGTCAAACCATAGGCCCCATGTCCAGCAGCGTTGATAACAATATCAAAATTCGCGGTGAATTCCTCTCCGGCGCTGGTTCCCTCAACCACGGTGCTATCTATTTGCGGTACAAGCGAATGAATGTCCGTTTCATAGGCAATATCACAGCCAAACTCATGGATGTCCTGCGTCAAAGTTTGCACCAGTGCTGCCGCATCTACAATTCCAGTGGTGGACGACAATAACGCCGCAGTTGCGTGTAACTCTGGCTCTATCTCCTTGGCAGATTGAGGACCAAGGCGTTCTATCGGGACGCCATTGTCTTGCGCTTGCTGAAACAAAGATTGCAGAGCGGCATGTTGATCGGGCTGCGTGGCAACAATCAGCTTCTGCACATTCGCATGCGGCACAGCTTTGTCAGAGCAATAGGAATACAAAAGGTGTTTTCCTCTCAGACACGCCCATGCTTTCAGGCTATTCTTGGGATAATAAATGCCCGCGTGAATAACACCCGAGTTGCGCGCCGATGTCTGTGTTCCCGCTGCGCGCTCACGCTCTGCGATTAGAACATCATACCCCTCACGCGCCAGACCACGCGATACGGCCAGACCAACAACCCCTGCCCCAATGACCAACGCCGATTTACTCATACCGACGTGCTACACCATGCGAAATAGGCCTGTCCAGAGGTGAAACTCTTCGGTTTTCTGTTTTGGGCGGGCTCTTTTTATTGACGATGCCATCGCATGAGTGGTCGGTCAAAATTGGACGTTCGCGATCCTTGCATCAGGTCATGATGCAGGGATCATTTTGCGCCTGTGATCTTTGTTTACAAAGACCATGCTGCCAACCGGCTCATCTGACTGGGGCGATTTTTCAAAAAACCGCCCCAAATTCTTAATTCAAACGCTGACCATTCGTTGGTTCGAAATAGCTGACTTTGTTCAAATCAAATGCAAATTTCAGCTTGCCTCCCGCAGCTGCAGTTGTTTCTGCATGCAGACGTGCGGTGACCTGTTTGCCCCCCATTTCGGCGACAACATAGGTATCAGCGCCGGCCGGTTCGACCATATCAACCAGACATTCTGCCTCTTGCACGCC
>JALRHZ010000034.1:0-7257 GCA_023259435.1 Paracoccaceae bacterium | reverse complement strand
GAAATATCCTCTGGGCGCAGACCCAAAATTACGTCCGATGGCAGGTTGCGGGCTGCATCATCGCGCAGGACAATCGGTGCATCATTGGGGCGCATAATTTCAATTTCTGCGCCGCTGCCGTTTTGGCGAATCTTGGCAGGGATCAGGTTCATCGCGGGCGAGCCCATAAAATCCGCGACAAACAGATTGGCAGGTGTGTTGTAAATTTCGGCAGGTGTACCGATCTGTTGAATCACGCCGCCTTTCATGACCACAATCTTGGTGGCCAGTGTCATGGCCTCAATCTGGTCGTGTGTCACATAAACCATAGACGCCCCGAGCGATTGATGCAGTTTTTTGATTTCTGATCGCATTTCGACGCGCAGCTTGGCATCTAGGTTGGACAGCGGTTCATCAAACAAAAACAGTTTTGGATCACGCACCAAGGCACGTCCCATGGCCACACGCTGGCGTTGGCCGCCAGACAATTGGCCGGGGCGGCGGTTTAACAGCTGTTCGATTTTCAGCTGAGCAGCCACCTCTTTCAATTTGCGTTCTTGGGTTTCGGCATCTTCCCCGCGAACCTTCATGCCAAAGGTGATGTTTTTCGCAACACTCATCGTGGGGTAAAGCGCATAGGATTGAAACACCATGGCAATGTCCCGATCTTTGGGGCTAACATGGGTCATGTCACGCCCATCAATATGCAGGCTGCCACCTGTGATAGGTTCCAACCCCGCGATACAATTCAGCAGCGTCGATTTTCCGCAACCCGATGGGCCAACCAGAACCAGAAAATCCCCAGCGTCGATGGAAATGTTGATCTCTTTCAGAATTTCTGTGGAACCATAGTTCTTATACAGATTTTTGATGTCAAGAATGGGTGCCATTGGGGTTATCCCTTTACTGAGCCGGCCGTGAGACCGCGAATGAAGTATTTACCAGCGAAGACATAGACAAATAGTGTCGGCAAGGCGGCGATAATGGCGGCGGCCATATCGACGTTATATTCCTTAACGCCAGTGGTTGAATTTACGATGTTGTTCAGGGCCACAGTAATGGGCTGTGTGCCCGCTTGGCTAAAGGACACACCAAATAGGAAATCATTCCAAATCTGGGTGAATTGCCAGATGACCGTGACAACAATGATAGGAAGCGATAGCGGCAGAAAGATCGACCAAAAGATGCGAAAGAAATTTGCACCATCCACTTTGGCCGCTTTAACCAATTCTGCAGGGATCGAGACGTAATAATTGCGGAAAAACAGAGTGGTAAAGCCGATCCCATATATCACGTGAACGAATACCAACCCCGGAATACTACCCGCCAACCCCATCATGCCCAACAGGCGTGCCATGGGCAGCAAGACCACTTGGAACGGGATAAAACAGCCAAACAACATCAGCGAAAAAATCAGGTTTGCACCGCGAAACTGCCATTGTGCAATGACATAACCGTTCAGCGCCCCAATCAGCGTGGACAAGGCCACAGCCGGAACCGCCAAAAGAACCGAGTTCCAAAAATAGGGCTGCAACCCTTCGCATTGAATACCGGTACAAGCGCCAGACCATGCGGTTTTCCACGCATCAAAAGTGATTTCGCGTGGCAAGGCGATCAAGCTGCCCGTGCGAATTTCCTCAAGACTTTTCAACGAAGTTGTCACCATGACAAACAACGGCATTAGGTAGTACAGCGCAAACAGGGCCAGCAGGATATATAAGATCCAACGCAAGATTAATTTGCCAAACGACCCTTTGGACGGGCTCTGGGAATAGGTCAAATCAGCCATGGTTCTTTGCTCGCAATTCTGAATAAAGGTAGGGCACAACGATGGTAAACACGACCGCCATCATGACCATTGCCGACGATGCCGCCTGACCGATATCACCACGCGAAAACGCCATGGCGTACATATAAGTCGCGGGCAAATCGGTGGAATACCCAGGGCCACCTCCCGTCAACGCGATGACCAAATCGAAACTCTTGATCGCCAAATGCGCCAAAACGATAAAGGCAGACAGGAAAATAGGGGCCATGGACGGAATAATAATGGACGAATAAATGCGCCATGTAGGAATGCCGTCAACTTGGGCTGCTTTGATAATCTCTTCGTCAACAGATCGCAGACCTGCCAAAAACAACGCCATTACAAAGCCCGAGCTTTGCCAAACAGCGGCAATCACAATCGTGTAGATTGCAAAATCAGGGTTCACCACCCAATCAAAGCTGAAATTTTCAAACCCCCAACCGCGCACGGTTGCCTCGATCCCGAGACCGGGGTTTAGGATCCATTTCCACGCGGTCCCTGTCACAATCATCGACAGCGCCATAGGGTACAGGTAAATGGTGCGAATTGCGCCCTCTACTCGGATTTTTTGATCTAGCATAATGGCGAGGACCAATCCCAAAACCATTGCAATCACAATAAACAAAATACCGAATGTAAACAGGTTGCCAAAGGCCGTATCCCAGCGGGGCGACGCAAATAGTTTGTCGTATTGAACAAACCCTTTCAATTCATATTTCGGCAGTAGTTTCGAACGTGTCAACGATACCCAAGCGGTCCAGCCAATAAAGCCATAAACAAATACTAAAACGGCGATAAAGGAAGGCGCGAGTACCATTTTGGGCAGCTGATTTTCAAGCCATTCCGTCATGGGGAACTCCTAATAAATACACCGCCCCGATGGGTAAATCTGGGGCGGTGTACAAGGTTTAATTAGTAGCTGCTTGCAACAGCTTGTGCCAACTGTGCGACCGCGTCTGCAGAAGACATATCAGAATTGAAATGCGCTGTCACAACGTCAGTGATTGCACCAGATTGTGCGCCACGCAGGGCCATGCCGTGTGCATAAGATGGCAACAAAGAACCGTTCTCTGAACTTGCTTTCATGTCATCTGCTGACAGATGCGCACAGGTATCGAATTTGTCCAAGGCAACATCTGTACGCGCAGGGATCGACCCTTTGTTCAGGTTGAACACTTCTTGGAAGCTCGGACCAACAATCAGTTTTGCCAACAGGTCTTGGCCGGCTTTCTTGTCGTCGCCATCGACGTCAAACATGGCAAAGCTATCTACGTTATACAAGAAACCTTCGCCTGGTGTGGATGCGCATAGGAAGTCCTCGCCTGGGACTTTGCCTGCTGCCATGAATTCACCTTTGGCCCAGTCGCCCATGATTTGGAACGCCGCTTCGCCGTTCATGACCATCGCTGTTGCAAGGTTCCAGTCACGACCAGAGAAGTTTGCATCAACATAGCCACGCATTGTGCGCATTTGGTCGAACACAGCAACCATTGCATCAGATGTTAGGGTCGCTTCGTCCAGTTCTACGAACGCTTTGTGGAACCCTTCTGCACCCAAAATGCCCAGCGCAACAGCTTCGAAGACTGTAGCGTCTTGCCATGCTTGACCACCGTGCGCCAATGGGATCACGCCTGCGGCTTGCAATTTGGCAGCGGCTGCGTTGAATTCGTCCCAAGTGGTTGGCATTGCGATGCCATTTGCCTCAAGGACGTCAGCGTTCGCCCAGATCCAGTCAACGCGGTGGACGTTCACAGGGGCAGCACACCATTCGCCTTCGCATTTCATGTGACCTGCGATTGAGGCTGGTAATACATCCGCCCAACCTTCGGCTTCGGCCACGGCCGAGATGTTGGCCAAAACGCCTTCTTCGTACCATTCTTGGATGGCAGGGCCTTTTAGCTGAACGGCTGTTGGGGCGTTGCCAGACAGAACACGGGCTCGCAGCGCAGACATAGCTGCGTCACCGCCGCCACCTGCGACGGGCATGTCTGTCCACGTGCCGCCATTGTCTGCGAATTCTTTTTGCAACACGGCGACGGATTTCGCTTCGCCACCGGATGTCCACCAGTGCAGAACCTCAGCTTGGGGTTCAGCGAATGCAGCGGATGATGCGATCAAGGCAATCGATGAGACTGCCGCAAATGCGGTTCTTTTCATTTGGTAATTCTCCCTTTTTACGCTGCTCCTCATGCAGCGTTGCCTTATAGAGGCGTAAAATTTCAAAGCCGAAAACAAAATAATTGCCAATTTCGGGACCAATCCAAAGATTTTGCGGGGTTTTGTTACAGACTGTTACGTTCCCCTTGATTTTGTTGCACAGTGTTACAAACACTCTAACGTGCCACTGAATTTACTGGACCTGATAGGAGCATGCGAAATGGCGATCCCAAGGATTTTGGTCGTTGATGATGACGCGGAAATTCGGTCTATGCTGGCGCAGTTCCTGCGTGAAAATGGGTTCATTGTGCTGCCCGCGACATCATTGGCCGATGTGCAACGGCACATGAATACTGAACGCATTGACCTGATTTTATTGGACGTCATGCTAGGAGATGAGAACGGTGTCGATATTTGTCAGCACCTGCGACAGGATCATGATGTGCCTATTATCTTTATTTCAGCCCTATCCGCGGATCACCACCGTATGCGCGGCTATAGTGTAGGCGCGGATGATTATATCGCCAAACCGTTTAACCCCCAATTGCTGCTGGCACGAATTAAGGCAGTGTTACAACGTGCGCAGCGCACATCTTCGCTGACTTACCGTCGCAGGGTGCGATCCTTTGCCTTTGAGGGGTGGCAATACGATGGCAAACACGACCAATTGACTTCACCCAAAGGGTATACCGTATCATTATCACAAAAAGAGACCGGCCTGTTAAAGGTGTTTTTGGCCAACCCCAGAATCCCCCTGACCAGAGAAGAAATTGCATCAGCCTTGGACGTAACGGGGGACGCATCGGTGCCAGATAGTTTGGGGCGCTCGATTGATGTTTTGGTCGGACGGTTAAGGACCAAGATCGAACTGGACCCAAAATCGCCAGACCTGATTAAGACACAGCGCGGCACGGGATATGTGTTTGCCACAGATGTCACTGTGAGTGATGGGTGATGTTACGCCCGTTCAGCCTGCGTACACTCTCGTTTGTCTGGGTGGGACTCGCCCTGACGATTGGTTTGGTTGCCAGTTATGTCTGGGTCAATTCCAACAGAATGTGGGATCGCCATTTGGCCAATGCCTATGTCGCAGGAATTGAGACCTATTATGCGTTGCTGACACAGTCCGAGATCCAAGGGGTCAATTTAACCCCCCTAACCCCCACAGATTTAGCCCATGCATATCAGAGGAATTTCAACGCGATATCGCAGGTTCCAAAACCCGGTTATCTGACGCTGTTGACCCTAAAAGATATGTCGCAGGATGGTGCGCTGAAAATCCGGTCTGAAATTCAGATCGCCGTTGTCTCGGATCAGCTCACCTATCCCATTTCTGAACTTTCCCTATCACAGCAGGAACCATCGGCCTATCAGTTTGGGGCACTGGCGCGGTTAATGGCAACCTATTGTAGCAATCCGATCGTTTTCGGGCGCGTGGATCAATTGGCATGGGTGCGAATTGACGGATCCGCGGTTTGGGGCTGCGCGGCGGCTCCGCCGGACAATCGACTGTGGGTTGCAATCGCGTCGATCATCGTGATCAGTATTACGATCACCCACATCGGGAACGTGACCGACACATTCGGATATTTCGCACGTGCGCTAAAATCACGCCAACTGGTGGGTGGACCCGATAGTTATGACACACAGGGCCCAAAGGAATTGATTGAAATCGTCGGCGCCGTGAACGATTATCTTCAATTCGAACGCGACCAATTATCAAACCGCGCAATTGTTTTATCCGGTGTTAGCCACGATTTGGGAACCCCCGCAACACGGCTAAGGCTGCGTGCAGCGCTGATCCAAGACGACGACATACGCAAGAAATTGGACTCCGACATTGATCTGATGACCGCAACGATTGAGGGCGTATTGGCCTATACCCGATCGGAAACCAACAGCGAACAGCCGCAAAAAATTGATCTGATGTCCCTGATTGATGCCATCGTTGCCGATTACCAAGATACTGGTGCACCAGTGACATTACGCCAAACCAAAGTCACCGAAGCTAACGCTTCGCAACAGGTGTTCACCACGCGTAAAGGCACTATTCCTGTGTCCGAAGCCAAGGCTATTTTATCCTATGTACGGCCCGTTTCTCTGCGCCGTGCAGTTACCAATTTGATAGATAATGCAGTCAAATACGGACGAAAGGCCAGTGTGACCCTGCAAGCCGACGCAAACCACATCTATATCTTGGTCGAGGATGCCGGCGGCCCAAATCGAGCGGCGGAAATGGATGACTATCTGGCCCCGTTCAAACGCGGCAGCGGCGCTCAGAGCATTTCTGGATTTGGTCTTGGCCTGACAATTGTGGCAACAGTTGCAGGTCAACACGGCGGAACCATCGAATTCCAAGATGGCGGGACAGGACTATTGGCACGTTTGGTCATAAAGCGCGTCGTATAAAGCCCCCAAGCCGAAGCAGACCTTGCCACAAAGAGCAGCGAACGGCAGGTCTGAGACCTTTTCAACTGATGCAGCGGTTTGAACAGGGCCTGCTTCCAACAAGAGAAAGCAGCTAGCCTAAACGGTCCTTCGATTTGCCAAACTTGTTCAAGACGTTTCGAGTGATCTGTTCGACCTGAGCATCGCGGCGGATCAGGCCCGCGACCCATTCGCAAGTCGCGGCGGTAAATATCTCGCCCTTTCCGCGCAGCCACGAGATGATCATTCCGTTGCCGCGTTTGCAAGCGTCCAGGGTTTCGGGTGTGACCTCTCCGAAAAGCACCAGCGCCTTGAACGCCGCGTCCGCTGACCCGATATAGAGCGTCTCGCCCCAGATGCCGTGATCGGCCTCGATATTGCTGGCAAGCCCCAAAGCGAGAATGTCGATCTCCGGCACGGCCCCATCGGTACATGTCGGATATGGCAACCCGTCCTCGAAACGATAATCGAGCCCATCGACCTCGTAGCCGAAAATCCGCGCGCGCGCGCCCAGTACATCGCCATAGCCAAGCCGAGCGCCGTCAAAGGCCCAATGGTCATGGCGGTAGATCGTGAAGCCGCCCGCACCGCCGCCCACACAATTGCCAAGACCGGCATAGACCCCGCGCAGGGCATTCACGCCGAAGGTCAGCGCGCCGGGACGGTTGACCGGGTCCACCTCGAATGCACCCGAGACAAGGTGCTCTTGTTCTGTCCCCATCAGTGGGTCCTGGTCTGCGATATACTTGTAGCAGACCTGTGTGCGGCCGTCGTCCTCGATCCTGGTCTGCCACAGGAAATTCCCCGCAAACCGCGCAACATTGCCACCCGTTTCGACGTAGGTGTCGACAGCATCGCGCATTTCAGAGCTCCAGTATTCGTCATGT
>JALRHZ010000033.1 GCA_023259435.1 Paracoccaceae bacterium | reverse complement strand
CGCAAACACGCGAACAAAATCATGCGGATGCGCATCATTGCCCAATTCGTGGCTGTTCTGCTTATCTTGGCCTTTGTTTATTTTAGAGGGAAGTCGTAACATGGTTGTGCTGAACAAGATCTATACAAAGACCGGTGATGCAGGCGAGACTGCATTAGGAAACGGCGCGCGGGTTGCAAAACATTCGATGCGGGTCACCGCCTATGGAACCTCTGATGAGCTGAATTCAACTGTTGGCGTTGCGCGTTTGCATGCCACAGGGGACCTAGATGCACAGCTAGAGCGCATTCAGAATGACCTGTTTGATCTGGGCGCCGATCTGTGTCGCCCTGATATGGAAAAGGACGCTGAGGCGGAATATCCCCCTCTACGCGTTGCTGCATCCCAAGTGGCCCGCCTAGAGTCAGAGATCGACGCCATGAATGCAAATTTGGAACCGCTGCGCAGCTTTATTTTGCCCGGTGGAACGGCGCTTGCCGCACATTTGCATATCTGTCGCACCGTTGCGCGACGTGCCGAACGGCTATGTGTTGAGTTAGCGACGATGGAGGCCATTAACTCGGACGCGGTGAAATACCTTAACCGTTTGTCGGATTGGTTTTTTGTCGCTGCACGTATGGCAAATAACGGCGGCAAGGACGACGTATTATGGGTGCCTGGGGCGAACCGCTAGGCCTGATGTATCAGGCTTTCTAAATAAGCGATTTCTGCGTCTAAATAAGATAAGCCAAGGCGCATTGTGTGCGTCTTGGCGTGTTCAACATCACTTTTCCAAGCCGTCCTTATCTCGACGCGCTCTGACAAAAGACGCTGGATCACGGATGGATCAATGTGATCTTCCGTATCGCGCAGCAACGCCAATGCCATAAGTGGTGCAACGGGAAGGGTATCGCCTTTGAAACTTTCCGATTTCAGGTGTTGAAATGCCTCGTTGGACGCTGACAAAGACAACACCTCGCGATCGGGGTAGTTTCCAGCGCTTTCAAAGTGTGATCTTAGCCAACCACGTTTTTTGAATCGCTCTAGAATGCTATAGGTTGCTGCCCGCGTCAGGCCCAATAACTGAAATGGGCCCGACTTAAAGGCAGCCGCTATGGCATAGCCGTGCAGATCGTGCATCCGCAAGGTCGCAAATATGGCCAATTCTCGGGCTTTTATTAGCGGCATTGCATGTCTCCTTATCGTATCACGGTGCTATGCGATCTTTCCAAATTACATGGTGGCCGACAAGACAACATTTTGGATCTGAGGCGTTAGATCATACATTTCAAAGGTATCGACGATGTCGTTTTGATCTTCTTGTGTCGAGTGGTCATCTTGTCCTTGTGCTGTTTCGAGGTATGTGTACAGGCTTTCCTTGTCTGGCAGGGAAACCCAGACCACAACGGTGTTGCGTTCGCGATCTACTGAGACTTGGTAAGTCACCGGTTTACCGAGATTTTTGGCAATAGCTTTGGGTGGTTCGCATGCAATTCTAATAAGATCGTCTAGCTTTCCTTCTTTGGCTGTGGATTTCGACATGAATGTATAGGTGGGGGTCATTTTGCGTTCCTTTTCTTTGATATATAGTAAATAAAAACTAGTTAATAACAATACAAGAGGCTGGTAAAAGTTTTCTTTTTCCTGAAACGCGACGTCCTTTAGCGCTAGCGTGACGATTTTGACCTGTTGTTTGTGGGCAGAACGTCCTATCACATCGCCCAGAACCTGTAAGAGTCGCGGTTCGCGCGGCATGTTTTAAAAGTGAGGAACGCAGATGAAGGTATTGGTGCCTGTCAAGCGCGTGATCGATTATAACGTGAAAGTACGCGTGAAAGCGGACGGAAGCGGTGTTGATCTCGCAAATGTAAAAATGTCTATGAACCCGTTTGACGAGATTGCTGTTGAAGAAGCGATCCGTTTGAAAGAAGCGGGCAAGGCCGACGAAATCGTTGTTGTGTCCGTCGGTGTCGAAAAAGCGCAAGAAACTTTGCGTACAGCTTTGGCTATGGGCGCGGATCGTGCGATCCTTGTGGTTGCAGCAGATGATGTTCACACAGACATCGAGCCATTGGCAGTTGCCAAGATCCTAAAAGGCGTGGTTGACGAAGAGCAGCCTGGGTTGGTCCTTTGCGGCAAACAAGCAATCGACAATGATATGAACGCGACTGGTCAGATGTTGTCGGCGCTTTTGGGTTGGTCCCAAGCGACATTCGCATCTGAGGTTGACGTGGATGGCGATAGCGCAACTGTCACACGCGAAGTCGATGGTGGTTTGCAGACAATCAAAGTGAAAATGCCTGCGATTATCACAGTTGATCTTCGTTTGAACGAGCCACGCTATGCGTCGCTTCCAAACATTATGAAGGCCAAGAAAAAGCCTTTGGATACAAAAACTGCGGCGGATTACGGTGTCGACGTGACACCGCGTTTGACCATCGTCAAAACAGGCGAGCCAGAAGCCCGTGCAGCTGGTATTAAGGTTGGCTCTGTTGATGAGCTTGTTGAGAAACTTAAAGAAGCAGGAGCGGTATAATGGCGGTTCTACTACTTGCAGAAGTAAACGGCGCAGACTTGGCCGTTGATGCAACAGCAAAAGCAGTCACAGCGGCAAAAGCATTGGGCGATGTCACTGTTTTATGTGCGTCCGCCGGATGTGGTGGTGCAGCAGAAGCAGCAGCAAAATTGGACGGTGTCGCCAAGGTGCTTTGCGCGGATGACGCGGCCTATGGCAATGGCTTGGCGGAACCAGTTGCGGACTTGATCGTTTCATTGGCAGGCGATTACGAGCACATCGTCGCAGCTGCGACAAACGGCGCCAAAAACATCCTACCGCGCGTTGCCGCGCTTTTGGATGTGATGGTGATCACAGACATCACAGCCGTCGTAGATGGAAGCACCTTTGAGCGTCCGATTTATGCGGGCAACGCAATTCAAACTGTTCAGTCCACAGATGCGAAAAAAGTCCTCTCCGTACGGACAGCAAACTTTGACGCAGCGGGCGAAGGTGGTTCAGCTTCGGTTGAGAGCATCGCAGCCGCAGGCAACCCCGGTTTGTCCGAGTGGGTCGAGGATAAAGTTGCCGCAAGCGATCGTCCAGAGTTGACCTCGGCGGGTATCGTTGTGTCCGGCGGCCGTGGCGTTGGATCAGAAGCAGATTTCGCTTTGATCGAAACATTGGCTGATAAGCTTGGCGCAGCTGTTGGTGCGTCTCGTGCCGCTGTGGACAGTGGTTATGCACCGAATGATTGGCAAGTTGGTCAAACTGGTAAGGTGGTTGCACCTGACCTGTACATCGCTGCCGGTATTTCCGGCGCGATCCAGCACTTGGCCGGTATGAAAGACAGCAAAATCATTGTTGCGATCAACAAAGACGAAGAAGCGCCGATCTTCCAAGTTGCTGACTTTGGATTGGTTGCAGACTTGTTCGATGCGGTTCCAGAGCTTACAGAAAAGCTTGGATAATCTCGATTAAGAGTTGATGAAAGGGCTCGGTTTATCCGAGCCCTTTTTCGTTCAAGCCCTCATGCAAGCATTGTGCGATAACGTCGTGGGCGGTTTGATCTAGCTCTGTAAATACAGAGAATTTATCAACGCGTGCGCTTTGCGGTAATGCACAGCGAATAACCGCTGCGAAATACCGTTTAATCGGCTCTAGCGCCTCTTGAGATATGAACACCGGTTCTGCGCCAAGCGGATGGGTGTAAAGATCGTGGTTATCGTGGCCAGTCCACAATAGTATCGGTTTACGCGGCAGCGCTTGGCAGAGTTCAATCATCCGGCTTTGCCATGTTTCGATAAGGTGATCCCGAACAGTTTGAAACCGGACGTGATCGTGTGCATCCAAAAATGTAAGCATATGTTTCGTGAACGTAAACTCGGTGAAATCAACGTCGGGATAGAGTGCATATAGCGGATCAAGCGCAGTTATGAATCGGTCATTTCGCCGAGGATGCACTTTGTAATATTTGTTCGATTGTGCATGTGCGCCCACGGCGTGAAAGATGACGCGCTCTGCGCGGTTGGCGATGTCCTGCACAGCAGGATCGAGACGAATGGCATCTAGGCCGCCCTGCAAAATGCCAAGGTTGATGCAAGGTTTTTGGATAATATCCTCAAGACTACGCGCGTAGGGAGCCACCGCATGCTGTCCAAAAGTGTCGGTGCCACCGATGCATGCAAAATAGGGCCTGTCAAAGGATCGTTTTGGTCCCCGAAAGCTTTGTAAGGACTGTTTGTATTGGCAAATAGAAATATCCATTGGCCGTTGCGTACGTAGAACGAAAGTCATGTCACCACCTATGTTTCCCACACCCACGATGAGACAGGGAAATGATGATTTCCTTAACAGATAAACTTTGAACAAGTTTCCCGTCCTCGCCCTTGTTTTGGTGGTTTAGGGCTTGCCCTTGGGAGGGCTTGGCGCCTAATGTCGGGCAAGCAGAAGGAATTGATGATGGATATCGCACAGGTCGGGGTGATTGGCGCGGGCCAGATGGGCAACGGTATTGCGCATGTAATGGCGTTGTCAGGATATGACGTTGTTTTAAATGATGTAAATCAAGATGCTATTGATCAAGCATTGGCCAGAATTTCCAAAAACATGGAGCGTCAGGTCCGCTCAGAAAAAATCACAGAAGCCGAAAAACAAGCAGCGCTTTCGCGGATTATCGCGACCACGGATATCGCTCAGGCGGGTGATGTGGATTTGGTGATCGAAGCGGCAACCGAAAATGAGCCCGTTAAACATGCCATTTTCGAAAGCCTTGCCCCCCATATTCGTGATACTACAATTCTCACCTCGAATACCTCTTCGATTTCGATCACGCGGTTGGCAAGTCGCACAGATCGCCCCGAGCGTTTTTTGGGGTTTCATTTCATGAACCCTGTTCCAGTTATGCAGTTGGTCGAGCTGATCCGTGGGATTGCGACAGATCAAGCAACCTATGACAGCTGCCTTACTGTTGTAGAACGGTTGGGGAAAACAGCGGCCAGTGCGCAAGATTTTCCGGCCTTTATTGTAAACCGTGTTTTGATCCCGATGATCAACGAGGCGGTCTATACTTTGTACGAGGGTGTCGGATCTGTCCAAGCGATTGACCAATCCATGCGTCTTGGGGCAAATCATCCGATGGGGCCATTAGAGTTGGCTGATTTTATCGGGCTTGATACCTGTTTGGCGATTATGAATGTGTTGCATGATGGATTAGCCGATACAAAATATCGGCCCTGTCCTTTGTTGGTGAAATATGTTGAAGCGGGCTGGCTTGGGCGTAAGTCAAAGCGCGGTTTTTATGACTATCGTGGAGAGACACCTGTTCCCACAAGATAGCACAGCGCAAATCAGCCGAGTTTGACGCCTCCGGCGGGAGTATTTTCTATCAAAGAAATGCGGGCTGGGTGATACCCTTACGACTTAAGCGATAGGGTTTCGTTGCGGAGCCATTCCATGAACCCTCTTGGGTCAGAGGACCAGCGCGCAATTGCCTCTTGTGGGATAGGGTGGCCAATCACTGGCTTTTGAGGTTTTTTCAAAGCCTGAACAACTTCATAAATCAAGAGGCCCTGACGCAGGGTTGCGGAAATCTGATTTGCGATTTGATAGACACGAGAGTTTTGACCTGGAAAGTAAACGGGAAGTACCTGTGCGCCGGATTTTTGGATCATCTTAGCGGTAAAGGGGTTCCATGGCCTTTCGACGACGCGACCAAAGGCTGTGTCCGAGGAAGATACCGCGCCCGACGGGAAAATGACAACAACACCGCCATCTGCCAAATGTGCCATGGCACGTTTGCGCATATCCAAGCTTTTTTCAAGCGCGTTCTCTTCGTGCGCGAAGGGCACGGGGATCATAAAGTCTTGGATCTCGGCGACGCCTGTCAAAAGAGAACGTGTCAGGATTTTGTAATCCGTGCGCACGCGGCCAACAAGCTCGGCCAATATCACGCCATCGACCAATCCGTGAGGATGGTTTGCCGTTACAATAAGAGGGCCAGTTTTGGGTATACGTTGTATTTGCTCGTCAGGTGTTAGGAGATCAATCCCCATCACGTTCAAAGCTTGGGCCCAAAACTCTTGTCCCTCTGGAACACCAAGGGCTTCGAATTTGCGAATTAATCGGAGAAGTCGAAGTTTGCCGGTGAGCAATTCCAACGTTTTGATGGAGTAGCGCTGGAACGGGTTGGTGAAGGTATTCGCATATGACAGCTTCCGTTTGTCATACGGAATATAGTCATCACTTTGCGTGTTTTGTTGGGGGCCGTTAGATGCGTTGTTCACCTTGATGTGTCCACTTATTGGTCTTCTCCAAAACGGTGCGCAACCAAATGTTCCAAAGCATCGGCCAGTTCAAGCGCCTGAGATCCAGAAGTTGTTACATCTATTGTCGTACCTTTGGACGCTGCTAGCATCAATAAGCCCATAATGCTATCCCCACCGGCGTCCAGACCATCTTTTTCCACGGACGCCTGCGCATCAAATTTTTCGACGGTTTCCACAAATTTTGCAGATGCGCGCGCGTGCAGCCCTTTTTCGTTAACAATCAGAAGGTGTCGCGTAATTTCTGTGGTCATATTGCGTCCTGTCACACGTAAAACTGTGTCGCGTTCATGTAGCTGTGCCCCGCATCCAAAGCGGACTTGACTGCTTCGTCAAGCGGTTTCCGGCGTGATTTTGCCAACTTGATCAACAAAGGCATATTCGCACCGAACATGAATTTCCTATTGGCGTTGAGACATGCGGTCTTGGCTAGATTTGAGGCACTGCTTCCGTAAAGGTCTGCGACAACAACAACACCTGAACCAGTGTCAACTTTGTCTGCGATTGAACATATTTGTCGCTCTTGTTGTTCGCGATTGGCATCAGAATCGATTGCAATGGCGGTAATGCCTTCTTGGACGCCGACAACATGTTCGAGCGATGCCAAAAATTCATTGGCTAATCCACCATGTGCGACGATCACAATTCCGATCACCGTTTGATCCTTTTCTTGTTAGGCTTTGCGCCTATTTTCGTTCCAATTCGCGGTGTCGTACAGACACCTGCCAGCCGTCTTTTGCAAGTAGTTTTGACAGGGTTTCCGCAAGGGCAACTGAGCGGTGTTGCCCTCCTGTACATCCAAGGCCAATTGAAAAATGACTTTTGCCTTCCATACGATAGGCTGGCAACAAGAAAAGGCAAATCGCAAGTATTTTATCGACGAATTCTTGGTATCGTGCATCGGTGGCAACGAATTGCTGTACCGCTGGCGAGCGTCCATCGAGGTGACGCAGGGTTGCATCCCAATATGGGTTTTGCAGAAATCGGCAATCAAACATCATGTCAACGCCGCGGGGCAGGCCGCGTTTATAGGAAAACGATTGAACAGACACCGCAAGTGCCGCGCCGTGTTCTGTCGAAAACCATTTGCCAATTTCGGCCTTTAGGTCATGGGGCGTGAGATCAGTACTATCGATTAAGATATCTGCGCGTGCCTTGATCGGCGCTAGCAGGTCAAAATCACGCTCAATCCCAATCATTGGAGTTTCTGCAGGGGCAAGGGGATGGCGTCGCCGTGTCGCCGAGAACCTTTGTTGAAGAACATTTGCATCACAGGAGATATACAAAAGTTCAGAGTGAACGTGATCCCGTTTTTTGATGTCATCTAATAACGATATGACATGATGTGTGGAAAACTCGCGGTTGCGGGTATCAATGCCGATTGCCAATGGTTTGTTTGCTTCGACAGGAGCTAAAACCCGCTCGACCAACGAAAGCGGTAGGTTGTCGATAGTCTCAAAGCCTATGTCTTCCAAAGCGCCAATCGCTGTTGTGCGGCCTGCGCCTGATGGGCCGGTCACAAAGACAACCCGTCGCGTGGGGTGCTCGACGCCCAGATCAGACATCTTTTTTCAGACCATATTTTGCAGCAAGAAACACCGAAGGACCAAATCCAAGGTCTGGCCAGCGTTTGATAACGGGAATTTGCACGCCTAGAATGCTGCGTACATCAAGGTTTGGTAAACGTTCGGTTTCAACTTGGTCCATGTTTACGATAAGTTTTATCTCGGTTCGATTGATCACAGGCACCTCAATAATGCCAATACCGCGTGCTTCGATCAAGCCTCGAATGCTTGCCGGAGCTGTGGCTTGTAATGCGCCGTCGACGACCGATAATTCGGTTTGATCATCCCCGACGAGGACCGCCCCAAGGGCCACTAATTCCATAGCCAATCGCGATTTTCCCGCGCCTGATTTACCTGTGATCATCACCCCACGTCCTGCGATGTCAACGCAGGTGGCGTGAAGTTTTACCGAATTCTGTGTGTTCGTCATTACAAAGGAAATCCTACAACAAATCTTGCACCTAGAGGCGTAGAGGTGGCATCAGTGGATGTTGGGCGAATATTTTCTGCCCAAATTACACCATCATGCGCCTCTACGATTTGTTTGGATATTGCAAGTCCTAGGCCAGAATTGTTGCCAAAGTCGTTTTCTGGTCGTTCTGAATAAAATCTTTTGAAAATTTTATTGAGGGCGTTTTCCGAAATACCAGGTCCGGTGTCTTCAACGACCACAAGAGCACGGTTGTCGCGTGTTCTAACCCAAACGCGAATGGCATCCCCATCTTGGCAAAAACTAATTGCGTTTGTGATTAAGTTGACAAAGACCTGTGCCAAACGCGCCTCAAGACCCAAAATTGTGACCTCGGTTTTGGGCAGGTCGGTGATAAAGTCTATGCCCTTTGCTTCGGCGTCTTTCGACAAATGTTCCGATAGGTTGCGGACAAGGGCCACAAGGTCAAAGGCCTCTTGCCGTTCTTTGACCAGTTCACTGTCAAGTCGGGACGCGTTTGAGATGTCTGTGACCAAACGATCAAGCCGTTTAACGTCATGTTCGATGACATCAAGCAATTGCCCACGTTGATCATCGCGTTTTGCAAAGCGCAATGTTCCGACCGCTGAGCGTAACGAGGCGAGTGGGTTTTTCAATTCATGTGATACGTCTGCGGCGAATTGTTCGTTTGCATCGATCCTGTCATAGAGCGCACTTACCATACCACGTAGCGCGGCGGACAATCGGCCAATTTCATCTGGGCGTCCGGAAAGATCAGGGATGCGAATGCGGCTTGGCGAAAAATTCTTTGAATTTTTTTCCCGACCCATTTCTGCCGCTGTTGCCAGGTCATTCAGTGGATTTGAAATCGTGGAGGCAAAAACCATGCTTAGTGCGATTGAGACAATCATGCCAATCAGCAAAAGCTGAAGAACGCGTTCGCGCTCTTGTTTCACCATAAGGTCGATTTCTCCGGTCGCAGTGAACATAGCCACCGCTCCAATCACAGCATTTTCATTTTTGATAGGCGCAATTGCGGCAAATTCAGTGGCCTGTGTTGGGCTGCGGAACGAGATAAACTCGCTGTTACCCTCAAGTGCAGACGGCACATAAGGCGCAAGCTGTACCATTCTGCCCTCTTTTGTAAGAGGCGTTGTGGTTGTCTCCGCAACAAGTCTAGATAATTTCGACCAAATCCAACTTAGGCTATCTGTAAGTGGTGTGAAGGATTTTCCGTTGTCTGGCAAATTTGTTGTGGCCGCATTGGGGCCTTTGACCAATTCGCCTGCAATCGGGTCACCGTTGGTGTCGAAGACCACAACGAGGCTTCCTTCTCTTAGCGGAAGACCCGAAATCCAGATGCTAAGGTCCGGTTGGATCAGCGCAAACTCGGTATCCGACTTGCTGCGCGCCCCTAAGACCTCGGTCAACAGGTTGGTTTCGGCCGCCATCGAATATGCCCGCTGTTGTATCAGGCTATCCCGAGACGAGTTCAGATATAGAATACCTGCGATGAGAATATTCAAAGCGATGAGATTGAACGTGACGATTTTACGTGTCAGCGGCGAGCGACGAAATAAACCGCGCCGGGCAGAGCCAGTCGCGGTCGTATCCGTTTGTCCCATTTGGGTATCCCAGTCGTCGCCAAGCACAAGGCGCGCGGTTTCCTTGATGGTTTTGTCGCCGCCTTCGGACTCTTCAATGTGTGACATTATCACTCTTCGTTATATCGGTAACCGATGCCGTACAGCGTTTCGATGGCAGAAAACTCATCGTCGACTTGGCGCATTTTCTTGCGCAGGCGTTTAATGTGACTGTCGATGGTTCGGTCATCCACATAGACTTGATCGTCATAGGCAACGTCCATCAACTGATCGCGGCTTTTTACAAACCCGGGACGCTGTGCCAAGGCTTGTAAAAGCAAAAACTCAGTCACAGTCAGAGACACGTCCTTGCCTTTCCATGTAACGGCATGGCGTAGCGGATCCATGCTTAGATCACCACGCACCATCATTTTGGTTTCTTCCGTTTCGGCCACAACGACACCGTCCATCGCGCTTTTGCGGCGCAAAAGTGTACGGATGCGCTCTAGTAAGAGGCGCTGAGAAAAGGGTTTGGTGACATAGTCATCGGCCCCCATGCGAAGCCCAAGGATTTCGTCGATTTCATCATCTTTCGACGTCAAAAAGATAATTGGCATATTCGTTTTTTGGCGAACACGTTGTAGCAAATCCATGCCATCCATGCGCGGCATCTTGATGTCGAGCACCGCCAAGTCAGGCATAGCTTTGTTAAAGGCATCCAATGCCGCCTGTCTGTCATTATAAGTTGAGACGTTAAATCCCTCGGATTCCAACAAAATTGACACGGAGGTCAAAATATTGCGATCATCGTCAACCAGTGCGATTTTTGCCATGTGCCGCATCCCTTTCTGCTCAATCGTGGTAAGAGTATGCCTTTTCTAAACGGTCGGAATCAATGCGAATTTATCGATTCGTATAATTTAGTGAATAGGCGTGGCTTTCTGGACTCGCATAGAGATGAAAACCAAAAAAATTAACGGAATGTGTTTCCAATAGATTACATGATTGCGCTAACCACAAAATACTTTTCAAATGGTTGCGCTAACAGTGACAAGCTGTACTGTTTATTTCTTTTTATCCCATGTTAAAGGAAGATTATCTCGTGCATTCAGCAGGGGGAGAAGCGCATCGCGTTGAGTTAAAATTCGGCTATGGCCGTGGTATCAGGAGTTAAAGATAATGACATTAGGACGGGTAAACCCGCAATTCCGGCTAGAAGATCAAGGCATCAACGGTCTGGGTAATGTCTATTATAACTATATGGAACCGGCCCTGATCCAAGAAGCATTGAAGCGCGATGAAGGTACCCTTGGCCAAGGTGGTACATTCTTGGTCACGACAGGTAAATTCACGGGCCGCTCACCAAAGGACAAACACATTGTCAAGACGGCATCGGTCGCTGAAAATATCTGGTGGGATAATAATGCAGAGATGTCCGAAACGGGATTTGATGCATTGTATGAAGATATGATCGCGCACATGAAGGGGCGCGATTATTTTGTTCAGGACTTAGTTGGTGGTGCTGATCCAACGCTTGCCATCAATGTGCGTATGGTGACAGAGCTGGCGTGGCATAACCTATTTATCCGCCACCTTCTTCGCCGTCCCGAGCGTGCGGCGCTTGATGGATATATTGCCGATTTCACCGTGATCAACTGTCCAAGCTTTCAAGCGGACCCTGCAAAACATGGTTGCCGCTCTGAGACTGTGATTGCGATGAACTTTGACCGCAAGCTTATCTTGATCGGTGGGACGGAATACGCGGGCGAGAACAAGAAATCTGTTTTCACCCTGCTAAACTATATGCTGCCTGAAAAAGGTGTCATGCCGATGCACTGCTCGGCAAACCATGCCGTAGGTAATCCAGTGGACACCGCCGTGTTCTTTGGCTTGTCCGGCACAGGCAAGACAACTTTGTCCGCAGATCCGGGACGTGTGTTGATTGGCGATGATGAACACGGGTGGTCAGATCGTGGCACATTCAATTTTGAAGGTGGATGTTACGCAAAGACCATCAACCTAAACCCAGAAGCAGAGCCCGAAATTTACGCGACAACGCAAAAATTCGGAACTGTCATCGAAAACATGGTGTTTGATCCAGAAACCTTTGAGCTGGATTTCGACGACGATACCCTAACGGCGAATATGCGCTGTGCGTATCCTCTTGAGTACATCTCAAACGCCTCTGACACGGCTCTGGGCGGGCATCCTAAAAACATTATCATGCTCACATGCGATGCTTTTGGCGTTTTGCCTCCGATTGCGCGGCTTACGCCGGCGCAAGCGATGTACCACTTCTTGTCTGGCTTCACCTCAAAGGTGGCCGGAACCGAGCGTGGTGTCACCGAGCCTGAGCCAACATTCTCGACCTGTTTCGGCGCACCCTTTATGCCGCGCCGTCCCGAGGCCTATGGCAACCTGTTGCGCGAAAAGATCGCGAAACATGGCGCAACATGCTGGTTGGTGAACACTGGTTGGACAGGCGGTGCCTATGGAACTGGCAACCGCATGCCGATTAAGGCGACACGTGCGCTTTTGACTGCGGCGTTGGATGGCACTTTGGCGGATGTTAAATTCCGCAAAGACCCGAACTTTGGCTTTGATGTTCCTGTCGAGGTCGCAGGCGTTGATTCTTCGCTCTTGGATCCGCGTTCAACTTGGGCGGATGCAGATGCCTATGATGCACAGGCGCATAAGCTTGTGGAGATGTTCGCAGAGAACTTCGCTCAATATGTGCCGCACATCGATGAAGATGTAAAAGCTGCAGCGATTGGATAAAAGAAACTTCGAATTGCTTTCGCAATCCGACCAACGCGGCGGCCTTTGGCCGCCGCTTTGCGTTTAGGCTCGATATAGGGCTTCGGTTTCCAAAAGTCGTTGTTTGCGCCACAGCCCGCCCGCATATCCGGTCAAGGTTCCATCGGCACCAATAACGCGGTGGCAGGGGATCAAGATAGCGATTTGATTTGCGCCATTGGCCCGCGCAACCGCACGACTTGCCGTGGGATTGCCCATCTCGCGTGCAAGCGCGCCATAGCTTTTGGTTTCACCAGCTGGAATTTCAACAAGAGCCCGCCACACCTCTTTTGTGAACTCTGTACCATGCATCACCAACGGGATAGAGAACTTGGGCAAGGTTCCATTGAAATAATCGCTAAGTTGTTTCTTGAGGGTCTCAATAACGGGAGACGTTCCAAATCCCATATCGCCCTTGGAAAACTGAAACAGTTTTTCGATTTCCCGCCGCAAGCCTTTTCGTTCAGCAAATTCCAAAAGGTGTACATGGGTTCGATCTGCGACAACAATCATTGCGCCCAAGGGTGTATCGACCCAATCCACGCATAACATTGCGTTTTGCTTTAGGTCTGATGGCCGCACTCCGGTTAAATTTGTAAAGGCCTCTCGAAACGCAGACGGGCTATCAAAGCCTGCTGCAAGTTGTGCCTCTAGCACGCTCTCGCCTTGTGCCAAAGTGGCAAACCCCTCGCGCAGTCGAAGCAATCTCGCCATATCCAAAAACGTCATGCCAAATGTGCGTTTGAACTGGCGGCGCACTGACGAGGGGTCAAAGCCCATTTTGGTGATGTCTTCTTCGCGCCAGCGGCGGCTGGGGTCGCTGGTCAGCTGTTGATACAATTTGCGCATCGTTGCATCCTCGGACGTGTCCATCCCCGTTGGATCGCACCGCTTACACGGGCGATATCCAGCCTCAAGGCATTCAGCAACAGTTTGGTAAAAGGTACAATTTTTCGCAAGCGGTGTCCGCGCTGGGCAAGTCAGACGGCAAAATATACCGGTTGATGAGACACCAACAAAAGCTTGGTCATGAAAGCGACTGTCGCGCGAACAGAGGGCGGCGTAGAGAGTGTCAAAGTCAGGTAAGGTAAACAACATACCTCTATCTTATATCGACCTTCTGCTTGATGTCGTCGAAAATCAGGCACCACTTAAAACTATTTTGATCTGTCTATGATAAAGCGCGCGCATTAAGCCACACACCGCCCTCTGGTCTTAGGGTCAATACCATAACGGGTTTGGGATCCTTGCCCTGAACCGGTGTAAATTCATACGCCTGCAACAGTGAAGCCAAAATGATGATGGCCTCTTGCAACGCAAAACGCATCCCGATGCAAATGCGGGGGCCGTCGCCAAACGGCATATAGGAAAACCTTTCGATTTGGTCCCGATCTTCAAATCGCTCGGGGATAAAGTCATCTGGCCTGTCCCAAAGGACGTGGTTCCTGTGCAACGCATAAAAAGGCAGCATAACGGTGTCACCTTTATTGATAGTGCGACCTGCAAGAACATCATCTGCTTGCGCTGTCCGCGAGACAAAGGCCGCAGGAGGATAAAGTCGCAGCGCCTCATCGATAATCATGCGCACATATTTTAGGTCTGCAACATGTTCTTCGTCCGGTTGCGCGCCGTGCGTCACCTCTGCAATTTCTGCGCGGCCTTTGTCTTGAACTCGTGTGTCATGCGCAACCAAATAACAGGCCCATGCCAAGGCCAAGGCGGTTGTTTCATGGCCGGCAACGATAAAGGTCAATAGGTTATTCCGGACCTCTAGATCGGTAAGCTTTTCACCTGTTTCTGGGTCTGAAGTATCAATCAAGAGATCCATCAGGTCTGGAATTGTATTGGGTTCTGCGTTCTGTCGATCGTCAATGGCTTGGTCTGCAAGGTGGTGCATATGTTTTACAACGTGACTGCCAAAAATGCGGTGCGGCCTCGGGACCCAGTTTGGCAAAGCCAAAAGATCAAAGAATGACATTCGTGCCGCGCCAGCCATGTAATCTTCGATAGATTTGTGAACCACAGCGCGGTCTAACCCTTGTTCTCCGGAAAATGTCACATCGGATATGACGTCAAACGTCGCACGGACCATTTCATCGTGCAAATTCACGGGACGGGTGTTTGTGGTGCCAATCCGTTTGACGGCCCCTTGGGCCGCTCGGACCATATAGGGCGCAAGTCGCCCAATATTTCTGGGCGTAAACACAGGCACCGCGGCACGATGTTGTTTACGCCAATCTGCACCTTCGGCGAGCAAAATGCTGTCGCCGATGGCGGGGCGTAGAATGTTGGTGGTAACAGATGACTTTGGGTAATTCGCGAGGTTATCTCGCATGACGCGCCTTAGGGCTGTGGGCTCCATCACCATATGCCAGCCCATATGCGCAAAGCGCCCAGAGACCATCGGCTGACGAAAGGCCATTTCAGGCAGCACGTTCAAAACGTTCTCTTGAACAGCAAGAAAAGATTTTATCGCCCCAAGCGGTGCGCTGGCCGGTGTGACCTTTACCGGAAAGTCTGTCATTCTTTTTGTTCCCTGTGGCAGAAATTCTGCGTGCAAACCGTGTCGATCCCGTCGCACTTTTGGGATGTGCAACAATTAGGCCATTTCAACTTGGTCATTATGAGGCTAGCTTAGTCAAAAGTGCAAGGGAAACTGCTGTGAAACTATACAATGTATTGGCCATCATGGCCGCGATTTTACTTTCTGGATGCGCAAATTTTGGGTCAAAAGCGACCCAAGACCCTATTGGCGATTTTGATCTAGGTTATGCAATTGTCGTCGGGCCAAAGATGGAAAAAGGGCCATTATCCCGCGAAATTGACCCAGAATTCGTTATTGAAACGCTGAAATCCTCGCTTGATACGCATTTTGCAGAGTTTAAGGGCGATAATTTCTATCATCTGTCCGTCATTGTGGAAGGGTACATTCTGTCTCCTCCGGGGGTGCCATTGTTGATGTCGCCTCGGTCGGCATTAATTGTCAAATTGACAGTTTGGGATGATGCAACACAGCTGCCGATGTTGGTGGAACCGCATGAAATGATGATTGTTGAGGGCACGTCGGCTAAAACGATTATCGGATCGGGCCTGACGCAAAACGCAGAAGAACAGGTTGCCTCTTTGTCACGTTCCGCAGGGCGCCAAATTGAGAATTGGTTGCGCAGCCAACACAAAGAATTGGGGTGGTTCACGTCAGAGTTTGCAGAAAAGATGGCAAAGGCACGCGAAGCAGTGGATGCATTGCAGGCAGAGCAAGGGGCCGCAGCGGGTGATCCTGCGCAAAGTGAATAGTTTACCCAATTCCTGTACTTGAGCGAAAACAGCGCTTGATTTTTCGCCTTAAACGGCATACATGCGCGCGGAGTGAAACTGGGCCACATTTGGCCCCCCAATTCGTGAGGCGCCTAAGGCTATGGCAAAGGAAAAGTTTGACCGCAGTAAACCCCACTGCAACATCGGCACAATTGGTCACGTTGACCACGGTAAAACGACGCTAACAGCGGCGATCACAAAGTATTTTGGTGACTTCAAAGCGTACGACCAGATTGACGGCGCGCCAGAAGAAAAAGCACGCGGCATCACCATCTCAACAGCACACGTTGAGTATGAAACAGAGAACCGTCACTATGCGCACGTCGACTGCCCAG
>JALRHZ010000032.1:10147-17007 GCA_023259435.1 Paracoccaceae bacterium | reverse complement strand
CGCGTTTGACCTGCATGGCCAATTCACGGGTTGGCGCAATCACCAAACCAAGAGGCGCAGAGGCGGCATCGAATGTGTCCGACGCACCCAATAGATCAGCTGCAATTGCAAGGCCAAACCCAACGGTTTTGCCCGATCCTGTTTGTGCCGAAACCAAAAGGTCAGATGTTTCAAATTCTGGTTTTGACACTTCAATCTGTACAGGTGTCAAAGACGAGTAGCCGCGCTTTTCAAGCGCGTTTTTAAGAGCGGATTTCACTATAATCTCAATTTTGTTCCGGGGCGTTTGTTCCCCCATGGAACATGTGCCCTTTAAACGGCGCAGGACTCCCACATGCGCCGAAGTCCCACCGCCTAGTGAAAACAGATGGCAATGTAAAGCAAATTCACACAATCACGGGGGTTAAGGCCCCAGAATATTGAATTGCGCGCGTATCTCGCGCTCTTGTGCGGCACTTAGATAGGTTGGGTGGTGCGTTGCCAATATCTCTTGGGCTTTGTGTTTTGCCCGTGTCCACGCATCCATCGCGCCATTCTCGGCCCATGTCCGCGGATCATCCCGATCCGCAAGAGAGGGGTAGAAATAATCCCGCTCCATCGCGGATAATGTCTGCGCCCCGCCAAGAAAGTGCCCCTCGCCCAACACCGCGGCGCAAATGGCCTCAAACCCTAGGTTTTCCTCGCTCACCTCTATCCCCCTAAGGGCGCGATAGGTGTTGGAATGCATTTCGTCATCCAAAATAAACCCCTCAAAACTGGCCCCCAACAGAGAGGCCGTCATGCCCGAGCTTTCATATATCAAATTCCCGCCAGCCAAAGCCGCCGCCAGTGAGGTCATGCCCTTTTCCATACCGTATTGCGCGTCAATCGCCTTGGCATCTGTCATAGAACACGCCACGCCCGAGGGCAGCCCTAGCCAATTTGACAGCTGCGCAGAGGCCGCATTCAAAAGGGCCGTCTCGCCACTGCCGCCTGAAAAGGCACCCGTCCGCAGATCAATCACCAAAGGCCAGTTGGAAAAGATCATGGGATAGCCAGGGCAAATCGCATGCACCATCAAAAGTGCGCCCAATGTTTCGGCCAAGGATTGCGCCAAAAAGCCGGCCAAAGTTGCCGGTGCAGTGGCGCCTGCCTGCGCCGCCGTGATGCAAGAGATTGGGATATTATGCCGGATACATTCATACACAACCTCAACCGCGTCTTCACCATAGCGCATAGGCGAGATCATCGGGCTTATATGCGCTTTGACAAAGGGGCGTTTTGAAAACGCCCCTTCTCCGCCCGCGGCAATATCAAGCATCTTGACGATCGGAGCCACATGCGCGCCCAAGGTAAACGAGGTTGCCGTCGGTTTTGTGGTGTTCTTTATCAGGGCAAAAACCGTATTCACATCCAGATCAAAGATGTCAGGAACATCAGTGGCCACGCAACAACGTGTAAACCAACTTACATTCGGCAGAACGTCTTGGAGACGTGTAAAGTCATGTAGATCACCAAGGGTCGAAGGGCGATACAGTCCGCTCTCTAGATCAAGAGTTTGCACAGCCGCCCCACCAGTCCCGAAATAGACTTTGTCGCCGCCCACCTCGATCGAGCGGTTCGGATCACGCCCATGCAGGACAAATGACTTTGCGGCTTGGTCTATCGCGTCTTCGACCAAAGCGGGAGGAAAGCAAATGCGACCCCGCGCATCCTGTCGCGCACCAATCGCCAAAAGGTCCCTCCGCAGACGATCTGGTACATCCCCAAGACCCAGCTGATCCAAAAGTTTCAATGCGGTCTGGTAAATCCGCGCTAGGTCATCATGGCTTAGCGGCGCATAAGCGCCTCCAACTTGCCCCGGTGGACAGGGATCAAATATCGGTTTGGCCGCACGTTGTGCCAACCTCTCTTTCCGTCCACCCCGTTTTGCCATCCCGCGCCTCATGCCTTTGTTGACCACGAAGATAAGTGTTACACGTGTTTTCTAATTCACAAACCAATATGTTTTGACAAATCTCTCGACGCCCCCTTAACTGCGGAAAACACCGGAGGACAGCGAATGAAAACGCGCACCAAAGTTGTGGTCATCGGCGGCGGGATTGCAGGATGTTCTACCCTGTATCACTTGACCCAAGAAGGGTGGAGCGATGTTGTCTTGGTCGAGCGGGACGAGCTGACCAGCGGCACAACATGGCATTCAGCAGCGCAGGTTACGAATTTCGGGATGAACCAGACGATGGTTGGTCTGAAAACCCATTCGATCAATTTATACAAAAAGCTATCGGAACACCCTGAATATCCTATCAATTACCACCATGCAGATGGTGGCATTCGTCTGGCGAACACCGAGGCGCAAATGCAAGGGTATCGGCATTTTGCCTCGATGGCGCGGGGGATGGATGTGCATTTCGAGGTCATAGATGCCCAAGAATGCGCGCGGCGTCACCCGCTCATCTCGACCGAGAATTTGATCGGTGGACTGTGGGACCCTTTGGATGGTGACATTGATCCCGCGCAACTTTGTCAGGCCTTGGCCTATCACGCGCGAAAAGCGGGGGCTGAAGTTTATCGCAATACGCCAGTTGAGGCGCTGACCCAGCACAAAGATGACACATGGACGGTCCACACGCGCCACGGCGACATAGACTGTGACATCGTTGTGAACGCCTGCGGCTATCGCGTGAATGAGGTTGGTGCCATGATGGGGGTGCATCATCCGGTTGCCTCGATGGAGCATCAATATTTCCTAACCGAAGACATTCCTGCCATCATCGAGGCGGGACATCGCATGCCCCTAATCCGATGCCCGATTAGCGACTATTACAGCCGACAGGAAAAGAACGGGCTCTTGGTTGGGTTTTATGAACAAGACTGTAAACCATGGGGCATGGACGGCATTGACCCGAATTTTGTCAACGCCTTGTGCCCAGATGATTTGGATCGAATTATCGACGTTCTCGAAGGCGCGTTTGAACGTGTTCCCGCCCTGCGCGAGACGGGCATTCGGTCCGTTGTGAACGGCCCTATCACCTATACAATCGATGGAGCCCCCCTTGTCGGACCTATTCCCGGCAAGCGGAATGCCTTTTGCATCATCGGCTTACGCGCAGGTCTTGGTGAAGGCGGTGGGCATGGTTGGTTGTTGGCCCAGCAAATCGTTCATGGCGAGGCGTGTTATGATACATGGTGTCTTGATCCACGGCGATTTACGGGACATGCAAATGTTGAATTGACTTCGCTCAAGGCGATTGAAGACTATCAAAACGAATTTCGGTTTCATTTCCCGCATGAACACAGACCCGCAGGACGGCCCGCCAAAACAACGCCACTGACCCCGATCTTTGCTGCCAAAGGGGCGCATTTCACTGTTGTAAACGGATGGGAACGGGTGGATTATATGTGTCCTAATGGAACCCAAGCCTCGTTAGATTTCAATTTTGACGAAACGTTCAACATCACCGCGCGAGATGTTCAGAATATCCATGAAAATGTCGGGTTATGCGAGGTCAACGGGTTTAACCGGATCGAGATCACAGGCGCAGATCGACATAAATTTATGGATCGCCTGACCTGCGGCACGGTGCCAAAACGCATGGGACGGGTTGGCTTGGCCTATCTCTTGAACGATCAAGGCATGCTCAAGGCCGAGGCCACCTTGGCGAATATCCCTGCATCGCACAGGGGCCCAGATCGCCTATGGTATGGCTCTGCCGCTGCCAGTGAATACCATGATATGGATTGGCTGTCCGGTCATATGAGGCCTGATGAAGACGTGCAATTACGGTCACTGACCAATGAGCAGACAATCTTGGTCATCGCGGGTCCGAAGGCACGTCAGGTGCTAGAGGCTTGTGCACGCGGGGATTGGTCTGCCACAGCCTTTCCTTGGCTGTCTGTGCGCGAGTGTTTTATCGGTATTGCTCCGGCTACGGTCATGAACATTAGTTTCTCGGGCGAATTGGCCTATGAAATCCATGTCCCGAATGCCTCGCTCTATGCTGCATATCTTGCGCTTGAACAGGCCGGACAGGCACACGACATGCAGATTTTCGGCGCACGCGCGGTCGAGGCCATGCGCATGGAAAAAGGGTTCTTGCATTGGAAATCTGACATCCTAACAGAGTTTGATCCCTTTGAAACAGGGTTGGCGCGCTTTGTGAAATTGGACAAAGACGAGTTTGTCGGCAAAGAGGCATTGCTGCGCCACAAGGCCCGCGGCCTGCGGAAAAGTTTGGTCACGCTAGAGGTTCACACATCACACGCCCCTGCACATGGCGGCGCATCGGTTATGGTGAATGATCAATGTGTGGGCACTGTGACCTCGGGCGATTGGGGGCACCGGATCCATAAAAACCTTGCCTATGCGTTTTTGGATCCCTCTTATGCCGCGCTTGGTACAATGCTGCACATTGACATGTATGGCGATCTGATTGCGGCTACGGTCATTCCAGCCGCGCCGTTTGATCCCGAATTTGAACGGCCAAAAAGCTAACGGTCTATGTCTGCAAGCAAGTGTTTTTTGATGTGCTCAAATCCATATCCAATATGGATGCGCTGGACATAGCCCACGGCGCGCATATCCCCGTTTTCAAGCGCGGCTTTGATCTCGGTGGTTTCTTTGACCAAAGCGTTAGCGGCACGGGACCCTAAAACGTCCCCCAGTTGATACCACGTACTGGCCGCTTGGTAATAGGTTTGCCACCAGAACGAGCGCAACACATCATTGCCTATAAGACTTGCAATAAACTCATGCAGCTTGTGATTGATGTGAACATAGTGTTTTGCATCAAACCGCTCACTTAATTCGCAGACATCTGCAACCAAGGCCTCGCAGGTCGCGATATCGTCTTGGCTTATGGTCCGTGGGCTAAGTGTTCCGATCATCGTGGCCAGCTCTAGCCGCACCTCGTACACATGGAGGATCTCAGCCTTACTAAGCTGACGCACAACCGTCCCGACACCGTTTCGTGTCTCGACGAGGCCGAGATGGCTTATACGGCTAATCGCGTCCCGCACGGGTGTCCGGCTTACCCCAAATTCCGAGGCAAGTTGCGCCTCTTTCAATTGGTCACCTGCTTGATACTCGACAAAGCAGATACGACGCAAAATTTCTGTTTGGATGTCTTCGACACGGGGCGGAGCGGGTGTGGTCTCAATCATGGCTTCACTGTATACCTGTATACAGCAATGTGTAAATATAAATCAGAATAGACTAAAAGTAACATTTGACAGAATAGATGTATGCAGCATAGCGTTTTACAACACATCACCCTACGCATGAGGACCCAATGTTAGACCAAGCAAAAATGCGCACACGCGCGCTTCAGGCCCGAATGAAAGACCTTGGCATTCAAAAGGCAGTTTTTACAGACGAAAGCTCAATCGCCTATTTGGCAGGGTTTTGGGGCTATTTGGGGATCGAATTCGGACGACCAACGATTTTGGTGGTCGATGCAGTTGAAATGCCTTGTGTGATTACGCCGCTCATGGAGTCGGAAATGGTTGCCGAGATGACATGGGTGGACAACGTTCAAACGTGGGAAGATATGGGCGCACGCACGTGGGGGGCGGCGCTTTCAACGGCACTTGGGACTGGCATGCAATCGCTATGGGTTGAACGCCCCACCCTACCGGCGATTGTGCGGAATTATCTGGATGAGACCTACGTAGGCATTCCTTTGAATGACATTTCGCCGGTCTTAGGCGAATTGCGTATGATCAAATCGGCCTTTGAAATAAACGTGATGAAACAGGCCGGAGAGATCGCCCAAGCCATGATGAGCGCGGCTCATAACAGCCTTCAAGAAGGCGCGCATGAATACGAAAGCGCGCTTGCGGTAATCGAGGCAGGATCGCGCACAGCTGCAAGTTTTTTGACGGACAAAGGATGGGATAGGTTTGTCTCGCCCATGATCCACAACCTGCAAATCCTACAAAGCGGGAAAGATACCTCGATGGTGCACCGCCGCGCCTCTGTCCGACAATATCAGCGGTTTGATCCAGTGTATTTCTGCTTTTGCAATATGGCACAGTTCAAACAATACAAACTTGGCTTTGACCGGATGTTCCATATAGGCGAGGTCACAGACGAAGCCGCCCGCGTGCAACAGGCCGCAATAGATGCCCAGCAAGCAGCCATTTCTGTCATTCGTCCGGGGGTCAAGGCCGAAGAGGTCGCGGCCGCTGCAAACGAGGTGTATCGCGCGCGGGGATTTGAGACAGGCTATCGCACGGGCCGCTCTATTGGGGTGGCGTATCTTGAGGCGCCGGAATTAAAGACCGGCGACACAACGGTGTTGCAGGCCGGTATGACCTTTGCCGTAGACGGCGGCATATCCATCGACGGCGTAACCGCGGGCCGCATTGGGGATTCCATTGTCGTCACTGAAACGGGATATGAATACATCACCCAGTATAAGCGCGAGCTTTTGGTCACACCCCACTAATGCGCAGGACGGATAGGATGGATCATATGATGCGCCTTGCGGTGGCTCAATCACCTGCAGAATTGACCGGTCGTGACGCACGGCTTGATTGGCTAAACTCTATGCTGCCAACAGTTGCGGACCAAAAGGCCGACCTCTTACTTTTGCCCGAGTTATTCGCCTGCGGTTATAATATTGGCGAGGGTGTGGTCACCTGTGCAGAACCGGACGACGGGCCAAGCGCGCGTGCAATCCAATCCCTTGCGCGCGAGTTTAATATTGCGATCCATTATGGATATAGCGAAGCTGACACCGCCACAATTTATAATTCTGCACAGTGTTTTGCCCCCGATGGAACACGATTAGGAGGCCACCGTAAGTTGGCAATCCCACCTGGGTTTGAACAGACCTATTTCGCCCAAGGTACAGGGTGCGAGACCTTCTTGTACAAAG
>JALRHZ010000032.1:0-10137 GCA_023259435.1 Paracoccaceae bacterium | reverse complement strand
CTGTTATGACGCCGAGTTCCCCGAAACTGCACGACATGTGGCCGCGTTGGGTGCAGACGTCATTCTTGTTCCAACCGCGCTCGGGGCCAAGTGGGACTGGGTGGCCAAGACGATGATCCCAACACGCGCTTTTGAAAATGGCGTCTATCTTGCCTATGCCAATAGCGCAGGATGCGAAGGTGAATTGGAGTTTTTAGGCCAAAGCTTTATCGCCGCGCCTGATGGTCAAATTCTGGCCCGCGCGGACGAGAGCCCGCAGATCCTTTTTGCTGATCTGCAGAAATCCAAAGTCCAAAAGGCACAAGCCCGCCTGCCCTATCTGATGCAAAGAACGACACTCAACTTGTGACCTGCGATGCCAAAGGGGTTAAGCCTTTCCCTGTGCCTCACTGGGTCGGAGCCCCAATAGCCGCCGCGCTTGCGCTGGAGTTGCAACGGGACGTTCATGCCTGTCGCAAATATCAACCAAACGCTGGACCAGTGCCGCATTAGACGGGGCCAGAGTTGCGCGGTCGAGACGGAGATTATCCTCAAGCCCTGTCCGCGCGTGCCCACCATTTGCAACCGCCCATTCGTTTAGCGTCAATTGATGCGCCCCAATTCCGGCGGCACACCATTGCGCTTCTTGGCCAAACAAGCGCCGAACTGTCTTGACGTAGAAATCAAATACATCACGGTCCACAGGCATGGCATTCTTGACCCCCATGACAAATTGCACATAAGGGGTCTCTTTGATCTTGCCCTCTGAAAACAGCTTTGCCGCTTGGAAAATATGGCTCAGATCAAAGGCTTCGATCTCGGGCTTGATGTCATATCTGATCATTTCAGAGGCAAGCCAATCCACCAAGTCAGGTGGATTTTCATAGACGCGGCTAGGGAAATTATTTGACCCGACTGACAGCGATGCCATGTCAGGTCCCAGCGACAACATCCCACCCCGCGATGTCCCCGCACCCGAGCGCCCTCCGGTCGAGAATTGGATGACCATGTCAGGGCAATGCGCCTTGATCCCCTCTTGGAGACGGGCGAATTTCTCGGGATCGGATGAGGGTGTTCCATCCTCATTGCGCACGTGCGCATGCACAATGGACGCCCCTGCTTCATAGGCCTCATGTGTGCTTTCAATCTGTTCGGCAACCGAAATTGGAACCGCAGGATTATGCGCCTTGGTTGGAACAGATCCCGTAATCGCGACACAAATTATGCAAGGCTGCACCATCGAAAACACCTCTCGTTTGTCGCGTCACACTATAGCGTCCTAATGGCAAAAAGATATGCTCATCCCGCAAAAAATCCCATCCAGAGCAGGCCTATTTAGGACGTACGCCTGCGCACTACGGACGCCGCGCACATATGACCCACTGCACCACATTAGGGGGTCGCAACAACATCTTGCATTGCTTGTGTTATTTCCTTAATCGCGCGCAGTTTCGGATTTGTGCTTTTATATGCCAGTCCTATTTGGCGACTTAGGCCGGAATGGTCGATTTGCAGGCGTCGAACCGGGATTTGAAACGGGCTTGGCACACAGGATTGAGGTACGATTGACACCCCAAGCTGAGAATTCACCATGCTGGAAATCGCCTCAAGGCTTTGCAATTCCATGACCTCATTCACAGCAATCTTTTCGGACAACAACCAGTTTTCAATAATCGCCCCGACGACGGCCTCGCGATTAAATCGAATATAGGGATTACTTTCCAAAATTTCTTTGATGTCTGTCTGCGTATTATGCGGAGACGTGATCAATTCCAACGGCTCTTCGGCCACCGGATCAAAGACGACATCCTTTGGCAAAAGCCCTACCTGAGAAACGATTGCAGCATCAAGTGTATTTCGGACTAACCCATTTATCAGAGAATTTGTAAGATTGGGTTCAATCCGAATACGCAGGTTCGGATAGGTTGCACGTAAAATAGAAATGGTTTTCGGCGTCAAAGCCAAAAGAGAGGTTGGAACGACGCCCAAGACCAACTCTCCATTAAAAATATCATCTCCCATGATCGAGGGCACAAGATTGTCGTAATCTGCAATCAATTTCTTTGCCTTTTCAACAAGTTGCAGCCCAAGAGGTGTCAATTCCGGGGTACGTGCAGACCTGTCAAAAATTGCAATTTGTAGCGTATCTTCAAGTGTTTTCATTTGCTGGCTCACCGCTGCATGTGTGATAAACACAGCATCGGCTGCTGCTCCGAATGTTTTATGCTCGGAGATTGCGACCAGAGTTTTTAGCAATCGTATTGACATGGTCCACCTTGATCGACGTTTAATGCTTTCCCTCCCTTCATAAAGGTAAACTTACAAACATCTACAGAATTTTTAGGTTTTATTCGATTTTCCTAACATTTATGTGACATAAAGCTTATGCGCGACGGGAGGCATAGATGACGAAATTCTTGCAAGACTTGGATGGAAAAAACCTTATCAACGGCGCTTGGGTTGGTGCAGATACCGGAGAGACTGTTTCTGTTATTGATCCTGCGACATTAAACGAACTTGGACATATACCCAATTGCGGCGCTCGTGAAACAGAGATGGCAATTTCGGCGGCAGATGCGGCCTTTGGAACTTGGTCAAAAACCGATACTTTATATCGCACGGGCCTTTTGCATAAATTGCATGATTGCCTCATGGATCATCAAGAGGCACTGGCCGAGTTGCTGACACTAGAACAAGGTAAACCTTTAGCCGAAGCACGTGGAGAAATCGCAATTGGAGCGGCCTATATCCGCTGGTTTGCAGAAGAAATTCGACGACTAAAAGGAGAGATTATTCCCGCACCACTAGGCCAAAACCGGTTTCTAACAACCTATCACCCGATTGGCGTGGTTGGGGCCATTACACCGTGGAACTTCCCCTCCTCAATGTTGGCACGAAAATTGGGACCGGCTTTGGCGGCAGGATGTACAGTTGTTGCAAAACCCTCTTCATTAACGCCTTACTCTGGTTTGGTTTGGGGAAAACTCTGTCAGGATGTCGGATTTCCCGATGGTGTCGTGAATATTATCACAGGCTCTGCTCGCACCATCGGTGAGACCATCATGGGCCATGCGCGTGTTCGAAAGGTCACTTTTACTGGATCGACCGAAGTCGGGAAAACTCTTATTCGGCAATCTGCAGAAACCGTCAAAAAACTATCTATGGAATTGGGCGGCAATGCTCCGTTTATTGTTTTTGATGACGCGGATTTAGACAAAGCAATTCAGGGGGCATTGATCTCCAAGTATCGGAACATGGGTCAGACCTGTGTCTGCACCAATCGGTTTTATGTACAAGACGGAATTCATGATCGATTTGTTACGCGTTTGAATGAAATTTCCAAGAACCTGAAACTTGGCAACGGCTTGGAGGACGGGGTTGACCAAGGCCCCTTAATCAACGATAGCGCTGTAGCGAAAGTAGAAGAAATAATCGCAGATGCTGTGGCTAAAGGCGGCACAATTGAAGTCGGCGGTCAGCGCCAACAGTCCAAAGGAACCTTCTTTGAACCCACAGTCATTACAGGCGCGCATAAAGATATGCTGTGTGCCACAGAAGAAATCTTTGGTCCTGTCTCTGTCGTGTTCAAATTCAAAGATGAAGACGAAGTGATCGAGGCCGCAAATGCAACCGAATTCGGTTTGGCGTCATATGTTTATACCAACGATTTGAACCGAGCATTCAGAATGAACAACGCGTTGGAATACGGGATGATCGGCATAAACTCTGGGCTTATCACAACAGTCGAAGCGCCTTTTGGCGGCCTAAAGGAAAGCGGTATCGGCAAAGAAGGCGGTAGCCAAGGGCTTACAGACTATCTCAGCCTCAAATATACGTGCATCGGGATGTAAAAATAAAAAGGGGGGCCCAGCCCCCCTTTTTTGTCATAACCTCAACCGATCAGTTCATCCGAGCGATCATCTGTTTCCCCGAACCGCTTTAGGACTGCAGGTTTTGTGCCTTCATAGACCCGAGATAGATTTTGACTGATTTTCTCGTTTTCACGTTCAAATAGACAATTCCCGTCAAGATCCGAGGCAACAATGAAAGGGCCCATTTTCCGACAGCGGATAACCCACATGGCCTGTGCCAGTCCTAACTCTTCGTTCCAATGAACGGCCTCAACCTTTTCCACACCGCGTCCCAACAAGGCCCCTGTGCCATAGCCTACGGTCGACAAATAAACAGCACCATTCGGAACAAAATACTCTTTGTAATCCTTTGACGACATTCCCCCCTTGCCGACAATTAACTTTGCCCCTGTTTTTGCCATCCACTCAGGCAACCATTTGGCAAACCGAAAAGACGCCGTCGCTGTAACCGCTCCCAGATCAAAGCTACCGTCCTCGCGAATGGCCGCTGCGGGAGAACAATGGAAATTGGCGGCGCTCTCGCTAGGTAATTCCATAGGAATATTCGCCTTGCCTTCCAAAGCGCGCATGTAAACCCCTTCGCGTGCGGTGTACATTAGACCATCTAGATACACGATATCCCCTAGTCTGAGCTGTGCAATGTCCTCTGCGCTGGGCGTCGTACTTAGGATAATTTCACGCGGCTTCATGCCGAGACCTCCTCAAATATCTGCGCAGGTTCCCATTCAACGGTTTCGCGTCTCTGGTAATCGGTGAACCAATCAGGATCCGTGCGATATTCAACGCGCCCATCCGCGAACACACGAGCGACAGCACGACGAGAGGACAAGCAAAACGCATGGACAGACATTTGCATTCCACCTGTGTGGCAATAACCAACCTCGATGTTGCAATCGATGACCATGTTCTTACCAACAAACCCCATCGCGCCCATACCTATGGAATTCCCAAGCTCTTTGAGCTCGGCTTCTAGCTCTGCAATTTTGGGGTCCGAATTCTGGCTGCCAACCGTGCGAAGACAGGCCGCACGCTTCCCCAAGACCATGCAGGTGTCTTTGCACCCGCCCAATCCAATTCCAATGATGGCAGGCTGACACGCCAAGCCCCGTTTTCCAAAGGCAACAAGGCTGTCTAAATAAAATCTCTTGATGCCCTGAATGCCATCTGAGGGAAACAACATACGATAATCTGTTCCAAACAAACCACCCTTGTGAACGGTAATCAAATCAATCCACTCTCCGCCCGGCTCGTACCCATATTCGATTTCTGGGGCGCCGATGCCGACGTTGTTGTCGTGATCGGTTCGCCACAATGGATGCACGCGATTGGGGCGCAAAGGCAATCCGTTGGTTCTGTTGGCGGTCGCACGTCGCAACGCCGCCTCAAGCGCAATCGGCCCACCCTCTATTTGGGTTTCATTGCCCATCTTAACATACCAGCGCGGCGTTCCAGTATCGCCGCACATGGCGCGTTTGTCTTCTTTTGCGGCCTCATAATTTTGCAGCATTGCGTCCAGAACAAAAGAAGATAAATCGCCGTCCTCTGTTTTAGCCGCCGCTTTCAACCCCTGTAAGTAATCATCTGGAATTTCAATAGCGGCCTTATCCATCAAGGTTTCAGCTGTTTTTTGAATTAACTCAATCGAGATCATGCGTGTTCTCCCACCAATGTCTCAGGTTCACCTTCAGGCAAGATTGTCTCGCCAGGGCGCACGATTGTGAACTCTACGTTTTCGTGTTTAACGTCCACTGTATCGCCGTCTTGGCGGGCGACTGTGAAATATGAATTTTCAAGGCTGCCAGGTTCTGGAAAGTCTTCGCGATAATGCGCCCCACGGGAATTTTCCCGACTTAATGCTGCGCGACAGATGACATCTGAAACATCCAAGAGGGACGACAAGTTCATCCAATCGTGCCACGTCATATTAAAGCCCAGATTATCGCCATTCACGCCTGTCTCAAGTAATTCAGCTTTGATATCCGCAATCCGCTGTAGACCCCGCTCAAGGCCGGCCCGCGTCCGCATGACACCAACGTCATCCCACATCGCTTCTTGTAAATTTTGGCGCAGCTGATGCAGATTACCGGTCGGCTTGGACAATGGATATAATGCGCGGTCCAGTTCTGCTTGGAGGACCGTTTCGTCCGGATCGCGCAGCGCGCGCATTTTACGAATGTCTAACCCCATGTTGTCGCCTGCTATTCCGCCGAAAACAGTAGAGTTTGCAACACCATTCCCCCCAAGGCGGTTTGAGCCATGTGCGCCACCTGCGTCTTCGCCTGCCACATATAGACCCTCAAGAGACGTGCGTGTCTCGGCATCCACAACTACGCCACCCATAAAATAATGCGCCGTTGGGACAACTTCGACCTGTCCTGCGGCAAGATCAAAGCCGCTATCTTCGCAGCGCTTCACCATGCCCGCGAATTTCTTGCGGACGTTATCCGGTCCCAAGTGCGACATAGAGATGAACATTCCAACTTGGCTGGGGTCGTTATTTTTCCGCATCTCGGCATAGATCCCCCGTGACACGACATCACGGGTCGCGCGCTCGCCTCGGTCACTATAGTCGAACATAAACCGGTTGCCTTGATGATTAACAAGATGGCCACCCGCCCCCCGCAGGCCTTCTTCCAAGACGGTTCCGGTCATACGCGTGTGATCTCCGGCCAAGAGACCTGTGGGGTGGAACTGAACCATCTCCATGTCCCGCACCGGCAAACCAAGGCGCATTGCCATGGCAAGACCATCCATTGTCTTATCCCCTGACGGGGTGTGATATTTGTACATGGTCGGTCCACCGCCGGTGGCCATCAACACGGCCTTGGCGCGGACAAAGTGAAATTCTCCACTGCGCATATCGATGAACAAAACCCCCGATAATGCGGATCCGTCCACCGTTGGGATCAAGCCAATTGCGCGGTGTTCCTGTAATTTTTCGACGGGCCGCGCAAGAACCTGTTCCATCAAGCGGGAGATGATCTCAATTCCTGTCAGATCCCCCTTATGAACCGTTCTATCCGCCGTTTGACCCGCAAAGGCCTTTTGATGAACAGTTCCATCAGGGTTGCGATCAAAATAACAGCCAATTTCGTTTTCCAATTCGTGAATACGCGTCACTGCCTCAGTGCAGAGCCGCCACGCCATATCCTGATTAGGAAGCCATTTCCCTCCATTGATCGTATCCATAAAGTGGCGTTCGACCGTGTCACCATTCCCAAGGGCAACATTATAGCCCCCCTGCACCATGCGCGTGCAGCCACATTTTCCGATCAAACCCTTTACCGCGATTGTAACCTTGGTGTGCATGGGGGCAGATTGCAAAGCATGCAACGCACCGAATAACCCTGCCCCGCCAGTGCCAAGGATCAAAATATCTGTGTCATGTCGTTTGATATGTGCTTTAACAGTCATAATCACACCGCGTTCAATAAAAAGGTGCCAGAGATAAGAACCGCCCCAGAGGCAGCAAGTGCCGCGAGGGTTTTATGTTTCGGCGACCAAGGCAAAAGCTCTAACGCCAAAAGCCGAAGCCCACCCAAAAGATGCGCCGAGAGCAAAAACACCAACCCAAATTCTGCAAACTTTACGGCCGGAATCTCTGTCCAATGTAGAAAGCCATCCAACCTCTCAGGTTGGGTCAACGCGAGGGACAGAACATAAAAATGCGCCGGTAAAAACAAAACCAACGCCAGCCCAGAAATACGATGCAAGGCATAGGCATACCAGAGCGGGTGATTACGGTGTGTCTTAATCATAGCCACGTCACGGCAGAAACTGCACGTGCCCCCATAAAGATTGAAACCAAGCCAAAGGTCCACATGATTGCATCTAACGTCAAAGACCGAAACCGGAACGTCTCGGATAAGATTGTCCGAAGACCGATTGCACCATGGACTGAAACCGACACAACAAAGACGCCATAGAATAAAAACCAAAACACAGATCCCTGTGTGCGCGATAGGATTTCTCCTGCAGAAACCCCGCCTTGGATGGCATAAATCATCACCCCTAAGTGGGCAAAAACCAAAGGTATCATGACCATCGCAGACACTCTCTGGGCGATATATAAACGTAGATCCAATTTAGCCTCCCCGCTTTAGCGCGCGCTTAATCGTTGCAGATTTCAAACCCGCGATCGCCCGCATAGGATCAAGACCATTGGGGCAATACAGTGTACAACTGCCTTGACTGTGACAGTTGTGACATCCGCCTTTGCCTGACACTTTCTCCAAAACAGCATCGTGATCATCGACCTTTTTGTCGTTCAACAAGGTCCAAGCCCGTTGCAAAGCAGCTGGGCCCAAATAATCCGGATTTTGCGCAACCGTATCGCAGGCGGCATAACAAACCGCACAGTTAATACATTCGATCGACTTATTTGCTTCAGCGCGCTCTGGCTCATCAGATGATATTTTCGGCATGTCATCATAGCGCGATGCAGATGGCGCGTGATGCCCGCCCGCATCGACCCATTTATCGAAAAACGGATCCATATCGGCAACCAAATCCTTTATGACTGGAAGATTTCGTAGTGGTGCCACCTCGAGAGTGTCGCCATCCAAAACCTTGTTCACATGCGTTCTGCAGGTCCACCTCGGCGCACCATTTACCATCATAGCACAAGAACCGCACATCCCGACCCGACAGGCAAAGCGATAACTCAGGTTTGGGTCTTGGGTTTGCTGAATCCAAGTTACAACATCCAACACGGTTTGGTTCTCTTGCCGAGGCACCTCAAAAGTTTGATAGGACCCACTGCTTTTATCGCCGCGCCACACCTTTACCGACATCTTGGTTGTCTCATTCGTCATCGATAGAATTGTATCCTTTTTGTCCTCTACCAGCCGCTGCGGTGCTTCTGAAAATCCCTCATTCATGATTGCTGTGGACCAAAATAGACGCAGACCTGAGATCACAAATTCGCGGGGCATGTGAAATCTACCATGAAAGTTTTTCTAATGAAAAATGATAAATTGTTTATCTTTTTGTAAGTTTCATTAAATAAAAATAGTAATACTAAGCGAATATAAAAATGCGGGGTACCGTTTAACCGACACCCCGCGTTTGAAAACATTGTCCATTTGATCAAAGATCAGGAAAAATCTGTGATGACCGCTGTCCCCGGTGAGGTGTCACCTGTCATCGCCCTTAATTCGTTCGAGGCCGAGGCAAGGTCAATCTCACGCGCCACCAAAGGAGACAAATCAACACGCCCTGCCTCGATCATATCAAGCAAAGAAGGGTATTTCCAAGATGGCATACCGCGGCTGCCAAAGAACGAAAGCTGCTTTGCATAGATGGCTCGGACATTTATTGTCATGCGCCCATCACCCGCAGGCATCCCTAAATGCACATGGCGGCCTGAGACGCGCAAACAGTCCACCGATGCGTTTGTCGTCTGCTCAATCCCAAGCGCCTCTAGCGACACATGGGCGCCACCGTTGGTAATTTCCATTATGGCCTCGGCAACGTTTTCGGTTGCGGCATTGACGCTTGCATCGGCACCAAGTGATAAAGCATAGTCAAGCTTTTCTTGAACAACATCAACCACAACAACCCGCGCACCTAACATTTTCCCTAGCAAAAGTGCCGAGAGACCGATACCACCTGTGCCATGGATCGCGACCCATTCGCCGATCCGCACATTCGCACGATCTGTCAAAGCGTGCCACGCGGTGGTCACTCGACATCCCAAACCTGCGGCAAGGCTTGGTGCGATACTGTCGGGCAACGGAACCAAATTATGATCAAACGGAACAGCAATACGCTGTGCATAAGCACCCGCCATTCCAAAGCCAGGCGTGACTTGGTCCGCGCAGGTATTCGAGACACCTGTCTGGCATGAGATACACGTCCCACAGCCCAAGATAAACGGCGCAATCAATCTGTCGCCAACCTTATGCTGCGCCTCTGGCCCTGCCTCGACGACGACGCCGCAATACTCATGCCCCATGATATCGCCAGGGTTCACTTTAGGATGATGCCCCACCCATCCATGAAAATCCGATCGGCACACACCACAGGCCAAAACTTCAAGGACAACACCGTTTTTGGGACACTGTGGATCAGCGACAGTCTCAATCGAGAGATCTGCATTAAACTCGCGCAAAACAGCTGCCTTCATAGTTCACCTTTCATACTTGCCTGCCATGAGGCTGATTATTCAAATTTAAACCATCTTCTCGAGATGGGAACCTTATGTTTTGCCTACTTATAGATATCAGGTAGTAGCGTTGTTGAGATTGCAGGGAAGTAAGCGATCAAGAGTGTTACGATGAGCATA
>JALRHZ010000031.1 GCA_023259435.1 Paracoccaceae bacterium | reverse complement strand
CATCACCACAGCCAAGGCTCCGGTTGCGCCCGAGATCATGCCGGGCCGCCCACCGATAAGCGCCGTGATCAAGCCCACCAAAAAGGCCGCGTACAATCCAACCAAAGGATGCACCCCCGCCACAAAGGCAAAGGCCACCGCCTCGGGCACCAAGGCCAAAGCAACCGTCAATCCAGATAGAATTTCAATCCGTAGCCGCGACAAGGTGAACCCTTCGTCGTTCATCAGGCTCAGGTCGGGCATCGTCATCTTGGCATATGCCCCCAAAAGTGCGCGTTTCATGTCATCGTCCATTTGTTCTTGTGTTGATCGCCGTCTAACGCACTTTGCCCCTCTTCGAAACCCTTTGACCAAAAAAAGGCGAAATCACAAAATTGTTGGGACAACGCGCATGGAAAATCTGCAGAGACTTGCTATGACTGGATCAAGATAAGGAGAGTGGCATGCAAAAGACTAAAATCGGGATTATCGGCGGATCTGGGATCTATGACATCGAAGGGCTTGAAAACGAGACATGGACCGCGGTGCAAAGCCCATGGGGTGCTCCGTCCGATGACATTCTCACGGGGTCTCTTGATGGGGTTGAGTTTGCCTTTCTGCCGCGGCATGGGCGCGGGCACGTACATTCTCCGACAACGGTTCCCTATCGCGCAAATATTGATGCCTTAAAACGGTTGGGCGTCACTGATGTGATTTCCGTCTCAGCCTGCGGATCCTTTCGCGAACATATGGCACCCGGCGATTTTGTGATCGTTGATCAATTTATTGATCGTACCTTTGCCCGCGAAAAATCGTTCTTTGGCACGGGCTGTGTGGCCCATGTCTCGGTCGCCCATCCCACCTGCCCCCGCCTCAGCGAGGCCTGTCATCAGGCCGCAACACAAGCAGGCATAACTGTTCACAAAGGCGGCACTTACCTTGCGATGGAAGGTCCACAATTCTCAACACTGGCCGAAAGCAAACTCTACCGCGAGGTCTGGGGCTGCGACGTCATCGGCATGACCAATATGCCAGAGGCGAAACTCGCCCGCGAAGCCGAGCTCTGCTATGCATCTGTGGCGATGATCACCGATTATGACAGTTGGCATCCTGACCACGGCGAAGTGGACGTGACCGAGATCATCAAAACCTTGATGGGCAATGCCGACAAGGCCCGCACGCTGGTCCGCGCCCTTCCCGCGCTTTTAGGAGCAGAGCGTACAACCTGCCCCCATGGCTGTGACACGGCCCTAGAATACGCCATCCTCACAGCCCCTGAAAAGCGTGACCCGGCGTTGGTGGCCAAGTTGGACGCTGTAGCTGGCCGCGTTCTTTAAAATGGAAAACCAATGCTAAAAACATACCTAAAGCGCCTAACGCAAGAATATGCCTCACAGCGCACAAAACCGTTTACAGGGAGCGATTTCGCAAATTTCGTACGCCACGATTTGGCAATAGAAGCAAAAAAGCGCACACTATTTCTTCCCTTTGAATACAAAGTGAAAGCTAGTGTTGGACAAGGAGGTTGGGCGGCGGTTCCATGGCTTGCTTTTTTTGATCCCATTGTCACGGAAACTGCAACTAAAGGGGTTTACATCGTGTACTTAGTAAACCCTATTGACGAGACATTAACGCTGTCAATGAACCAAGGTACAACAATCGTCTTTGAGCAATTTGGCACTACACGCGGATATGAAGTTTTAAAACGAAGGGCACAAGATTTAAATGACCTCGTCCTTGAATACTCGAATAAGTTTGAAAGGACTCCGATTAATTTAGGTTCTGACGAAAAGTTGCCAAAGGGATATGAAGCGGGCCATGCCTTTGGACGAACTTATGCAGTAGATCAAATTGAAAGTGATCTTTTGGACGCAGACCTTGAAATCATGTTCCATGCCTATAAATCCTTAGTGGACAGGGGTGCTAACACTCCAATTGATTTATTGCGTGAAGACGCTGGAACCGTGGATATTAGTGAGACACGGAAATACATCCTTTCTCGAAGGATTGAGCGTGCACCGAATGTTCGAAAAAAGGTCCTTGCAGTTAAGCCCCCGATTTGTGAGGCTTGCGGATTAGATCCCAAAATTCATTACTCATACGAAGGCAAGCTTGGAAACATTCCTCTTGATGTTCATCACTCAAAACCGGTTAGTCAACTTGCTGAGGGGGAAACAGCGCGTTACGTCGTACCAGACGATTTTATGCTCCTCTGCCCAAATTGTCACAAAATGATCCACACTCTCCCAGACCCATCCGATTTGGAAACACTAAAACGAAAGATCACCTTCGCGCTTCCCAACGGCGTTCCTAAAAATCGAATATTTTAATATGAAATGTACTCTTATGAAAACCATAAAAGACTATATCCGCACCATTCCCGATTTCCCGCATGAGGGCATTATGTTCCGCGATGTTACCACGTTATTCGCAGACCCGCGTGGGTTTCGCATGTGCATCGACCAAATGTTGCACCCTTACGCAGGGCAGAGGATTGATCGAGTTGTGGGCCTAGAGGCGCGTGGCTTTATCCTGGGTGGTGCAATCGCGCATCAACTGGGAGCCGGATTTGTACCGGCACGCAAAAAGGGCAAACTCCCAGGCGCGACGATTAGCCAAGAGTATCAATTGGAATACGCAGACGCGACCATTGAAATGCACGATGATGCAATAGACGCCGGCGAAACGATCCTGTTGGTCGATGATCTACTGGCAACAGGTGGCACTGCCGAGGCTGGAATTTCTTTGATAGAACGTTTGGGCGGAAACATTTTGGGCTGTGCCTTTATCGTTGATCTTCCCGAGTTGGGTGGTCGGGCCAAGCTTGAGGCCATGGGCATGGACGTACATGTCTTGTGCGAATTTGAGGGGCTGTAAGCACTCACCCTAGACCAAGGTCTTGTTCAAATACAAAACGTGTGACTTGTGGCCCCGTTTGGCCCATGGCCAAACCGCCCCGTGGCCCCTTCGATGGGGGCCAAAGGGGCGCGCTTATTTCTGAACGATCCGGTTGACGTGTCCCATCTTACGGCCGGCTTTCACCTCTGATTTTCCGTACAGATGCACCGCGACATTGCCGTCCTGCAACAGATCCGGCACACGCCTCATATCGTCCCCGATCAGGTTCTCCATCACAACATCCGCATAGCGGGCCCCATCCCCCAGTGGATTACCAGTCACGGCCCGAATGTGCTGTTCAAATTGATCAACCACACAGCCATTTTGGGTCCAATGACCCGAGTTGTGAACGCGCGGGGCAATTTCGTTTACGATTAAACCTTGCCGCGTCACAAACAGCTCGACCCCCATGACGCCAACATACTCCAGCGCATTCACGATTTTTGAGGCAAGCAAAACCGCGTCCATGCGCAAACCTGCACTAATCCGTGCAGGCACAGTTGTCGTGTCAAGAATGCCGTTTTTGTGAACATTTTCTCCGGGATCGAAACACGACACTTGGCCATCTTGCGACCGTGCAACAATCACAGAAATCTCGATCGAAAAGTCAACAAACCCCTCTAAAACCGCAGGGTGCCCCGCCATATCGGCAAAAGCAGCCTCTAAATCATCGTCGGTTTTCAAGCGCGCTTGGCCTTTGCCATCATATCCAAACCGCCGAGTTTTCAGAATTGAGGGCGTGCCAATAGACGCAACAGCGCTGTGCATATCCTCAAGGCTTTCAACGTTGGCATAAGGCGCTGTTTGCAAACCTAGCCCCGTCAAAAAGTCTTTTTCCGTGATGCGGTCTTGCGACACCCGAAGGGCCTCGCGGTTTGGGTGCAAGGGTTTCAAGCTTTCAAGGACATCAAGCGCAGATGTCGGAATGTTTTCAAATTCATATGTGATCACATCCACCGAAGACGCAAAGGATCGAAGGGCCGCCTCATCTTCATAAGAGGCCGTTGTCACTTGATCCGCAACCTGTCCAGCGGGTGGGTGTGCGGAGGGTTCAAAAATATGCGTCTTATAGCCCAAACGACTAGCCGCGACACTTAGCATTCGGCCCAGCTGACCGCCGCCTAAAATACCAATGGTGGATCCGAGGGGAAGCATATCAGTCATCCTTTGGCTCATCTGGGATAGACGCGCTTAGCGCCTCGCGCCACGCATCCAAACGCCCAGCCAACTCTGCATCTTGCATGGCCAATATTTGCGCGGCCATCAGGCCCGCGTTTTTCGCACCTGCCCCGCCAATCGCCATGGTTGCCACGGGAAATCCACGTGGCATCTGCAGTATAGAATACAGGCTATCGACCCCTGACAACGCTTTGGTTTGAACCGGCACGCCGATGACCGGCACACGTGTTTTTGACGCCATCATACCGGGTAAATGCGCCGCACCACCAGCGCCCGCAATGATCACCTGTAAGCCACGGGATACAGCGGTCTTGCCATAGTCCCACAGACGATCAGGAGTGCGGTGTGCCGAGACAATTTTGGCCTCATAGGCGACGCCCAATTCATCAAGAATTTCAGCCGCCTCTTTCATCGTGGGCCAGTCGGATTGACTTCCCATGATAATACCAACTTTGATCTCCGCCATGCCGTGCCTCATCAGTTTCAGAGCGCGCACTATAGCGGACAATTCTGGTTACGCAATAATATCAGGAGTAATTCGATCTTGGATGCGCGCGATTTTATCTTTCAAAGCAAGTTTTTGTTTTTTGAAACGCCGTAAGGTCAACTGATCCGCTGTCCCTCGCTCTTCGAGCGCTCGAATAGCATCATCTAAATCGCGATGCTCGCGCTGGAACACCGCTAGCTCTACCTTTAGAACATCATCCGATTTCATTGAAAGATCGCTTTGTGCGTTCATACTTCACCCTAATGAGTCGCCTAAAAGCAGTGTACCGAACAGTTTCCACCGTGCAAAGCCCTTGCTTTAGGCAAAATCCCTCCCCATATTCACCACGTGGTTGCCTGAGTGGGACCGCAGTTAGGACAGTCGCTTGCAAGAGGACACCCATATGACGAAACTGACTCTAAGTTCTTATCCACATATGTTGGGATTTGAACAACTTGAACGCCTATTGGAACGGACCGCGAAATCCGGCAATGAAGGCTATCCCCCTTTTAATATCGAGCAAACATCAGATCGTTCTTATCGTATCACATTGGCGGTTGCGGGATTTGCAGAGAAAGATCTATCAATCACAGTTGAAGACCGCCAGTTGGTAATCCGTGGTCGTCAAAGTGATGATGGAATGGATCGAATTTATCTGCACCGCGGGATTGCCGCGCGCCAGTTCCAACGTTCATTCGTATTGGCCGATGGCGTTGATGTCGGCGATGCTTTGATTGAAAACGGCTTGTTGCATATTGATTTGACCCAAACTCTTCCGGAAACAGTTGTGCAAACGATCAAAATCAAGCGGGGGTAAACGACGAATGACAATCGGTAAGATTGACGCAAAAACAGTATACGTTCGCCCCGTTAAACGCGAGAATTTACCGCAAGACGTTCGGGCAAAATTGCCAGTGCGGGACACTGTTTATTCCGTGCAACGTGAAGACGGCGAACAATTGGCGTTGGTGCGGGATAGAAAGCTTGCGTTCATTTTGGCACGGCAAAACGATTTCGTGCCACTGGACGTGCATTAAACGTTGTGACGTGATCCATAGGGGGCTTTGCCCCCTTTGGCCAAGGCCAATTCCCCCCAAGATATTTTTAGACAAAAAATGTGAGTGCGCGGAAAGTTCTAAATTCAAACAGAATTTGTGATAGTCTGCTTGGCAAAGCGAGGACGGACTATGGCAGAGTATGATGTTGATTGGGTGGATGCGTTTAGTGATGTTGCCTTTGGCGGGAACGGGTGCGCCGTGGTGTATGATGATGGTCGCATGACAGATGCACACTGCTGCGCCTTTGTGCGAGAAACGTCTTTGACAGAATGTACATTTGTGGCGCCGTCCAACGCAGGAGATTGGCGGGTTCGGTATTTTTTAGCAAGCGGGGAAATCCCTTTTGCGGGGCATCCAACAATTGCAACCGTATTGTCATTACTACATCGTGAAAAAATTACGTCACGCAAAATCATGCTAGAGACCAAAGCAGGCCTTATTCCAATCGAGATCGACGAGACTTTTGGAGCGCCTCGGATTATTATGACGCAGAATGCGCCCAAGTTCGGCCCCAAAATTGACGCAGCCCATATTGCTGCAATTGGCGGTATCTCTCACAGTGATATTATTGGAACACCGCAGGTGGTTTCAACTGGGTTGCCATTTTGTATCACGGTTGTGAAGTCCCATGACGTTTTACGATCTTTGTCTTTGCAAAAGGGACCCTTGGCGGCCTTTCAAAAAGCAGGCGCTGCTTCAGGAGTGTTGGAACCGTTTTGGGTCTGTCTTGAAGGTGCAACAGAGGTTGGGGATACCTTCTCTCGGCTATTAATGGCGCCACCCAACCCCTCTGAGGATCCCTTTACGGGATCCGCAACCGGTGCCATGGCGGCCTATCTGTGGCGGCACGCTATGATTGAGGATCGAAATTTCATCGCAGAACAAGGGCATTGGATGGGACGCCCAGGCCAAGCGCAGGTCCAAGTTTTAGGCCCGCAAAAAGATATTCAAGGTGTCCGCGTGGCAGGCACAGGACACCTTTTGATGTCTGGAACGTTAATGCTGTAGCCCGCACATACGTGCCGCCTCTGAAGGGGTCTCAATGGCCCCGAAGAGGCGCGCTATTCCTGCTCGGCCAAAAACCGTTCTGCGTCTAAGGCCGCCATGCACCCCATGCCCGCACTTGTAATGGCCTGACGGTATGTATCATCTGTCAGATCACCCGCAGCAAAGACGCCTGGAATGGAGGTGCGCGTTGTACCTGGTTCGACCACAACATAGCCGCCTGTTTTCAATTCAAGCTGATCTTTGACCAATTCGCTGGCAGGGGAATGGCCAATCGCCACGAAGACGCCTTTGCACGGTATCTCAGTGATCTCTCCGGTTTCGACATGTTTGACGCGCACCGCCTCGACGCCTTTGGGAGTGTCTTGCCCGACGACCTCTTCTAATTGATGAAACCACAGAGGTTCAATCTTTTCGTTTTTCATCAAACGGTCTTGAAGAATTTTCTCGGCGCGCAATTCATCGCGACGGTGGATTAATGTGACCTTTGAGGCGAAGTTGGTCAAAAACAAAGCCTCTTCTACGGCGGTATTTCCCCCACCGATCACGACGATTTCTTGGCCACGATAAAAGAAGCCATCACATGTGGCGCAGGCCGAGACGCCAAAGCCTTTGAACGCTTCTTCGGATGGAAGGCCAAGCCATTTTGCACGCGCACCTGTGGCCAAGATAACTGCGTCCGCAGTATAGGTCGCTCCGCTGTCTCCTTTGGCGGTGAAGGGACGTTGAGACAAGTCTAGGTCGCTAATTATATCCCCGATAATTTCACAGCCCATAGCGCGTGCGTGAGATTCCATACGCACCATCAAATCAGGGCCCTGCACCTCTGTATCACCGGGCCAGTTTTCAACTTCGGTTGTCGTGGTCAACTGCCCACCTGGCTCAATGCCTTGAACCAAAATCGGGCTTAGCATGGCACGGCTGGCATAGACCCCTGCCGTATACCCTGCGGGACCAGAACCGATAATCAAAACCTTTGTGTGGTGATGCTCAGACATGCGGAATTCCTTTTGCTCTTTGAGGTGGATATAAACCGTCTTGCAAGGACATGAAAGAGGTCAGAATTGTCATTCACCCTATTGTTACGCCACAAACAATAAGATTATTACTCTTCATTGAAATATTGTTGCGCCGCATAAATGTTCTGGTATAGAAGCACACCCAAAGGAGAGCAGCCATGCCATTAACACGTCTGGATCAAATTGATCGCCTCATTCTGTCCGAGCTTCAGGCCGATGGGAGGATGACCAATGTGGAATTGGCGCGACGTGTTGGCATTTCTGCGCCACCGTGCCTTCGTCGGGTGCGCGCCCTCGAGGAAATGGGCTTTATCAAAGGCTATCACGCCGATGTCGACAGTCGGATGTTGGGATTTGAGGTGGTGGTCTTTGCGATGGTCGGCTTGCAAAGCCAAGCCGAAGCTGACTTGCGTGAATTCGAAGAGCGTTGCTTGTCTTGGCCATTGGTGCGCGAATGTCATATGTTGAATGGAGAAGTGGATTTCATGCTCAAATGCGTGGCGCCGGACTTGTCCAGCTTTCAAAGCTTTTTGACGGGTGAGCTTTTGACCGCATCGAACGTAGGAAGCGTCAAGACGTCTTTGGTCATCCGCGGCGCAAAAGATCAGCCGGGCGTGCCGTTTGAAGTCTTGGAAGAGCGGTTGGCACGTACGCCATAACCCCGATTGGTATCACCCTAGAGAAATAACCGAAATCAAACGGCCATAATCCGCTTCGTTTTTATGGGTCGCGCGCCTGTAGGAATAAAAATTCGCGGCATCAAGATAGGTGCATTGCCCCGTCCACTCTGCATCGCCAATGCCTGATTGTTCTAATTTGGACAGGCCATAGCCTGCCAAATCAAACAGGAATTTCCCTTGCACTCCGGCGTCGTCAAAGAATTGATCCGAAGACGGTTCGGTACTTATAAAACTTTCTCGGAAATCGGACCCCACCTCATAGGAAGACTGACTTATGCATGGGCCAATCACAGCGGAGATGTTTGCACGCGTTGCACCTTGGCCCACCATGGTTGCAACTGTATTTTCGATGATCCCCGATTGCGCCCCTTTCCACCCTGCATGAACTGCGGCAATAACGCCCGCTCGTTTGTCCGCCAACAAAATTGGCTGGCAATCTGCGGTTAAGACACTGATCACAAGATCGGGCGAGGTCGTCACAAGGGCATCTGCCTTTGGCCGTGAGGTTTGACGGTCGTTCACCACCAACACATCTGCGGAATGGATTTGATGCACGCCTGCCAATTGTTCAAAAGACGCCCCCATGTGGTTTGCGACACGTGTCCGATTGATCCGCACGATCTCGTCTATGTCTGACGAGCCTGATCCGCAATTTAGTCCGGCAAACACACCCGAAGACGCGCCGCCTTTTCGGGTGTAAAACCCGTGCTTCAAAGGCGACAGCAGATGAGACGTGAGTGCGAACAAAGTCATTTTTCCAACCCAGGCGGCGGTGTTTTATCCTTGGGGTATAGCCCCATTACTTTAAACAAAGAGCCCATTTCATCGGGGTGCGTCAAGCGCCTATGTGCAGCGATATGTCGATCTAGTGCGTCACCCGATAGGTTTTTGGCCAACATCTGTGCCCGTGCCGTAATCCCAAGACGTTCTAAAAAGACACCTTGGGGGGTCAGGCGGGTATAGGCGCAAGGCGCAGCTGCCGCGATTGCGGCAAAGTCAACATGGGCTGTCAAATCCGCCTCTCCGGGCGTGTCCAGCGCCGAAACAGGCCTATGGTTTTGGACGGCCTGAAGTGTATCCCCCAAGGACATCCAATCCCCATAGTCAAAAATCAACGCAGCACCGCCAAAAGCGTTTATACGATCTCCAATCGATTGCACAATCGCGTCCAGCCCCACGGCGAGTTCAACCAAATCCCCAAGCTGTGCGTCAAACTCCAAGACCCGTTGAGGAACAATCGCACAGGGGACTTGCCCAAGTTCCAGCATACCTTTTTGAACGCCGATGACCCGCTCGGTCCAACCACCGGATGATTTGATAAATTGTCGAACCGGCAATGCGTCAAAGAACTCATTGGCCAGCACAAAAAGCGGTCCTTCAGGGATTTGCGAGATGTCATCATGCCATGTGACGTCATACTGGGCCAAGGCGTTTTTTTGAACCTCGCGCAAGCGTGGGGATGCTTCGATCAATCGAATTTGCGCTGCCGCGTGAAACCCAGGAACGGATCGGGTCGCGCGCAAGACGTCTGACATTAAAGTGCCCTGCCCTGGCCCGAGTTCTAGCAGGTGGAAGGGCGCGGGCATCCCATGCTCGATCCAAGTTTGCGCAAGTGATAGACCAACCAATTCGCCAAACATTTGTGAAATATCTGGTGCGGTAATGAAATCGCCCTCGGCGCCAAAAACCTTGGATTGTGTGTAATACCCGTGAATAGGATGTAGCAAACAATGCTGCATGTACTCAGACACGGGCATCGGTCCATCTGTCGAGATTTGTTGAATAAGCTCCCGTTCCAAGGGCGTCATACGATCAAACCTTTCGACTTGAGGCAAGGATCAAATAAAGACCAAGCGCAATCATCGGAAGCGACATAATTTGCCCCATGGTAATCCCGAATTCGCCCATTTGCACAGCATAGCCCAACGGGTTTGTTGGCGTTTGGAACTGTGCATCAGGTTGGCGGAACATTTCGACGAAACAACGCGCCGCGCCGTATCCCAAAAAGAAAACGCCTGTCACACGGCCAGGCCGTTTAAGAGCGCGCCGCCAAAACACCATCACAAGCAAGATTAAACCTAGGACGAGGCCCTCTAGTCCCGCCTCATACAGCTGCGATGGATGACGTCCACACAGCTCTCCGACTGGTTGCCCACAATTTTGTGCGGCCCACCCCGGAAAGGCCACAGCCCAAGGTACATCGGTCGGACGCCCCCAAAGCTCGGCATTGATAAAATTGGCGATACGCCCCAGCAAAAGCCCAACAGGAACCCCCATGGCAATCATGTCTGATCCTGACAAAATCGGCACGTTCCATTTGCGGAAATAGAGATAGGCGGCCAGAATGACCCCAATCAGGCCGCCATGAAACGACATACCTCCATCCCATATCCGCAACACCTGGAACGGGTTGTCTAGGTAATAGGCCGGTTGATAGAACAACGCATAGCCCAGACGCCCACCTAGAATAATCCCAAGGACAAGCCAACTTACGAGGTCTTCGATCTTTTCAGGTGCAAGGGGTGCTGCGCCACTTGGCCAGAGTTGAGGGCGCCGCACAGCCGCCACAGAAATCTGCCACGCCAATACGATACCAACGATATAGGCCATCGCATACCACCGCAGTGCAAATTCGAATTCGCCAATGCTAATGGTAAAAATTTCGGGAGAGATATCAGGAAATATGATCATAGGGGTGTTTTGCGCCGCATGCACAGAGATTTCAAGCAAAACATGCGTTAATATATCCTCTTGAGAAGGCCGAGCAGATGCACCATATAAATAGCAACTAGAAAAGGGCCGAATTTATGCAAGACCGCAACAAAATGCTGGATGACATTTCAAAACTTATGACCAATGCGATGGGTGTCGCGCAGGGGGCAAAGGACGAAGCCGAGAATGCTTTTAAGTCCATGGTTGATCGTTGGCTTGCAGACCGTGACTTTGTAACACGTGAAGAATTTGATGCCGTCCGTGCAATGGCGCAAAAAGCGCGCGAAGAAAACGAAGCGCTGAAGGCGCGGCTTGATGCCCTAGAAAACGCATCAAAATAAACCAAACCAACACTCAGTTGTATTTCGTCATAGCCAAAGCATCGCTTTGGCTATGTTCGTATTTACCAAAGCAATCACACTGGTAGTGGTCCAAACGGATTAATCCACAACTTATTGCGTTATCCACAAAGATTTTGCTTTACAGACTTTGAAAAGCACCGCACCATATGTTGTGTAGGGGCTCGACAAACCCTCAGCCCCTAGAGCAGGCACCAAGCGCTTGGGACGCTGCCACATCCCAGCGCTAATAACGGAAGGTGGGCGCTATGGCATTGACAGAAGACTTCCTCGCAGAGGATATCCACCCGATAGATATTGTCGAACATCTCGCAGAACATCACGATTGGGATTTTGATCGAATTGGTGATGATCAAATCGCCATGGCGGTCGAAGGCCAATGGCGGACGTATTCGATCACATTAGCATGGTCAGCAATGGATGAAACATTGCGCATGATCTGCACCTTTGAAATGGAACCTCCGGAAGATAAGCTCAATGAATTGTTCGAAACCTTGAACATGATCAATGAGCAATGTTGGTCCGGTGCGTTTTCTTTCTGGGCGGAACAAAAGCTGATGAGTTTTCGCTATGGATTGCTGCTTGGGGGGGAACAGGTTGCCTCGCCAGAGCAAATCGACCGCATGATCACCTCTGCAGTTGTCTTGTCGGAACGGTTTTACCCCGCGTTCCAACTTGTCAGTTACGGGGGCAAATCTCCTCGGGATGCATTGCAAGTCGCCATTGCAGAAGCCTACGGTCGCGCGTAACACTACTCTCCAAAGACATTTGGAGGGGCAGAATGCAACACAACTTTGAACGTGGGTTGGTTTTACTAGGCTGCGGAAAAATGGGATCAGCAATGCTTGCCGGATGGTTGCAGGCAGGTGTTGATCCCAAAACAATATACGCCGTGGATCCGTTTCCGTCGGAGTGGCTGCAGCAGCAGGGCATACACCTTAACACTGAGTTACCCAAGGCACCCGATTTGGTCCTTATCGCGGTCAAACCCCAGATGATGACAGATGCCCTTCCAGCATTGACCGCTATGGGCAACAGCGACACCGTATTTCTATCCGTTGCCGCCGGCATTTCGATCACCACATACCAAGGTATCTTGGGCGATCAAACGCCCATTATCCGCGCCATGCCGAATACACCGGCAGCAATCGGGCAAGGCATCACAGCCTTAATCGGAAATTCATCAACCCATTCAAAACAGCTTGAGATGGCAGAGGATTTGCTGGCTGTGATTGGTCAGGTGGTGCATCTGCAAACCGAAGCGCAAATGGACGCGGTCACGGGCGTATCAGGCTCGGGTCCTGCCTATGTGTTTCATATGATCGAAACATTGGCCAAGGCCGGCGCGGCACAAGGGTTATCCCCAGACCTTGCGATGCAACTGGCCAAGGCAACGGTTGCCGGCGCCGGTGCTCTTGCGATGCACAGCAACGAGACGCCTGAACAACTTCGGATCAATGTCACAAGCCCGAATGGAACAACACAGGCGGGGTTGGATGTCTTGATGGACACTGACACTGGGTTGGCCCCGTTGATCGATAAAACCGTCACCGCAGCAACACAAAGATCAAAGGAGTTGGGCCGTGGCTGAGATTTCCTTTGATGACTTCCTAAAGGTCGACATTCGCACAGGCACGGTTGTCCGCGCAGAACCTTTCCCCGAAGCGCGCAAACCTGCCATAAAGCTATGGATTGATTTTGGCCCAGAGATTGGCGAACGCAAGACTTCGGCACAGATCACGGCGCATTACACGCCAGATGCCCTTATCGGGAAACAAGTCATGGCCGTTGTAAACTTTCCACCCCGTCAAATTGGCCCATTTATGTCCGAGGTTTTGACACTAGGGGTTCATGACGCAGAGGGCGGTGTTGTGTTGATTTCACCAGATCACACGGTTGCGAACGGAGAGCGGATGTGTTGAACAAAATACTCATAACACGCCCCCTGCCCGAGCGCGTTCTAAACGCGGCGCGATCCTTGGGCGATGTCACCGTTCGTGAGATAACGGATCCTATGCAAGATCACGAAATGATCACCTCATTGCAGGACTATGATATCATCTTACCAACGCTGCGGGATATGTATACGCGGGACATATTTAAATCGGCAGGCACGCTGCGCACTCGTCTGTTGGCCAACTTTGGCGTCGGATTCAATCATATCGATATTGCGGCGGCACATGAGCATAACATTATCGTCTCGAACACACCTGGAGCCGTGACTGATGCCACTGCAGATATTGCCTTGTCCTTAATGCTGATGACCACACGGCGCACCGCAGAGGGCGAACGGCTTGCTCGGTCTGGAACATGGAGCGGCTGGCACCCAACCCAGATGCTCGGCATGCACATGTCCGGTAAAACAGTTGGGATTGTCGGCATGGGACGCATAGGTCAGGCGATTGCCCATCGGTGCCACTATGGTTTTGGGATGGAGGTCAAATATTTCAACCGCAGTTCCAAGCGCATTGATATTCCGGCCAAGCAAATAGACACGATTGCAGAGCTTGCGCAGCAGGTTGATATTCTAGTGGCCGCCGTACCAGGTGGCGCGGAAACCCATCACCTCTTCAACAAGGACATTTTCCAAGCCTTGGGCCCACGTGGGTTTTTTATAAACATTTCTCGCGGCGAGGTCGTGGATGAGGCCGCCTTGATCACTGCGCTTGAAACTGGACAAATCGCCGGTGCCGGTCTGGATGTTTATGAACATGAGCCGCACATCCCAAAGGAATTGCGCCAAATGGGACAGGTTGTTCTATTGCCACATTTGGGCACGGCCTCTCTAGAGGTGCGTGAAGATATGGGGCTATTGGCTGTGCACAACATCCAAGATTTCTTGAACGGCCTCCCCCCACGATCACAAGTTTCGCCCTGATCTAGTCTTCGATAGCCTCGCGCCAATGACGGCGGCACAATGAGACATAGGTCTCATTCCCGCCAATTTGCACCTGATCGCCGGATTTGGCGGGTTTCCCATCGGCCCCAAGTCGAACAACCATCGTTGCTTTTTTCCCGCAATGACAAATCGTTCTGATCTCACGCATCTCATCCGCCAACGCCAAGAGTGTCGCAGACCCCGGAAACAAATTGCCCCGAAAATCAACGCGCAACCCGTAACACATAACCGGCACGCCCAGATCATCAACGGCACGGGCAAGCTGCCAGACTTGGTCGTGTGTTAAGAATTGAGCCTCATCAATAAAGACACAGGCACAGTCGCCTTGCGTCAGCCGAACCCGCAGCTTTTCGAACAAATCATCGGATGCATCAAACGTATCCGCTTTTGAATGAAGCCCAATGCGCGAGCCAATGGTGCCTTCGCCTGCGCGGTTGTCGAACCGTGCCGTCAAAAGGTAACTCTGCATCCCCCGTTCGTGATAGTTATGGGAGGCTTGTAACAACAGGGTCGATTTACCTGCGTTCATTGTAGAATAGTGAAAATAAAGCTTTGCCATGAACCGGTAATGCGATGATTCTATGATCAGAGACAAGTCTGCATTAGAACGTTCAGGGTGGGTTGTAGGGAAGCGAAGCGTTGGACACTGTCACTCGTTAAACAGCGCAAAGCACCTAGGAAACTCGTAACATAGCGTACCGCGGCGTCTCCCACCCTGAACTACAGCCTTACGACTGTCACTCACAATGCTCCTCAAAACCCGAGGATAAGTTTACTGATGACTTTTTTGCTTTGCAATTAATGGGAAAGTGGGGACATTATTCCCCACGTTTGTGGACGAGTAGGGGGTCAACATGCCAAACATCGGAAGTTACTTGAAAAAACATACCGAAGCCTTGGTCAAAGATGTCGGAATTGAAGCGGCATGTGAGATTACAGGGAAATCAAAAGCGACATTGGGACGGTATTATTCCGACAATGATGAACATTCCGATCGGTTCATGCCAATCGAATCGGTTGCAGCCTTGGAAGCCGCAGCAAGCTATCCTCATGTTACAGCTGCGCTCTCTGAACTTTGTGGCGCGACATTGTCCTTTGATGATCGCAGAAAAAACTCGGATGAGCGCTCTGGCGGCGTAAACACAGATGTCATCGCGCTTAGCCAAAGATTTGCAATGTTGATGAGCGAATATCATACCTCAATCGAGGACGGGATCATCACAGTAAATGAAGCGAAACGTTTGTTGCGCGAAACCGTTGCTTTGCAACAGGTTTTGATTGATATGAAACTTCACCTCGAAGATGAAACCGTATAAGTTTTGTTGAAAGTATTTGACCAAGTCATAACAGACCGTGGATCAAAATATGCTGTCTCGGGTGCCCCTGCCCGAACAAAAAAAGAAGCTGTTGCAGCAATTAAGGATCTCAAACGTAACAAGCGGTTTGCAAAATCAACCCATAATACTTGGGCACTTATTTCGTCATCCGAAGGCCCCCTGAAGAACGATGATGGCGAAGCCGGTGCAGGGCTTGTTATTTTACGCATGCTAGAACGGGACAATATCACAGACCACGTGGTCATTGTCACACGGTGGTTTGGGGGAACGCATTTAGGTGGAGATCGCTTCCGCCGAGTCCAAGACTGTGTTCGGTTTTACCTTGAGAACGCATAGCGCCCTTACCCCCATCGAGGGGGATGCGGGCGCTGCTTGGGACAATGTCCCAAGCGGCTCTTCTTGCATCTCTTAGGCGATAGAAAGCAGTCGCTGCGCAAATTCAGCGGTGGCAAATGTGGGCTGTCCTGCCGCAAATGTACCTTGGATGGTGTGTGTCTCGGCATGTACAACGATGAAATCTGCGCGCGCTCCTTCCAAAAGATATCCACGATCATTGAGCCCTAATGCACGGGCTGGACCACGCGCAACAAGATCAAAGGCATGGGCCCACCCTTTTGTGCGCGCGATGTCCTGTGTCGCAAGCCAAAGTGAAGGATAATGATAGTCAGATGCCAAAGCCGTAACGAGACCTTGATCGACGAGATCCGATGCGGAAACGTTATCTTTGTGCGAGCCGCCCCGCACAAAATTTGGGGCGCCCATAAAGACAGGGCCCTGCGCCGCCCTTGCGGCCTCTATAGTCTCGGGAAATTCTGAAATAACAGCACCCATCTGATAAAAAAAGCCACGATCCTCAGCCGTATGATCATCGTGGCTCCCCAAAAGACACCCAAGTTCACGCAAGCGCGCGGCAAACCGCGGGAGGTCCGCCATCACATCGAGATGAGAGGCATGGTAGCGTTGCAATAGCTCTAGATGCTGGTCAGGGCTTCGTTTTGCCTTTAACGCCTGCCCATTGAGGCGCGGAGGCTTCTTGCCTTTCCGTAACGCTTCATGGGGTAGGTGATCGTTAAACACAACATAAGGCACATTGTAATCGCGCACGAGGTTGTAAAACTGTTCATATGCCTCGCGCATGTGTATTTCAAAACGTAACTGAGGCATCAACGTTGTCGGGACGCGATCTTGAAACCTCTGCAATCCAGGCAAAAAATGCGCGGCAAATTCCGGCCCCCGCATCCCGCCTTCCCAGCTGAAAAATTGCGCCAAAACAGCAGTTGTTATCCCATTTGAGGCCAGCTCATTATGCGCCGCATGAAACCCGAATTGAATGTCTTTTAACACGCCACGACGTTTGGCCAAATGATGCTCAAATCCATCTCCGTGCACATCCACAAATCCCGGGAAAACCATAAAGCCAGACAAATCAACGAAATGCCCAAAATTTTCACCGGTTATTATTGCCTCTTGCCAGCAAAAATCACGCGTTTGCAGGTCTCCATCCCACAGGACAGATGCATCACGAAAACACCATTGCATTATAAGGATTCTCCTGTGACCAATTTCGGCATAGGCATACTTGCCGCAATCAAAATCAGCAATGGACCAAAAGCACACAGGGTCGGTGGGTGGGCGCTTTTGGCCTTTGGCCAAATAGACCAGCCCCGACCCATAATGGAGGCGTGGCAGACAACCGATAACAACAACGCCAAACAACAAAAAAGGTGGCCGAAAGGCCACCTTCCAAAATCTAATGCACGAGGCAGGCTTACATCATGCCGCCCATGCCGCCCATGCCGCCCATGTCTGGCATTCCGCCAGCTGCGCCGCCGTCTTTGGATGGCTTGTCTGCAACCATAGCTTCTGTCGTAATCAAAAGACCTGCAACAGAGGCTGCATCTTCCAACGCTGTGCGTGTCACCTTTGCAGGGTCGATCACACCAAATTTGAACATGTCACCATATTCTTCGGTTTGCGCATTAAAGCCGAAAGATGTGTCATCGCTCTCACGGATTTTGCCGGCAACAACCGCACCGTCAACACCTGCGTTCTCTGCGATCTGACGAAGTGGCGCTTCGATGGCTTTGCGAACGATTGCGATACCTGCGTTTTGATCCGCGTTCGCACCTGTCACACCCTCTAGGCCTTTGCCTGCTTGTACAAGAGCAACACCGCCACCAACAACGATACCTTCTTGCACCGCTGCACGTGTCGCGTTCAATGCATCGTCAACACGGTCTTTGCGCTCTTTTACTTCAACTTCTGTCATGCCGCCAACGCGGATAACAGCAACGCCGCCTGCCAATTTGGCAACACGTTCTTGAAGTTTTTCACGGTCGTAATCAGAAGATGTTTCTTCGATTTGGCCGCGGATCTGAGCAACACGTGCTTCGATTTCTGCTTTGTCACCAGCACCGTCAACGATTGTTGTTTCGTCTTTTGTGATCTGGATTTTCTTTGCAGTGCCAAGCATATCCATTGTGACGTTCTCAAGCTTCATGCCGAGGTCTTCGGAAATCACTTGACCGCCTGTTAGGATCGCGATGTCCTGTAGCATTGCTTTACGGCGATCGCCGAAACCAGGTGCTTTGACAGCTGCGATTTTCAAGCCGCCGCGCAATTTGTTCACAACCAAAGTTGCAAGCGCTTCGCCTTCAACATCTTCAGCGATGATCAAAAGTGGCTTTTGAGATTGGATAACTTGCTCTAGCAATGGAACCATTGACTGAAGAGATGATAGTTTTTTCTCGTGCAACAAGATCATGCAGTCTTCTAGTTCTGCTGTCATCTTGTCTGGGTTCGTCACGAAGTAAGGAGATAGGTAACCAC
>JALRHZ010000030.1 GCA_023259435.1 Paracoccaceae bacterium | reverse complement strand
CATTCCTCGGACAATCGATTTTGCAAAAATCCGCGAAATCGCGGATGAGGTTGGCGCCTATGTCTTGGCGGACGTGGCACACTTTGCAGGTCTCATTGCGGCGGGCGAATACCCCTCGCCTTTCCCACACTGCCATGTTGCGACAACAACAACACATAAAACATTGCGTGGCCCGCGCGGTGGTATGATCCTAACCAACGACGAAGCCCTTGCCAAGAAATTCAACTCGGCAATCTTCCCCGGGATCCAAGGCGGTCCTTTGATGCACGTGATCGCAGCCAAGGCCGTTGCCTTTGGCGAAGCGCTAAGACCAGAATTCAAAACCTATATCCAGCAAGTGATCAAAAACGCGCAAGCGATGTCCGACCAGTTGATCAAAGGTGGATTGGACACCATCACGCATGGCACCGACACACACGTGTTGTTGGTGGACCTACGCCCCAAAGGCGTAAAGGGCAATGAAACCGAAAAAGCCTTGGGCCGTGCGCATATCACTTGTAACAAAAACGGCGTTCCATTCGATCCAGAAAAGCCAACTGTCACCTCTGGTATTCGCCTAGGATCTCCCGCGGGCACAACACGGGGCTTTGGCGAAGCTGAGTTCCGTCAAATCGCTGATTGGATCATCGAAGTTGTGGACGGATTGGCCGCCAATGGACCAGACGGCAACAGCGCAGTAGAAGAGAAAGTAAAAGCAGAAGTCGCAGACATGTGCGCCCGCTTCCCAATGTATCCAAACCTATAAGGGTTTAATGATACGACTATTTGGCCTCGCATCGGTGCGGGGCCTTTTTCATTCCAAATGTTGAAAGATTGTCCGACGTTCTAAGCGCAGTGGTGACAATCGCGTCAAACGATCCAGGCCCGCCACAAAGGCTTTGGGGCTGTCAAACTCCATATCTGCGATATCAGCGGCTGCGTATTCCCACCACCGACTTGCTTTGATGTCATTTATAACCGTATCTTCAAACCTATACCTTATGATTTTCGCCGGATTACCGCCCACAATTGCATAGTCAGGCACATCTTTTACAACGACTGATCCCGCGGCAATCACGGCACCTGTTCCAACAGAAATACCGTCACGCAGCAAAACACCCTGACCGATCCAAACATCATGCCCGATCGTCACAGGTTTCGGCGCTTCGTCATAGCGGCGTGCGCGCAATGTGGACTGTTCAGTCACGCCAAACCGTTTCATTCGGCGCGGTTTGTAAAATACGGGGCTTGTTGACACCCAGTTCACGGGGTGGGAGTTTCCCATCACTCGGACGTTTTCAGCAATCGAACAATAGCGCCCAACATAAGCAACCCCAACCAACGCGCTATGGCTATAGCTGTAAGCGCCCAAGGGACAAAACCCATTTGGCGAGTGCTGACTAAATTTTTCGAATTCCACAGTGGAATGCGGAATTTTCATACCTTGTTTGATCTTTGGGAAAAACCGGATCTCCAACGCATCCAACACGCCTGTATCTTGGACTTCAAAAACTTGTGTCATGCCATGTTACCGCTCTAGCTTCGTTTCGTCATACTCATTGTGAATAGATAAAAAAGCAAGGCACCAAAAAGGGGATCGGAAAACCGATCCCCTCAGAACATCAATGTTAATGTTTGTCTTATTTTACGACAATACGGCCATCTTTATACGGCGTGTAAGGTCCGTTCTTTGCCAAGAACTCGGCTGTGACATCTGCCAAGTCTGGGCCATAGTCATAGGCGTTTTCTGCGGACCGGAACATTTTGTATCCGTCACCGCCATTGCGCACATAGTTGTTGGACACAACGCCATATGTCCGCACCATATCAATCGGCGCGCCTGCGACCATAACGTCCGAGATGCGCGAGCCTGCCGCGGCAGATGGATCAACCACAAAGCTCATTCCCGCCACTTGTGGGAAACGTCCTGCGCCCTCTTCCATTTGGGATACACCGTTTTCCAATGCCTCTACGATTGTCGCGCCTGAGACATAGAATGTTGACAAGGTGTTTTGGAATGGAAGCACCGTTAGGACTTCGCCCATGGTGACATCGCCTGCATCAATCGAGGCCCGCAAACCACCGCCGTTTTGAATTGCAATTTCGATGCCTTGCGACGCTACACGGTCCAACATTGCGTCCGCAACTAGATTGCCCATCTCACATTCGACCGCACGGCAATTTGCACGATCTCCGTCGATAGTTGCAGATGAGACCGCGACAACGCGTTTCTTCATCTCTTCAATCGGAGCGCCCATCTCGGCAATACGCGCCGACATCGCCGCGTTTGGCTCAAATGACGCATCCAACAAGATTGGGTCACCACTTGCAGAGACAACGTTACCGTCATCGTCAAATGTGACCGTCAATTTGCCCAAATATTTGGAGTACGCATAGGCCTGAGCCACAGGAACATTTCCAACCATTTGAGGATAGGCAAGGCTTTCGCCATCGTTGACCATTTTTGTATGGCTGTGTCCGCCGATCACCACGTCAATACCTTCAACCGCCTCAGCGATTGCCATATCTTTCTTTAGGCCAACGTGGTTTAGAGCGATAATCTTTGTCACACCCTTCGTCTTTAGCGCATCGACATCCGCTTGTAGCGCGGCGATTTCATCTTGGAACACCACATTGTCACCCGGGCTTGATGTATCGACTGTGTCTGTCGCCAATGCAGACACGATACCGATCTTTTCGCCGCCAACTTCTAGAACAACGTGATCTTTCACACGATCGCGCAACAAGGCTTCGGCAGTTAGGTCAAGGTTCCCTGAAATCACAGGGAATGAGACCGCATCAACAAAATCCGCAAGACCTTTTGGACCATCGTCAAACTCATGGTTACCAACCGCCATTGCATCATAGCCAATGGCCTCCATAAATTCGGCCTCGGCCGCGCCTTTGTATGTGGTATAGAACAATGATCCTTGGAATGGATCACCGGCGTCTAGAACGACAACGTTCTGACCGGCCAATGCGGCGCGCTCGGCATCCATCGCTGTTTTGATACGTGCCATCCCGCCGAAACATTTGCCCTCGGCTTCGTCATCTGCACCACACGTAGAATCGTATTTATTGATAGATTCAACGCGGCTGTGAATGTCGTTTGTATGTAGAATAGTCAGCGTATAATCCGCCGCTGCCATTCCTGTTCCCAAAGCGAAAAACGCCGCTGTCGTCATTAATCTAGAAATCATTTCTTTCTCCCTAATCTTGCCTGAACCGCAGGCCGATTTCGTACATTAGCCACATAAAAGTGAGTCTTAAAAGTTTTATGACAGTTGACGCTGAGGCGCAGATTGCACAAAAGGGCCCTATGATGATTTACAAGATTTTCCGCGCCCAAGAATGGGCTGACCTTCAGGCCAAGGGCGAAACGCTGGGCGCACCGATTGACATCCAAGACGGCTATGTCCATTTTTCGACCGCCGAACAGGTCAAAGAAACGGCAGCAAAACATTTTGCCAATGAGACGGGTTTGGTCCTGCTCGCCTGCGATGCAGACCAGTTTGAAGCGGATCTGAAATGGGAGCCCTCTCGCGGCGGTGCGTTATTTCCGCACCTCTATCGGGCCTTTCGCATAACCGACGTTGCTTGGCAGTGCGACCTACCACTTGGGCCAGATGGGCATGAGTTTCCCGAGGATATGGCATGAGCATCATTGAAAAAATCGGCCTTCGCGCCTTTCGGATGTTCGACCCTGAACGCGCACACGGTATGGCACTGGCGGCTTTGAATGCGGGCTTGGCTGGCAAACAGCCTGCCGTGACATCATCGCGCCTAAGGACGCAAATTGCAGGCATAGACCTGCCCAATCCTGTGGGTATTGCTGCGGGGTTTGACAAAAATGCCCAAGCTTTGCGCCCTTTGGCGCACTCTGGCTTTGGGTTTGTCGAGGTTGGCGCTGCGACGCCACGACCGCAAGACGGCAATGCAAAACCCCGTTTGTTTCGTCTGATCGAAGATAATGCCGTCATCAACCGGTTTGGTTTTAACAACGAAGGGATGGAGCCGATTGCCGCGCGGTTGGCCCAGCGCCCGCAAGGTCACATTGTCGGCCTTAACCTTGGTGCAAATAAAGACAGCGCCGATCGCGCACAGGATTATCAAACGGTTCTGGCGCATTGCGCCCCCTATTTGGATTTTGCAACGGTCAATGTCTCAAGCCCCAACACAGAAAAACTGCGCGATTTGCAGGGTAAGGATGCGCTGCTCTCGCTGTTAAGTGGGGTCATTGAGGTTCGTGATGGGCTTGAACGGCGACTTCCGGTGTTTCTAAAAATCGCGCCTGACCTCTCGGACACCGAGATCCAAGATATCGCGGCAGTGGCCCGTGAAAGCGGCATTGATGCGGTGATAGCCACCAATACAACCTTGTCCAGAGACGGCCTAAAAAGTGCGCATGCCTCTGAAATGGGCGGCCTATCCGGCGCGCCTTTGTTTGAGAAATCCACGCGTGTTCTGGCAAAACTGTCCCATGAGTTACAACAAGACGTTCCACTTATCGGTGTTGGGGGCATTTCATCTGCTGAAGATGCCTATGCCAAGATCAAAGCCGGTGCCAGCGCGGTTCAGCTTTATTCGGCTTTGGTGTATCAAGGTCTCTCTTTGGGCCCTCGGATTGCGCAAGAGCTTGACCAATTGCTTGCCCAAGATGGGTTTGCCAATGTGGCGGAGGCCGTCGGCACACAGAGAGACTGCTGGCTCTAGGCGCACTTTGATTTAGATCGCGCGTTCCAAGGCAGGATAGCGCAGGCCAAGTGTCACCCCGCGAGCCACAAACGAGATCAACAGCGCGATCCACAATCCGTGGTTTTCAAAACTAGGGACCAAAAGGAAGGCCGCGCAGATGTAAATCGCAGCACTGATTGCCATCATATTGCGCATATCGCGTGTGCGTGTCGCGCCTATGAAAATACCGTCCAAAACCCAAGAGGCCATGCCCAGAATTGGGGCAAACACCATATAGATCAGATACGTGCGTGCCTCTTGGCGGACATCTTGGGCTGTGGTCATGATATCTATGCCAAGCGGACCCAGTACCGCAAAAGATGCAGCAAAGACCAAGGCTATCATCGCTCCCCAGAAAAATACCAACCGCGCGGCTTGCCGCACGGCACGCCTATTCCGCGCCCCAACGCCCTGCCCGACAAGCGTCTCGACCGAGAATGCAAACCCATCAAGGGCATAGGCCGTGATCATCAAGAACTGCAACAGCACCTGATTGGCGGCCAACGTTACTGTGTCAAATCCAGACCCCACAAGAGTGAACGAGACGAAAATAACCTGCAGCATTAAGGTACGGATCAAAATATCGCGATTGACCAGCATCATATGCATCAACCGCGTCCCATCAAACACACGTGACCACGCCCGCCATGCCACGCCTTTGAACGTGGCCTGTGCAAACCATAGCCCAATGGCGCAACCAGATACTTCAGCGATCAACGTGGCATAGGCCACGCCCTCAACACCCCAGCTCATCCCAAGAACGAATAGAAAATCCAAACCTATGTTTAAGAGGTTCATGCCAACTTGTAGGACCAAAACCGCTTTGGTGCGTTCTTGGGCAATAAGCCAACCGGTGATACCGTAGATCGCAATCGCAAAGGGCGCGCCCCAAATTCGGATTTGCATATAGTCGCGCGCCATAGCTTCGACATCCGACGCCGCAGGCGAGACCATAAAGGCAAGCGCAAACAAGGGGACCTGCAGTATAATAACGGCCAAACCTGCGCCAAATCCAAGAAACAAAACCCGAGACAAGATGGCATCAATCTCTGCACTGTCCTGTGCGCCAACGGCTTGCGAAGTCAAACCCGTCGTCCCCATTCGCAAGAACCCAAAGAACCAATAAAACGTGGTTAGGATCAACGCACCAATCCCAACGGCCCCAATCGGTGTCGCCTGACCCAGCTGTCCGATCACACCAGTGTCCACCGCCCCAAGGATCGGCACCGTGATGTTTGAGATGACAATCGGAACGGCGATACCGAGGACGCGTTTATGGGTAATGCTTTGCATGTTCGTGTTCGATTATACGTTTCGCCCGATATCGGGCATAAGAAAGTGGCCTGTTGCCTGTGCAAACAAGCGCGATTTGTTATCTTGCCATGCCTCCACATGCACCGAGGCATAGCGGCGGCCCGATCGGTTCACACGCGCGCGTGCATAGGCATCGCGGGGCAAACCTGATCTGAGATAGTCGATCGAAAAATCAATCGTTTTAGGAAGCGGTCGCGGTGGGCCACTCTCCAGCGCATCGAGATCAATCTCACCATTTTCAAGATCTTCCCACAGGCCCAACCAGCTTAGTTCGATCACGGCGGCGATTTCTAAGAACGCAGCCGTTGCCCCGCCGTGTAGCGCAGGCAAAAACGGGTTGCCAATCAAATCTTCTCGAAAGGGTAAAATCGCTGTAAGTTCATCACCTCGGCGGTCAAATTGGACACCTAGGTATCGAATGTATGGGACAGAGGCGACCAAAGCAGACAAGGCCGCATCGCGGCGCTGTTTTATGACTTGGACGGGTTCGGGTTTGTTCAGGCTCATTTTTCGCCTCCCACAACAAAGGCGCCGGTTGCTGTGGCCACGGGACGTGCATCGTCATCATCCAAGGCCACGGCTCGAACAAAAGCCACGCTGCGCGTCACATTATAACACGTGGCTATAGCGCGGATCGTTTGATGGGGCACCGCAGGGCGCATGTAATCTATGCGCAAATCCAAGGTTGCCGTCATTTTGCCTTTTTGGTCTGGGTGCGACATCACCGCCGCACCACAACATGTATCCAATAGAGCCGAGACAGCCCCGCCGTGGATCACACCGGTTTGCGGATCACCAACTAGGTCCGAGTTATAGGGCATCCGCAATTCCACCTCGCCAGACGTGACACTAAAAATCTCCATTCCCAGCGCTTTTGAATGCGGGATGGCATCAATAAAGGCATAGGTTGCATCGGTTTCGGCCATAGGTCCCTCGAGTCGTTTGTTGCTGTGTGACTATACGAAGCTAATTTAAAACTGATAGCCCCCTGTTGCGCTTTTCTATCGAGCGTTCTAGGCTTGCACGAGGAGGAACAAAATGCGCGACGTTCGATTAAATTTCAAAGAGATGTGCGCAAAGTTTGACGTAACACCGCGCACACTTCGGTATTATGAATATATTGAATTATTAACTCCAGAGCGCGAAGGCCGGTCGCGATTCTACGGCCCGCGTGAAATTGCGCGCATGACCTTGATTTTACGGGGGCGCAAGTTTGGATTTCAACTTGAAGAGCTACGTCAGTGGCTTTTGATCTATGAAGATCAAGGCACAGATGTGCAAAATAAAGTGTTCGTTGAGATGGCTGATCGCAAACTCGCAGAGCTAAAAGACCAACAAATTCAACTTATTCAAACAATTTCCGAACTAGAAGACCTAAGGTCACGCACCCAAAATTTGGTGATGAAACCCGCATAGCGAGCAAAACTAAACAAAAATAACGTCACGTAAGTTTACGTTGACGTAAGCTTTAACTTAATGGCATTCTCCCTATATTAAAGCAATCCGGCTTGGATTGCCAAAGATGCGGAGGATCTATGTCAGAAGAGTTGATGACAATTCGTGAAATGTGTGCCGAATTTGACGTGACGGCCCGTACATTGCGTTTTTATGAAGCCAAAGAATTAATCTCGCCTTTGCGCGAGGGGCAGAAACGTCTGTTCACAAAACGCGACCGCGCCCGTCTTAAGTTGATATTGCGGGGCAAACGATTTGGATTCTCATTGGAAGAAATCCGTCAGCTTTTGAACATGTACGATCTTGGCGATCAACAGCAAACACAGATGCTGCGCACCTATGAGCTTGCTCAAAATCGGCTTGCCGCGATGGAGGCCCAAGCGGCCGAGTTGGCCGAAGCAATCCAAGAGCTAAGGGATCAAATCGAATGGGGAAAAACCATTCTAGCTGACCGAAACATTTCTTCAGAGTAAACAAAGAGACGCTTAACAATGCCTACCTATACAGCACCGACAAAAGACCTTGCATTTGTTTTGAACTCAATCATCGATGTTCAGAATTCAGACATTCCTGGGTATGATGAGCTTGATCCAGATATCATCAACGCCGTTCTTGAAGAAGCTGGAAAAGTGTCTTCTGAAATTTTGGCACCCCTCAACACCATTGGCGACACCCAAGGCTGTAGATTGGAAAACGGCGTCGTCCGTACACCCGATGGGTTTGATACCGCGTTCAAAGCGATGAAAGAGGGTGGTTGGACCGCATTAGACTGCGATCCTGACTACGGCGGCCAAGGCATGCCTTATGTTCTTGGTACAGCCGTAGGCGAAATGTTCGTTTCTGCGAATATGGCATTCAATATGTACCAAGGCCTGACCCATGGCGCCTATTCCGCAATCCACGCTCATGGAACAGAAGAACAAAAAGCAAAATATTTGCCAAAGATGGTGTCTTGCGAGTGGACCGGCACGATGAACCTGACAGAGCCGCATTGTGGCACGGACCTAGGTTTGATGCGCACCAAGGCCGTTCCACAAGAAGACGGGACATATAAAATCTCAGGGCAAAAAATCTTTATATCTGCTGGCGAACACGATTTGGCCGACAACATTATCCACCTTGTGTTGGCGAAAATCCCAGGTGGCCCTGAGGGTATCAAGGGCGTGTCACTGTTTATTGTTCCCAAATTCATGGTCAATGATGATGGCTCCTTGGGCGAGCGCAATGGCGTAAGCGTCGGCAAAATCGAAGAAAAGATGGGCATCCACGGCAATGCCACCTGTGTAATGAACTATGACGACGCTACCGGCTATCTCTTGGGCACAGAGCACAAAGGCATGCGCGCAATGTTCACAATGATGAACGAAGCACGTCTCGGCGTTGGCCTTCAAGGGTATGCCCAGGCAGAAGCCGCCTATCAAAACGCGGTCGCCTATGCCAAAGATCGCCTACAAGGGCGGGCCGTGACAGGGGCAGAAAACCCTGAAGGCCCTGCTGATCCATTGATCGTACACCCAGATATCCGTCGCAGCCTGATGGATCAAAAAAGCTTTGTCGAAGGGGCCCGCGCCTTTACCCTGTGGGGGGCAAGTTTGATTGACCGCGCTCATAAATGTAATGACGCGCAGGCCGATGGCCTCATCAGTCTTATGACCCCTGTGATCAAAGGGTTTCTGACCGACAAGGGTTTTGACATGACTATTTTGGCACAGCAGGTGTATGGTGGACACGGATACATCGAGGAATGGGGCATGTCCCAATTTGCACGCGATGCACGGATCGCCATGATCTATGAAGGCGCAAACGGCGTTCAGGCCCTCGACCTTGTGGGCCGCAAGCTCGCGCTGGATAGCGGCAAACATGTCATGGGCTTTTTCGACATGATCAAAACCTTTATCGCGGAAAACAAAGGCCAAGACGCGGCATTTGATGCGGATTTCCTTGACCCATTAAAAGCCGCGTCAAAAGACCTCCAAGCGGCCTCTATGTATTTCATGCAAAATGGCATGAAAAACCCAAATCACGCTTTGGCAGGATCCTATGATTTCATGCATCTCTTTGGCCATGTCTGCTTGGGCTATATGTGGGCACGAATGGGCAAAGCCGCACAAGAGGCCCTGCACTCAGGCACAGATGACGCCGCGTTTTACGAGACAAAACGCGCAACTGGCAGATACTACATGAAGCGGCAATTGCCTGCGACGGCACTGCACCTTGCACGTATCGAATCCGGTGCGGACCCCGTCATGGCCTTGACTGCAGATCAGTTCTAAACTTTTAGCGCGCTCCCGCAGCGCGCTAAACCACGCGGAGGATAGGATGCAAAAACGCTCAACTTGGATGACCGATGAACATGTCATGCTACAAGAGATGACAGAGAAATTCATCAACGATGAATGGTCGCCGCATTTTGACCGCTGGCGCAGTCAAGGTGAGATGGACATCAGCACTTGGAAACAGGCCGGCGAGCTTGGGCTTTTATGCCCCTCTATTCCGGAGGAGTACGGCGGTGCCGGTGGCGATTTCGGCCACGAAGCCGTGATATTAATTGAAGGCAGCCGCGCCAACCTTGCCAGTTGGGGACATGGCATACATTCAGGAATCGTCGCACATTACATTTTGTCGTATGGGACAGACGAACAAAAAGAGCGCTGGTTGCCCAAAATGGTCACAGGCGAATTAATTGGCGCTTTGGCAATGACCGAGCCCTCAGGCGGATCAGATGTGCAAAACATCAAAACCCGCGCGATCAAAGAGGGCAATGATTACAAACTGACTGGTCAAAAAACGTTTATCACAAACGGCCAGCACGCAAATCTGATCATCGTGGCGGCAAAAACGGACCCAACACAAGGTTCAAAGGGCACCTCCTTGATGGTTGTCGAAACCGATGGTGCAGAAGGCTTTACGCGGGGCCGCAACCTCGACAAAATCGGTCTAAAGGCTGGTGACACGTCTGAACTTTTCTTTGACAATGTCTCGATCCCACCAGAAAACATTCTTGGCGGCGCAGAAGGCCAAGGTTTTTACCAAATGATGCAGCAATTGGCCCAAGAGCGTTTGATTATCGGGTGCGGCGCCGTAGGCGCCATGGAAGGCGCGATTGAACGTACGATTGCCTATTGCAACGAGCGAGAGGCCTTCGGTGGCACGCTCATGCAATTCCAAAATACGCGCTTTCAATTGGCAGAAGCCCAAACAAAAACAACTGTCGCGCGCGCATTCTTGGACGAATGCGTCACTGAACATTTACGCGGCGAGCTGAGCATCGAGAAAGCGGCAATGGCAAAATACTGGCTCTCAGACACCCAAGGAGAAGTTCTTGATGTCTGCCTGCAGATGCACGGAGGTTATGGATTTATGCAAGAATACGCCGTTGCTGAAATGTGGACGGACGCACGCGTTCAACGCATCTACGGCGGCACAAATGAGATTATGAAAGAGCTAATTGCGCGCGGATTTGTAAAAAAACAAAAGGCGTAGCAAGATGAAAGGTGGCATGCCTCCGGCGGGAGTATTTTCAGCAAAAAGAAAACATAAGTCTTTCTTATTGCTCCAAATACTCAATCAAACATCCGATGTATGCGACACAAGGGAGATGGTGCTATGACAATGAAATTATATTGCTTTGGCGAAAGCGGGCATTCTTATAAAGCGGCGCTGGCGCTTGAACTGTCAGGCCTTGATTGGGACCCGATCAAGGTAGATTTTTTTAATGGCGAAACGCGATCACAGGCCTATCGTGAAACGGTCAACGAAATGGGCGAGGCGCCGGTTTTGGTCGACGGAGATGTCCGCCTGACACAATCGGCTGTCATTCAAGAGTATATCTCTGAGAAGAGCGGCAAATTTGGCGGAACCTCGGCAGAGGAAAAACGCGAGATTTTGCGCTGGATCTTGTGGGACAATCACAAGCTGTCTTCAGTTGCTGGAATGACGCGCTTTTTGTGTAACTTCCTCCCCGAGGACAAGCGCCCACATGAGGTGATTGCCTTTATGCAAGGGCGATTGAAAGGGGCCTATCAGGTGTTGGATGCGCACCTACAGGGGCGCGACTGGATCGTGTCAGACGCAATGACAAACGCAGATCTCACCTGTTGTGGGTATTTATTTTATGATGAGCCTTTTGGGTTCAATCGTGCCGATTGGCCAAATATTGACCGGTGGCTGACCCGAATTTCTGAAACACCGGGGTGGAAGCATCCCTATGATTTGATGCCCGGAAATCCTTCTGACAGGACATAAGGAGAGAGTGATGAAAGACGTATATATTTATGACGCTGTGCGCACACCGCGCGGCAAAGGTCGCAAGGATGGTGCCTTGCATGAGGTGACATCCCTTGCGCTGTCAAAGGGCATTTTGAACGCGATCAAGGACCGCAACGGATTTGATGGCCACGCCATTGAAGATGTGATTTGGGGCAATGTCACCCAAGTTGGTGAACAAGGTGCCTGTTTGGCGCGGACTGCCGTTTTGGCGTCAGATTTGGACGAAGCTATTCCGGGTCTATCAATCAACCGGTTTTGCGCCTCTGGCCTTGAGGCCGTAAATCTTGCGGCAAATCAGGTCGCAGGTGGCGCAGGACGTGGATATATTGCCGGTGGTGTCGAAAGCATGAGCCGTGTTCCGATGATGTCGGATGGGGGTGCGATTGCCACTGACCCTTCAATCGCAATGGAGCGCTATTTTGTGCCACAGGGTATCTCCGCAGATCTGATCGCAACCGAATATGGCTTTAGCCGAGATGATGCGGATGAAATGGCTGTTGAAAGCCAACGACGGGCAAAAGCCGCGTGGGATGACAATCGCTTTGCCAAGTCTGTTGTTCCTGTCACAGACCTGAATGGTTTGACGATCCTTGACCATGATGAATACATGCGCCCGTCCACAGATATGCAAACACTCGGCGCGTTAAAACCTGCGTTCAAAGACCAAGGTGAAGTGATGCCTGGGTTTGATGCGGTTGCCTTGTTGAAATACCCCCATCTTGAGCGGATCAATCACATTCACCATGCGGGCAACAGCTCTGGCATTGTGGATGGTGCTGCTGCTGTTTTGATCGGGGACAAAGAATTTGGCGAACGCTGGGGGCTTAAGCCGCGCGCGCGCATGCGCGGAACCGCAAAAATTGGAACTGAGCCGACCATGATGCTGACAGGACCTGTTCCAGTGACCGAAAAAATCCTGCGCGATACAGGCCTGACGATCAAGGATATTGATTTGTTCGAAGTGAATGAGGCCTTTGCCTCGGTTGTGTTGCGCTTTGAACAGGCCTTTGGTGTGAACCATGATGTGGTCAATGTGAACGGCGGCTCCATCGCGATGGGCCATCCATTGGGAGCAACAGGCGCGATGATCTTGGGCACGCTTTTGGACGAGCTTGAACGCTCTGATAAAGAAATGGGTCTTGCGACCCTATGCGTCGCCTCAGGCATGGGCGCCGCAACAATCATCGAACGTGTATAAGGAGACCTCGACATGACAGATTTCACATGCGTCACAGATGCCGAGGGCATCGCAACAATCACGTGGGATTGCGCCGACAAATCCATGAACGTCTTAAACATGGATGCAATGTTGTTGCTGGATCGTTTGGTCCAAGACGCCATTGCGGATGACGCCGTTAAAGGGATCATTATCACATCAGGCAAAAAAGACTTTGCTGCGGGGATGGACCTAAACGTTTTGGCGGATATGCGAAATGCCGCAGGTGACAATCCGGCCCAAGGTGTGTTTGATGGCATCATGTCCATGCACCACGCATTGCGCCGCATTGAACGTGCCGGTATGGATCCAAAGACAAACAAAGGGGGCAAGCCGATTGCCTCTGTCTTGCCGGGTACGGCCCTAGGCATTGGGTTGGAAATTCCTCTTTCGACCCATCGCATCTTTGCCGCAAACAATCCAAAAGCAAAGATTGGCCTGCCTGAAATCATGGTTGGCATTTTCCCGGGCGCAGGTGGCACAACGCGCATGGTGCGAAAGTTGGGGGCGATGGCCGCTGCGCCGTTTTTGCTAGAAGGCAAAACATTAGCACCCGCCAAAGCCAAAGCAGCGGGCATTATTGATGAGGTCAGCGACGACCCAATGGCGGCCGCGCGTGAATGGGTGCTGGGTGCAAAAGATGCGGATATCTTAAAGCCGTGGGATGCAAAGGGATACAAAATGCCCGGTGGCGCGCCCTATCGTCCCGCCGGATTTATGACATTCGTTGGCGCATCCGCGATGATTAATGGCAAAACAAAGGGCGCATTCCCTGCCGCCAAATCCCTGTTAAGCGCGGTCTATGAGGGCGCTTTGGTGCCTTTCGACACCGCCCTTAAGGTTGAAGCACGTCATTTCACAAGCATCATCATGAACCCCTCGTCTTCTGCTATGATCCGCAGCCTATTCATCAACAAGGGCGCGTTGGAAAAAGGCGCCGTTAGACCCGAGGCTATTCCGGATCAAACCGTGAAAAAAGTTGGCGTTTTGGGCGCAGGTATGATGGGCGCAGGCATTGCTTTGGTCTCGGCCCAAGCAGGCATTGACGTTGTTCTAATTGATCGTGACCAAGAGGCGGCAGAACGCGGCAAAGCCTATACTGCCACTTATATGGACAAAGGGATCAAACGCGGCAAAGCGACGGAAGAAAAGAAAGAGCAAATTCTATCAAAAATCACAGCGACCTCGGACTATGCGGCGCTGTCTGATGCGGATTTGATCATCGAGGCCGTGTTTGAGGACCCTAAAATCAAGGCAGAGGTCACCCAAGCGGTCGAAGCTGTGATCCCTGAGGAGTGCATCTTTGCCACCAATACATCGACCCTACCGATCTCGGATCTGGCCAAGGCGTCGAAACGGCAAGATCAGTTCATTGGCATTCACTTCTTCTCACCCGTTGAAAAGATGCTTTTGGTGGAAATCATCCGTGGGAAAGAAACCGGAGATCGAGCCGTTGCCAAAGCCTTGGATTACGTCCGCCAAATCCGCAAAACGCCGATTGTGGTCAACGATGCAAGGTTCTTTTATGCCAACCGCTGTATCATTCCATACATCAATGAAGGAATCCGCATGGTCGCCGAGGGCATTGCCCCTGCCCTAATCGATAATGCAGCCCGTCAGATGGGGTTCCCCGTTGGGCCACTACAGTTGGTGGATGAAACTTCAATCGACCTTGGTGCAAAAATTGCGCGCGCCACCAAAGCGGCGATGGGCGATGCCTATCCTGATGGCGCTGTGGATGAGGTGATCTTTTGGATGGAAGAGCAAGGCCGCCTTGGCCGCAAAGCGAATGCTGGGTTCTTTGCCTATGATGAGGCTGGAAAACGTTTGGGATATTGGGATGGTTTGACCGAGAAGTACCCACGCAAAGAGGTGCAGCCCGACCTGATCGAGGTCCAGCATCGCTTGATGTTTGTCCAAACCCTAGAGGCGGTTCGCGCCTTAGAAGAGGGTGTGTTGATGGACATTCGCGAAGGTGATGTTGGCGCAATTCTGGGATGGGGCTTTGCGCCGTGGTCCGGTGGACCGTTGAGCTGGATTGATATTCTTGGCACGCCTTATGCGGCAGAACGGTGTGAGGAATTGGCCAATGCCCATGGTCCACGTTTTGCACCGCCTGCACTGCTAAAAGACATGGCACAAAGCGGGAAGTCCTTTTACGGATAGAATAGAATGAGGGGCGGCACAGTCGCCCCTTTTTCCACTCAATGCACTATTTGTTGCTATCGTGGAAATCGTGATGCATCTTTACCGCCAGTTCCATAGCGTGAATGAAGGCGACGATAAGTCCGAAGGCTGCCCCAACATACACACCAACATGAATGAACCCAACATGGTTGTACAAATGGCCTTTGTTCAAGGACAATAAAACAAACGGGACATTTCCGTAGTTCGACCAGAGATAAGCCCCAAGGCCGCCCAGAAAACAGCCGCTGAAAATAATGGCAACATACAAAAAGAAGAGCCATTTTATATCAGCATTAAACGAAAATATTCCCGGCAGCGTGATAATCACACCAATCACTAAACCAACCCACCACGATGCCAACCACCCCACCGCTGCGACCCGCAAACGGTCTGACCCTGGGATGTCCTGTACCCCAAAACTAAGGAATTTATACTCACGATAGAATTCGGGACTAAGCGTATAGGTGACTTGGTTATTTGCAATACCGTACAAACCGGCCACGACAACCCCCAATACGACCCAAGGCGCAATGATCAAAAGCTTATTCATATGCTAATACTCATAAGCAAATTTTTTGATATCGGTTGCGCAAATTCTGGCAACGTGATCGCGCAACTCAGTGTCATAATAGTCTCTAAAATTTCGTGACCTTTTTGATGTATTGACCTGTGGAATCTCTAACTGAAATCCCAAATGATCCTCTAAAGGCTGTAAATCTACTGCCAAATTTTCCAACCTTATAAAATGGGTCTCACATATTTGGCCGGAACTGAACGTCACATAGGCGGCCGCATCCATAAGCTGTAACGGCTTGAAAATCATCGGGTTTAGGAGAAAGGACTTAAAATCCGCGGTTTTTGCTATTTTCACGGCAGGATGATCAAATCTCTGATCCTGCAACCAATGATAGTAGCTTACCAATCGATCCCAAGGGTTTCTTACAAGACAAAAAACAAACATCTTGTTTATCTGGTCTATCTCAAGAATTCCTTCGATATCGCGTAGCGTTGAATGCTTCCACAGGCGTCCATTGGGCGTCAAATCTTTAAGACGGTTTTTGCGGCGTTTTGCCTTTGGTGTGTCCCCAATCAAAATGTCATCTGCCATTGCGCGATCCTCAAGGGCACGCGCCATTGAGGTGCCGCCCGTTTTGGGAATATGAACAAATATATAGCGTCGACCGGGAGAGATAATCATGCTTGTTTATACGCATCAAATGTCCGCGCTGTAAATTGCGACACAAGGTTTTTCCTAAGGCGTGCCCAAGCGACACCAAAAATCAAATGATACTTTGTAAAATGGGCTAATTTATCACGATTTTTGGACCAATATTTCGGCAAGAGAGGCTTTCCAAAGCCCGAACTTAAAACTAATGTTCGCCCAAGTTAGATGCCTATAGTGAGGAGTAAAGCATGGGTTGGATGGCAGACGAAACCGGGCTAGAAAAAAATGCAGCGAATTATGTGGCGCTTAGCCCATTGTCGCATCTTCAACGGGCAGCGGTTGTATTTAACGACTATCCTGCCGTGGTCTATGGCACGCATCGCAAAACATATGCCGAATATTATGATCGCTGTTCGGCGCTTGCCTCAGCTTTGACAAAACTAGGTGTCTCATCCGGTGATGTTGTGGCCACATTAATTCCTAACGTTCCGGCACAAGCCGAAGCGCATTTTGGCGTTCCTGCCTGTGGCGCGGTTTTGAACACGATCAACACGCGTCTCGACACCGATACAGTTGCCTATATCTTTGAGCACGGCGGTGCCAAAGTTGTCTTGGCCGATACCCAGTTCCTTGAGGTAACCGAAGCAGCAGTTGCGCAAATTACAGGCGAAAAGCCGATCATTATCGAAGTCCCAGACGAACAAGCAGGCTTTGCCGCCACAGGACGTCACCAAACCTACGAAGAGCTTCTGACAACCGGCGACACCAATTTTGAATGGGTTTTACCTCAGGATGAATGGGAAAGCCTCGCGCTTAACTATACGTCTGGCACCACTGGCCGTCCTAAGGGTGTTGTGTATCATCACCGCGGTGCATATTTGATGACGATGGGCACTGTGGTCAGCTGGCGCATGACCCTGAACCCGACATTCCTAACAATTGTTCCCTTGTTCCACTGCAACGGTTGGAACCACACGTGGATGATGCCCCTGGTCGGCGGCAAGCTTGTCTGTTGTCGCGATATCTCTGCCAAAGCGATCTATGACGCAATTGCCGATGAAGGCGTCCAGTATTTTGGCGGCGCGCCGATCGTTTTAAATCTTTTGGTGAATGCAAAAGCCGAAGAACGCCGTGACTTTGATCACGTGGTCGAAGTCTTCACCGCAGGCGCCCCCCCTGCTCCGGCCACTTTGGGTAAAATTGAACAGCTTGGGTTTAATGTGACCCATGTCTATGGCCTAACGGAAACATACGGCCATGTGACCGAATGTGTCTGGCATGACCATAAATGGGGCACGCTCACTGGCGACGATCGCGCAGCGGCCAAAGCGCGTCAAGGTGTGGCCTTCCCAATGATGGAACCTATCGCCGTCATGGATGCCGAAATGAACCAAGTACCAATGGACGGCCAAACCCAAGGGGAAATCATGATCCGCGGCAACTCGGTCATGAAAGGTTATCTCAAGAATCCCAAAGCCACAGAGGAAGCCTTTGCCGGCGGATATTTCCACTCAGGCGACATCGCGGTTCAACACCCAGACACCTACATCCAGATTGCTGACCGGTCCAAAGACATTATCATCTCTGGCGGCGAAAACATAAGCTCGGTTGAAGTCGAAGGATGCCTTATGGCGCACCCTGCTGTGTCCCTCTGTGCCGTTGTTGCAAAGCCAGATGAAAAATGGGGCGAAGTACCTTGTGCGTTTGTGGAACTACTGCCTGATGCAGATGCCACCGAGGCAGAATTGATCGCGTTTGCGCGGGAAAGATTAGCAGGCTTTAAAACACCGAAATCCATTGTGTTCCAAGAGCTTCCAAAAACATCGACAGGAAAAATCCAAAAGTTTGAACTACGTAAAACTTTTAAGTAACGAAGGTTATAAATTGAACCTTTTTGCTCCTCCGTGCTAAAGCAGTGCGGAGGAGATTTCATTTTTGAAAACGGCTTTACATCAATATCAACGCCTTGAAGCAGAAGCCCTCTGGCGCGCAAGCCCGGATGCCCAGCGTGTTGACGTGATTGTATCTATTGGGCAATCCTCGTTGATAATAAAAGACTATCAAGAGCGCGCCTTGGCGCATTGGTCAATTGCCGCGGTCGAGAGACAAAACCCAGGTCAGTTTCCCGCAATTTACGCGCCTGACGGTGATCCCGGTGAGATTTTAGAAATATCCGAAGATGAAACCGAGATGGTTGCGGCCATTGAAAAGCTGCGCCGTACTGTAGAGCTTAGACGTCCAAAATCTGGACGCGGGCGAAAAGCTTCTTTGGTGGCCGTTTTGGCGGCAAGCGTCGGATTGGGTGTGTTTTGGATGCCTCAGGCTATTCGAGAGTACGCGTTCGACGTGGTCCCGCAGGTCACGCAGCGGGACGTCGGCACCCGCGTCCTCATGGAAATGTCTGCCTTTTCTGGCAAGCCCTGCGCCTCACCAATCGCGGATCCCGCCTTGCGCAGATTGACTGCACGTCTTGGTCTACCTGAAGGGTCCATTACAATTTCACCTGACCTCACCCAAGCCATTATCCCAATTCCAGGGCAATATTTTGCGGCGAACCGCACCCTTGTTGAAGATTTCGAAGATCCGGACGTTCTTGCCGGCTATGTTCTGTCCGCTCAGGCCGCGAATGTTTTGACCCCACCCTTCAAGATATTATTGGATCATCTATCTCTTTTTGATGTTTTCAGGCTTTTGGCGACAGGACAGGTCCCGAGTGAGGCCCTCAGCGAATTTGCACAAGACCATTTGTTAACAACAACCAAGCTTGCCCCTGCACAAGATATTATCGCTGCG
>JALRHZ010000002.1 GCA_023259435.1 Paracoccaceae bacterium | reverse complement strand
GTCACCGTGAAATTGGTCGCTGCGTCCGGCGTTGGGACGATCGCCGCAGGTGTGGCCAAAGCCGAAGCCGACGTGATTCTGATATCAGGTCACAATGGTGGTACAGGGGCCTCGCCCGCGACTTCGATCAAATTCGCAGGTCTGCCGTGGGAAATGGGTCTGACCGAGGCACACCAAGTGCTGGCAATGAACAACCTTCGGGATCGCGTAACGTTGCGTACCGATGGGGGGCTGCGTACTGGACGTGATATTGTCATGGCCGCGATGATGGGCGCCGAAGAATATGGCATCGGCACAGCCGCATTGATCGCCATGGGCTGTATCATGGTGCGTCAATGTCAGTCGAATACTTGCCCCGTCGGGGTTTGTACCCAAGACGAAAGCTTGCGTGCTAAGTTTACCGGTAATGCGGATAAGGTTGTGAATCTGATCACATTCTACGCCCAAGAGGTACGCGAAATTTTGGCCTCAATCGGCGCGCGTAGCATGGATGATGTGATTGGCCGTGCAGACCTGTTGGGTCAGGTCAGCCGTGGTGCCGAGCACCTAGATGATCTGGACCTGAACCCATTGCTGATCACAGTCGATGGCGCAGAAAAGATTATCTATAACCGCGACAAACCACGCAATGCAGTGCCAGACACATTGGACGCAGAAATCGTGCGGGATGCGGCGCGCTTCCTGAAAGATGGGGAAAAGATGCAGTTGTCTTACGCGGTGCAAAACACGCATCGGACTGTGGGCACACGCACCTCAAGCCATATCGTCCAAAATTTTGGCATGCGCAATTCTTTGCAGCCTGATCACCTAACTGTCAAACTGACTGGCTCGGCCGGTCAGGCTTTGGGTGCTTTTGCAGCCCCCGGTTTGAAACTTGAGGTGTCTGGCGATGCGAACGACTATGTTGGCAAAGGCTTGTCGGGTGGCACAATTGTTGTCCGTCCGCCCATGGCCAGCCCATTGGTTGCAGCTGAAAACACCATCATCGGTAACACCGTGCTTTACGGTGCGACTGATGGGTATTTGTTCGCGGCAGGCCGCGCAGGTGAACGTTTTGCTGTGCGTAACTCGGGGGCAAAAGTCGTTGTCGAGGGCTGTGGGTCGAACGGTTGTGAATATATGACCGGCGGTATTGCGGTGATCCTTGGATCAATCGGCGCAAACTTTGGTGCAGGTATGACGGGCGGCATGGCCTATATCTATGATCCAGAGGGCAAGATTGACACGCTGATCAACCCAGAAACACTGATCACAACGCCTGTCAGTGTCGCGCATTGGGAAGCCGAACTAAAGGGCTTGATCGAGCGTCACGCAGAAGAAACCTACAGCGTCAAAGCCGCAGATATATTACGCAATTGGGATGTTGAAAAAGATAACTTTGTTCAACTCTGCCCAAAGGAAATGCTAGATAAACTGGCCCATCCGATCGCAATCGAACAATCGGCGGTTCCGGCAGAATAGACCATAGATAAAAGGGCCCTGAGGGGCCCTTTTTAAATGACGTTACAAGAGGTTTTAACGGTATGCCAATCGACGTGGCCCAAATAAAAAGGTACACCTCTCGCTAAAATTATAGGCACAAGTGAATGGAACGTACCGCTCGAAAGCCAAGCAAAGGAAAAAAGAAGCCCGCCACACCGCAAAGTGCGATGTACCAGGTCCGCCGTATTCTGCGCCGAGGTGCCCTATTGATTGCGGTCTTTGTAGTCCTAGTTATTCTAGGATTGCGTTTCATTCCAATTCCCACAACACCCTATATTTGGTCGGAAGCACAACGCTTGGACACAGTCGATTTCACGTGGAGCCCACTCAATGACACAGGACCGTACTCTGCGCGGTCGGTTGTCGCCGCAGAAGATGCTGATTTCTGTTTGCATTGGGGATTTGACATGAACGCAATCCGATCCGCCATAGACGGCGGCGGCACGCGAGGCGCCTCGACCATAAGTCAACAAGTCGTGAAAAACGTCTTTCTTTGGCAAGATCGCAGTTGGCTGCGCAAAGCGCTTGAGGCGGTCTTGACACCAATCGTCGAGGTTGCGTGGGGAAAACGTAGAATATTGGAAATCTACCTAAATGTTGCAGAATTTGACGAAGGTGTCTTTGGGATTGAAGCCGCAGCTGTGCACTATTTTGGTCGGAACGCGCGCGACTTGACCTCATATCAATCCGCAAAACTTGCTGCTATTCTCCCTAATCCCAAGGCTCGCTCTGCGAATGATCCTTCGCCTTTCGTTATGAAACGTGCAAATTCTATCCAAGATGGTGCGGCAACAATTCTCTTGGACGGCAGATCAAAGTGTTTCGAGGATTGAAAAATCCCTCAAATCTAGGCAATTAGTACCAACCGTTTGAATGAGTGAAGATGCAGATGCACAGACTATACCATTATCCCCTCTCACCGTTTTGCCGAAAAATCCGTTTGGTTTTGGCCGAGAAAAAGATCGAAGTGGAATTGGTAGAGGAAAAGTATTGGGAACAGTCCGCGGAATTTTTGCGCCGCAACCCTGCGGGCAAAGTTCCTGTTTTACGAATTGAAAACGAAATTCTCACGGAAAGTAGCGCGATTTGTGAGTACCTTGAGGACCTCTACCCTGAACCGGCCCTTATGCCGCGCGATGCAAAGCAACGCTATGAAGTGCGCCGACTGGTGTCTTGGTTTGATGACAAGTTCCATTCCGAAGTCACACAAAACCTATTGTATGAGCGGGTGCATAAGAAAATCACTGGCCAAGGATTTCCAGATAGCAAAAATGTAAAACTCGGTTCAAAGCGTATTAAGTTTCACCTTGATTATCTGGCATGGCTTTTGGATCACAGGAGGTGGTTGGCAGGCAATGTCATGACCCTTGCCGATTTTGCAGCGGCGGCGCAATTGTCTTGTTTGGATTATATTTCCGATGTTGATTGGAACAGGTCTGAAACTGTCAAAGACTGGTACGCAAAAATAAAGTCACGCCCTGCGTTCCGGTCCATTCTTGCGGATCAAATCCCAGGCTTTCCACCGCCCCGTCATTACAATGACTTGGATTTTTGAGCGGATGAGACCAGCTTCTCCACAACCAACTTGCACCAAATGCACAAAGATCAGCTGATCGCCCAGGCCAAGGCAGAGGGCTTTTCTGCGGCCTATGTCTGTAGGCCAGATGCCATCCCACATGTCCCAGCACGACTGGCAGAATATGTGGCACTTGGCTATCATGGTCAAATGGGTTGGATGACCGAGCGTATGCAATGGCGTGGAAATCCTGCGGAATTGTGGCCCGAGGCTCGGTCAATCCTTGTGCTAGGTGAAAGCTATACCCCCGAACATGACCCAATGGAGATTTTAGAGCATCCTGAAAAAGGCGGTATATCTGTCTATGCGCAAAACAAGGACTATCATGATCTGGTAAAAAAGCGGCTGAAACGCCTTGCGCGATGGATGATTGAACAGGCCGGCGGCGAGGTAAAAGTTTTCGTCGACACAGCCCCCGTCTCGGAAAAAGCCTTGGGCCAAGCAGCCGGTTTAGGATGGCAGGGCAAGCACAGCAATCTGGTTAGTCGTGACTTGGGAAATTGGTTTTTTATCGGGTCTATTTTCACCACACTGGACATCGCGCCCGACACGCCTGAAATTGACCATTGCGGAACATGCACGCGATGTCTTGAGGCCTGTCCGACAAATGCTTTTCCGCAACCTTATGTTGTCGATGCGCGCAAATGCATTTCCTATTTAACCATTGAACATAAAGGCCCCATTGCACCTGAACTGCGCCCCTTTTTGGGCAATCGTATTTACGGGTGCGACGACTGTTTGGCGGCCTGTCCATGGAACAAATTTGCACAAGCAGCGTCTGACATTCGGTATCACGCACGCGAGGATCTCCTCGCGCCGAACTTGGCCGAGCTTGTTCAACTAGACGATGGCGCATTTCGAGCGAAATTTTCAGGAAGCCCCATCAAACGTATCGGCCGAGATAGGTTTGTTCGCAATGTTCTATATGCCATCGGGAATGCAAATCTATCCGACTTAATCCCAATTCTTCGTCCTTTATGTGAGGACTCAAATGCGACAGTTGCCGATGCCGCACAATGGGCGATTGCCCGATTAAATTTGCATCAATGACGCAAACAGACGCGCCATGACGCGAACCCACATTATGTCTTGCTTGGACGATGGAGAACCAACATGAGCATATTTCTTGGCGTAGATACGGGCGGCACCTATACGGATGCGGTGTTGATCCGTAATGAAAAGGACGTCATTGCGACGGCAAAATCTCTTACAACGCGCGAAGATCTGTCTCTTGGGATCGGGCGCGCCATAGAATCGGTATTGAACAGCTCACAAATCGACCCGTCCCAAGTGTCCCTTGCATCTTTGTCGACAACACTGGCAACAAATGCCTTGGTCGAAGGGCATGGCGGCCGCGTCGGCCTTGTGTTGATTGGGTTTAAAGAAAGTGACTTAGAAAAACATGGCTTGCTCGCCGCGTTAAAAGGCGACCCATATATTGTGCTGTCAGGGGGCCATACACATGCAGGGTCAGAAAAAAGCAAACTTGATGTACCCTCACTTGAGAGTTGGCTCTCAGAAAACGGCGACTTGTCTGGCTATGCTGTGGCCGCACAATTCGCAACCCGCAATCCCGAGCATGAACAAATTGCAACAGAAATAGTCCGCTCAAGAACGGGTGCAACTGTCTCAGCATCACACCAACTGTCTGCGAAATTGAACGGGCCCAAAAGGGCGTTGACCGCAGTACTCAATGCACGCCTGATTGGCATGATCGATCGCCTCATTCAAAGTGCAGAGAGCAAATTGGCGTCTGTCGGGATACACGCGCCTCTGATGGTGGTCCAAGGCGATGGCGCGCTGATCTCGGCCGAGCTCGCACGTGAAAAACCAATCGAAACGATCCTAAGTGGCCCTGCCGCCTCAATTGTGGGTGCGCGTTGGATGACAGGTGCAGATACCGCTTTGGTTTCGGATATTGGCGGCACGACAACCGATGTGGCCTTGCTGCGCAATGGACGGCCGGAAATTGACCCTGCCGGCGCACAAGTGGGCCCTTTTCGTACCATGGTCGAAGCTGTTGCCATGCGGACAACGGGATTGGGCGGGGATAGCGAAGTCCACTTTGTGGCCGAGGGCCTAAAGGGCGGCGTCACCTTAGGGCCAAAACGCGTTGTGCCAGTGTCCCTAATTGCACAGGAAAATCCGGATGAGGTGCACAAAGCCCTAGATGAACAACTCTTGTCAACGGTTCCAAACGAATATGATGGCCGATTTGTGCGCCGCGTCATGGGACAAAAACAAGTCACCCTATCTGACCGCGACCAAACAGTCCTGGATCGGATCACTCAAACGGCACAGCCGCTCGCTCGAGTTTTGAAAACACGCATGGAGACCCAATCCCTACAGCGGCTTGTGACGCTAGGTTTGATCCAGGTTGCGGGCTTAACTCCTTCAGACGCCTGTCATGTCCTTGGGCACGCAGATCACTGGGATGCAGAGGCTGCTGAGAAAGCACATCTTCTATTTGGCCGCCGACGCACAGGTGCAGGAGAAATCTTATCTAATGACCCTGGCCACTTGGCTCAGATGATTGTTGAACGGCTCACCCATCAAACTGGGCTCGCTCTTCTGGAAACCGCCTTTGCCGAAGATAACGAGTTTGACGCACCTCCCAGTGACCTTGCTCAACACATTCTAATGCAAAAAGGGCTCGGTAATCATTCAGGTTTGGTGACTATCAAAACAGGTCTCAACATCCCAGTCATTGGCTTGGGGGCATCGGCACCGATATATTACCCTGCGGTTGGAACCTTGATGGGGTGCGACATGATCTTGCCACAGCATGCAGGTGTTGCAAATGCGATAGGCGCTGTTGTGGGTCGTGTCACAATCCGAGAACAAGGCTCTGTTACCTCCCCTTCCGAGGGACGCTACCGAGTGCATCTGGACGATGGACCTCTGGATTTCAACGATGAATCCGAGGCCCTTGACCACTTAGAAGGCGCGCTAACATCGAAAGCCTTAACAAAAGCAGAACTAGCAGGCGGCGCAGACATCCATGTCCAAAGCCACCGCGATATCCGCAAAGCCACCGCAGAAGCTCGCGAAGTTTTTGTCGAAGGAACAATTACAATCGAAGTCTCAGGGCGCCCACGCATCACCAGATAAACTGCCTTTCTCACCCCCATCGAGGGGGATCAAAAGGTGTCTTTTGCGTTGCAAAAGACCTGAATACCGTTTCTTTGATAGTGAAATACTCGACGGGGGGTGCGGGGGGCGTCAGCGCCCCCGCATGGATCGAAGAGCATCGCTCTTCGAAACCATTCTAATTCCCATCATAGCCAACCATATGAGTCTCACCCCGCTCTCGCGCTAGATGAATTTGCTTTTGGCGTTCACGGAACCTATTTTTGTCATCCTCAGAGGTCTCGTTGATACATTGGTGACATGACACCCCATGCTCATATTCAGGCCGATTTTTGTCCTCAGGTATAATGGGTCGCCGGCAGGCATAACACAACTGATGCGGACCTTCTTTAAGCCCGTGCCCAACGGACACGCGTGCATCAAAGACAAAACATTCCCCATTCCAAGTGCTTTCTTCTTGTGGAATCTCTTCCAGATACTTCAGAATGCCACCCTTTAAATGATACACATCTGGGACGCCTTGCCCCAAAAGGTAATTCGTAGACTTCTCACATCGAATTCCCCCGGTGCAAAACATCGCAACTCGCTTGTTATGGAACCGGTCTTTATTCTCTTCCCACCATTGCGGAAATTCGCGAAACGACTTTGTTTTGGGATCAATCGCACCCTCAAATGTGCCGATGCCCACCTCGTAATCATTACGGGTGTCAATCACAACAACATCAGGGGATTGGATCAGCTCGTTCCACTCTTTCGCTTCTACGTAATTGCCAACACGGGCAACCGGATCAACATCCGGCTGTCCCATTGTCACAATTTCCTTCTTGAGCTTTACTTTCATCCGCGGAAACGGCGGCAAAGAGGCAGTGCTTTCTTTGTGCTCAAGATCGGCACATCCCGGCAATGCACGGATGTATTTCAAAATCTCTTCAATACCTGCTGCACTCCCGGCGATTGTACCGTTAATGCCTTCTGAGGCAAGCAAAAGAGACCCGGTAATCCCAAGTTCGTCACATCTCTTTTGCAAAGGCGTGCGCAAGGATTTGTGATCGTTGAAACGGGTGAAATGATATAAAGCGGCTATAGTAAACATGGCGTGTCTTTACGCTCGACTCTTTTTTTATGCAACCCAGTCCCTAACTCAGGTTTCACTTACTTATTTTGCGAACCGTTGAATGGTTTCGGCAAAACGATCTATATCTGCCGCATCACTTGACCAATCACAAACAAGGCGACCGATCACCATGTCATCATCATTGCCTACGTCCAAATCTTCCCAAGGATAATAGACCGCTCCTTCGGCCATAACCAAACGGTGTAGGTACCTTGGCATTTTGAAAAACAGCAAATTCGCAGCGGGCTCATACATCAATTCAGTCTGCGGGATATCTCGGATATGTTGGGCAAGCTGGGCACCGCGCTCATTCGCCTTTTGCGCCAAGTCAAGCCACAGCCCGTCTCGCAAGAACCCGATCATCTGGGCCGCAAGGTAGCGATGCTTTGAAAACAAATGAGCGCCCCGCTTTCTGCGCAGCTCAAACTCCCACGCTTTTGCCTTATCGAAGAAAACCACCGCTTCGACCCCCATAAGACCGTTCTTCGTGCCGCCAAAGCTTACAACATCGACGCCTGCTTTCCATGACATTTCGGCGGGTGTGCATCCCAGATGCTGGATGGCATTCGCAAAACGCGCGCCGTCCAAATGCACCGGCAATCCAAATTCTTTGGCCACATCGCAAACCGCTTTGATCTCGTCCAAAGAATAGGCGCGACCTTTTTCTGTAATTTGCGTAATTGAAACAGGTCCACGCTGAGGACCATGAACACCTCGGATTTCTTCGTTCAAAATCGCACGGCGTAAAGCGTCAGGATCAATCTTGTCGCTGTCCCCCACCAAGGTCAGTTTGGCGTTTGAATAAAACTCTGGTGCATTACACTCATCTTCATGAATATGCGCAACTGGAGAACAGAATATAGTGTCCCAAGGGTTCGAATAACACGCCAAAGCCAAAGAGTTTGCAGCGGTTCCAGTGGCAACAAAATAGACCGCAGCTTCAGGTGCCTCAAAAACATCACGCACCATATCGGCCGCTTTTTGCGTATAATCATCGGCGCCATAGCCGCTTTGGTAGCCTGTATTTACCTCTGCCAATGCATCCAAAACTTGTTGTGGTACCGGTCCCGTGTTGTCTGATGCAAAAAACATTACATTGGCTCCTCTATTAAATGATCTTCCCAATCATCTTCGGTAATTTCGAATTCGGCGACGGTCATATCCTTGACCGATACGCCTGCCTTGTGAACTGTGGCAGGATCACCCGTCAAAAGGGGATGCCACTCGTATAATGGCTTGCCTTCCCACAAAAGTTTATAAGCGCATGTTTGCGGCAACCAGTATGCGTTTTCCGCGATAGTTTTCGGATCAAGCACAATACATTCCGGAACAAATTGATGCCGGATGTCATATTGGGTACAGCGGCATATACTGTCGTCAAACAACCGGCATGCAACACGGGTAAGATGCACATCGCCCGTTTCCTCATCCTCAAGCTTGTTCAAGCAGCATTTCCCGCACCCGTCGCACAATGCTTCCCACTCTTGCGGGGTCAGCTTGCTCAAGGGTTTTTTCTCCCAAAAGCGGTGGGACAAACCGTTTCGATTGATAGGATCTTGTGTCATAGCGCCACCAGAATATCGCGCGCCTGTGCGCAATCTTGCTCCATTTGGTCTATCAACGCCTGCAGCCCATCGAACTTCAATTCTGGGCGCAAAAATTCCACAAGGCCAACAGAAAGGTTGGCGCCATAGATATCGCCAGTGAAATCAAAAATGAAGGTTTCAAGGTTTGGTGTATTTTCGCCAAACATCGGTCGAACACCCAAGGACGCGGCACCATGGTATGTTCCCGCATAGGGACCATCGAGAATATCAACCAATACGGCATAAACACCCAACCGCGGAAGATGCAGACCATCCACCGACATGTTAGCGGTTGGATAGCCTAACTCACGACCACGTTGTTCACCGCTTATCACGGGGCCTTCGACCCGGTGCCAATGACCCAAAATGCTTGCCGCATGACGGGGCAAACCATCGGTCAACGCCTGCCGAATTGCGGTGGAGGAAACATCGCTTTGCTCAAACTCAACCAAAGGTGCGATCGTGACGCCAAACCCCATCTCTTGGCCAAACGCCTTAAGGTCCTCGACTGTTCCAGCGCGCCCTTTTCCAAAACAGAAGTCCGCCCCGACCACAACATGCCGCAACCCTAAGCCATCGCAAATCACATTCTTTGCAAACTCACGCGGCGACAAATCGGATAATGCCGTGTTGAAATTGATCTCATATAGACGTTTCACACCTAGTTTACGCAATCGCGTCGCACGGGCATCTGCGCTCATCAAACGAAACGGCGTGGCATCCGGTGCGAAATACGCTCTTGGGTGTGGTTCGAATGTGAGAATGCCCAATGGCGCACCGATATCTGCACCAATCTGCTCTGCGACAGAAATGATAGATTGATGTCCAAGATGAACACCATCAAAATTTCCGATCGCAGCAACGGCGCCTTTATCGGCAGTCTCTACATATAAATAGTCACGAATAATTCTCATACGCTTGGCCTAGCCTGTGACCGGCAAACGTGCAAGAGGATTGTAAAGTCAGTCGAACTTGCGGCTGGGCGCCAAGACCATGGCTTCGCCGACCAATACCTTTTTTCCATCAACTTCGCATTTGCAGCCTAGCTTGACCCGACGTTTTGAAATCTCGATGTCTGTAACTTCGACCTCTGCGTAAACAAGATCCCCGGGTCGTACAGGGGCCAAAAATTTGAGGTTTTGGCTCATGTAAATTGTGCCATGACCAGGAAGTTGTTCGCCAATGACCGCAGAAATAAGTCCCGCTGTCAGCATACCATGGGCAATGCGCCCTTCGAAAATTGTGTCTTGAGCATAATCATCATCCAAATGCACCGGATTATGATCGGTTGAAACCTCGGCGAACATTTGGATATCTTTGTCGGTCACGACTTTGCGCAGATAGCGGGTCATGCCCATTTCAATATCTTCGATGCAAATTGTTCCGCGCGGCAGATTATCCAACATTCGACCCTCCGAATCTCGTAGGTTATTATTGTTCGTCAGATACTGATTAAGCGAAATTATATTACTTTGCAAGCGCAGAAAAATGGCAACTAGCGCAAAAACCCGATTGAATATGTTGGCGACATAAACTCTTTTACGAAAAACGCCTCAAGCGCCTCTGCATCAGGCTGATCTGTCGTTTTTGTTTCCTGCGCTGCCAAACCGCCCGTGATAAACAGGCTATCAATGTTTTCACCTACGGCACCTTTGATATCCGTCAAAATACCGTCCCCAATAGCCAAGATGCGCGTGTCCGGCACATCAACGCTAAGTTCGGCCAATCGTCTACGGGCCAAATCATAAATCGGGGGATGAGGCTTGCCGAAATATAGGCTTTCTCCACCCATCTCAGTATAGAGCTGCGCCAGAGCACCGGCACACCATTCTCGGGTTTCTCCTCGATCCACCACGATGTCAGGGTTGGCACATAAAAACTTAAGGCCTTTGGTTTTGGCAAACAAAAAATCTGCGCGATTCACGTCTGGGTCTGCCAAAGGATCAAAGGGACCAGTGCAAACAATTCCTTCGGCCTCGGATAGAGGAACCTGCTCGATGTCTACGGGGTTATCGGCTAAGGCCAGTGGATCAAAAAACCGATGATCCCGCGGTTCGCCAATAAAGTAGACCTTGCGTCCAACGGCGCCATTAAACATCGCAAACCGCGCGCTATCGCCGGATGTGGCGATGGTGTCCCATGCATCCTCGGGCACGCCAAAGGCGACAAGTTGCTTTTCTACGCCACTCCGCGCACGCGGTGAGTTGGTGACTAAGACCACCTTTCCACCTGCCGCGCGGAAGTCCTGTAGCGCCTTTACCGCAGCGGGATACGCCTTGATCCCATCATGAACGCATCCCCACAGGTCAACGAATAGGGCATCATAGTTATGCGAAATATCTGAGAGGCTTTGAATTATCTGCGGCATTTGGGATATGGCCCTGCATATGAGTTTTATCTTCGCAGGGCATATCACAGACGCAAAGCGATTGAATACCGCAAATGTGCCCACAACTAAACATGACGGCGGGCACATTGATTGAATAGCGTTGGTTAGACGGCCAAATTTGGGATGATTTGTTTCTTGCGGCTCATAATACCGGGCAGAACAACCGTATCCCCAGACACAGACGCCCCAAAGGATTTCTCTGCAACCGTCTTAACAAGATCATTCGGCACCAACAACGTCGCCTCTTCGCGGATGATGTCCACAACAAACAAGAGTACCTGATCAACGCCATCTTCTGCTTGGACAGTTTTGAAGCTTTCCATCAAGCTGTCTTTGCGGTTAAGAGGGATTTCCGGAGCTGTAGTTTCCAGCACAGAGACACGGAATTTCTTGCCGCTGACTTCATATTCTTTTGAATCCATGCGGATCAACTCGGCATCTGAAAACGCCGAGACATCAGATTTAGCAGCGAACAATTCAGCCGCGTAATCCGCAATGTTAATACCCAGATCAGAGGCCAATTTTTCCGCAACCGCGCGGTCATGCTCGGTTGTGGTTGGACTGCGGAATTCCAACGTGTCGGACAAAATGCACGACAATGCTGCGCCTTTGATTGCGTCTGGCATTTTAGCGGCATCGTCACCCATCAGATCGTACATGATGGTTGCCGTGCAGGCCAAGGGACGCACTGTGATGTCAATCGGACCTTTGGTTTCCAAACCGCCCACCAACTTGTGGTGATCGATGATCCCCTGAATATCTGCATCATTGATGTTATCAGGCAATTCGGCGGGATTGTTTGTATCAACGATGACCACAGGCGCACCTGTGTCGACGCCCGAAATAATTTCCGGTTTATCCAAAGACCAACGCTCTAAAACAAAAGCAGCCTCTGTGTTGGGTTCACCCAATAATTTAGGCGCTGCCGCGATGCCTTTGACCTCGTTCAAATACCACGACCAAATAATAGGAGAACCAGTCGAGTCTGTATCCGGTGATTTGTGCCCAAAAACCTGTAGGGTCATGATGAAATCCTTATGCAATCTGTTTTGGCCTATATAGGCAGGCAAACCCAAGATGTCACGAGGACAAAATGCCTAGGCAGAAGGTCGTAAAAATACCGGTTCTTCAGGCGTTGATTGGTCAGGTTGATACACATATCCGCCTGTTGAGAAATCCTGGAGGCCTGTCGGATCAGTAAGGCGGTTTTCAATCACAAAACGTGCCATAGATCCACGCGCTTGTTTTGCGTAAAAGCTAATGATCTTAGGGCCTTTGTCTGTATCCTCTAGGAATTTCGGCGTCACCACCTTTAGGTCAAGAGCGGTCTGATCAACCGCCGTAAAGTATTCTTTAGAAGCACAATTGACCAAGACCTGCGCTCCGGTTTCACGGGCTTGGGTGTTGAGGGCGTGGCTAAGTGTGTCCCCCCAATACTCATACAAGGATTTGCCCCGCGCCGTTTTCAACTTACTGCCCATCTCTAATCGATACGGCTCCATTTCATCCAGCGGCCGCAAAAGGCCATATAGTCCGGATAGAATACGCAAATGACTTTGTGCCCAGCGCACTGCGTCTGGTGTCAAAGTTGCCGCATCAAGTCCCGTATATGTATCCCCTGCAAACATATAGAGCGCGGCTTTTTTCTCTTGTGAGCCAAAATTTGCAAAGCGGTCTTCGTTCAGCTTTGCGAGGCTGTCCGAGATGTGCATCAACTTGGACAACTCGGCCGCGGATAAGTTACCGGCGACACCAGCCAATTCTATGGCCCTGTGTTGGAAGGTTGGCAGAGTACATTCAGGCACGTCCACGGGAGACATGTCGAGTTTTTTGGCTGGGGACACAACGACGAGCATTTGTTCTCCTTTTCTTTGATATCTCTGACATATGTGAATTTTTGAAAAGGGCAAGCGTCCGCAGGGCCATCGAGGCCCTTTGGACGCTCCCTAAGGCGGTGCCTTAGGGGCACACCGTTCAGCTGTGTTCAAGAATTTCCAAGAATGCAATGCCAAACCGCTCTGTCTTTTTAGGTCCAAGGAGACGTTCAATATCCGCAAGAGATGAGGGACGCAGTTGCGATAACTTTGCCAAAGCGGATGCCGAACAAGAGAGAGGCTTATCAAGTCCATGGGGGCCACGCACCAAGGATGCCTGTGCTTCGATCAGACGATCAAACACAGAGCCCGCACCCGAGACCGCAAGTTTTCTGCGTTTGGGATGAACCTTTTGTCCTACTTGGGGCGAAATCACCTCTAAAAATGCCTGACCGTACCGATCAAGTTTTTTTGCCCCTACCCCCGGAATTTTAATCAACTCATCTAACGAATTTGGTCGATCTTGCGCCATAGCAACAAGGGTCCGATCCGCAAATATCATATACGCAGGAAGATCTGCCTGCTCAGCCAAAGCACGGCGTTTCGCCTTGAGGGCCGACAAAAGCGGCGCATCTTCATCCGACACCAGTGAAACCACTTTTGGGCGCCCGGATACTGCAGCAAAGCTATCTTTTCGGAACGTAATCTGGGTCACACCTTTTAGGATTTCACGACCCTTTTCTGTCATCACAAGCGCCCCAAATTTTTCTCTATCAGGGCGGACCAAATCATGGCCCATCATTTGGCGCAGAACCGAGTTCCAATACTGTGCGGTTTGATCCCGCCCCACCCCAAAAGTCGGAAGAGCTTCATGTCCGAACTTTGTGATTTTCTCGGTCATTTTGCCAACAAGAACGTCCACAAGGTGCTGTGAGCCAAAACTTGATCCTGTCCGCAAAATAGCTGATAGGGCTTTTTGAACGGGGACAGAGGCATCAAAGGTGTCAGGCGGCGATGAGCACACATCACAATTCCCACAAGGTGTCGAGCCTTCGCCGAAATAAGACAAAAGCGCCACGCGCCGACATCCAACGGTTTCTGCCAGCCCCAACAAAGCGTTTAGCCGTCCATGATCAGCTGAGCGGCGTTCAGGGGGCGCTAGGCTTTCGTCTATCTGAGTACGGCGAAGGCGAATATCATCAACCCCATAGAGGCAATAAGCTTCTGCATCTGCGCCATCCCGTCCTGCGCGTCCAATCTCTTGGTAATATGACTCGATTGATTTGGGTAAATCCGCATGGGCCACCCAACGAATATCCGGCTTATCAACGCCCATGCCAAAGGCCACAGTTGCCACAACAATCAGCGCGTCTTCGGTATTGAACCGTTTCTCAACGCGTGCGCGATCTTGGGGGTCCATCCCACCGTGATAATAGTCAGCGTCCAATCCATGATCACGCAATGCCTTGGCCAGACTTTCTGTTTTTGCACGCGTACCACAATACACAATTCCTGCGGTTCCCCGTCTAGCAACAGCATAATTTAGGATTTGTTGCCGAGGTTTGTCTTTGGCGGCAAAGCTAAGGTGGATATTGGGCCGATCAAAACCATACAAAAACACATTTGGAGTTTCGCCATCGAATAGACGGGTTATTATCTCAGAACGCGTGTCTTCATCTGCGGTTGCGGTAAAAGCACTAATGGACACATTCAATCGACGCTTTAGGCGCCCGATTTCTAGGTAATCCGGCCGAAAATCGTGTCCCCACTGGCTTACACAATGTGCCTCATCTACGGCGATATGCACGACATTCGCGCGTTTTAACATGGAAACAGTCCGTTCCGAGGCCAAACGTTCTGGCGCCATGTACAACAGACGCACCTCGCCTTGTTCAAGTTCCCGAAGTGTTTGGGAAACTTCGTTTTCGGTACAGGCCGAACATAGATACCGTGCAGCCACGCCATTCGCACGCAGCGCGTTAACTTGATCTCGCATCAAGGCGATCAAAGGCGACACAACCAAAGTTGTTCCCGCACGGGTCAACGCCGGAATTTGATAACACAATGACTTACCACCACCGGTTGGCATAATTGCCAATACCGGCTCATCCCGCAGTACTGCTGAGATGATCTCATGTTGACCATTTCGAAATTGGTCAAAGCCAAATACCTGTTGTAGGACGTGCGATGCGTCTAACATGTGTGTTAATATCTATTGTGATAGTTCTGCTCACTGGCAGAGTCCCATGAAACAGATATCAACGCAAGCCTTGAAAGACAGTTAAAACAGCAATGTCGGCAGGATATAATCGCGCAGTGATATCACGATGACGAATACCGCTAAGGGCGCTAAATCAAGCGGACGGGTGTCGGGCAAAATACGACGAACGGGCGTGTAAATCGGCTCTAGCATCCGGTTCAATCCTTGCCAAATCTGGGCAACAACAGGTTGATACATGTTGAGAACACCGAAATTGATCAACCAGCTCATGATGATGTGAATAATCATGATATAGAACACGATATTCAGAATAAGAGCCAAAGGTCCGTAAATTGCCATCATTTGTTGATCCTCACTTTCAAACCAAGATGTAGGAGGTTCCTCTTCGTTGTGCAAGATATTGCGATCTATTTACCAACTAAGGCAAAAAGGATACGCGAATTTTCAAGAGTTTGCATATATTTTGCAAACTGATATTATATGCGGGTATCAACGAAAGTAATGCACCGGATAAACCGGTCAATCCGAGCGCACAATTGAAACATTCTGATCTAGAATCTGAAATCTCTCAGAAACTTGTTTATAAACAAGTCGGCCTCATTATTTACAAAATGAAGAAGTCCGGACCTCGTGTTTTATTGATCACAAGCCGGGAAACCGGCCGTTGGGTTATTCCAAAAGGATGGCCCATGAAGGGCAAGCCAGATAGCAAAGCAGCCCTGCAAGAAGCTTGGGAAGAGGCAGGTCTTGCTAAAATAAAAGGATCTGTTGAGAGGATTGGAACGTATTTTTACGAAAAAGCGTATCGCAAATCCAAAAACAAGCCTGTCTTTGTGAAAACGTATCTTGCTGAGGCAAAGACATTTAAGACGAAATTCCCCGAAGCCGGACAGCGCAAATTAAAATGGGTAAAACCAAAACGCGCGGCAAAGATGGTCAAAGAACCAAGTTTGCGACAGACATTCAAGGATCTTGCTAAAAACAAGCTATAAAAAAGCCGACACCTTTTTCAGGGTGCCGGCACATTGTGAGTTGTTGCGTTATCTAGAATTTTGCAACCAAGTTCAAGAATATTCCTTCGTCGTCCTTGGTGGTATCTAACAAGTCATCACTAAACGTGCTGAAGTTATATCCAACGCCCAGTTTTGCATTGTCCCCAAGATGTCTATAGACAGCGACCAAAGCACCTTCGTCCCGCGTTTGGGTCGATTTACTATCCAAAACGCGATACTCGGCCAACAGATCCCACTGGTTCATAACCGTATAGCGCACATTACCAATCACGAGCATTGCTTCGTTGTCGGTGAACATATCGGATCCAGATACAGCAGTCTCGCCCATCCGATAGCCGATCTTTCCACCAATCATCCAATTTGCATCGAGCTGATAGTTCGCATCAATGCTGAAGACCTGCGATTTTTGACGATCACTTTGCTGTCCTGTGCCGTTGATGACTTGGCCCTGCTGATCGTCAAAATAGGTGTACCGCGCCAACAGGTTGAGTTTATCGTTTTCAACCGGACGATACGCAAACCCAATTGAGGCCTTGGTATATTCACTTTCTGGTAAGCTTGTGTTCGAGGCTGGCACAGTTGTTTTCGCGTGTGACGCAGAGGCCAATAGGCGGGTGCTTTCAGACAAGCGATAACTAACATCTGCCGCAATCAACATCATGTCCGCATCTTGATTGGACCCGCTTAAAATTCCGCGATCTTGGCGGAATTCGCCAAGCAGACGGGCAGACAGGGCATCGCCTTGGTTATACGAAACACTCAATGATACAGTGTTTCGGTCAAAATCACCTGCGTCACTGGTAACACGGCCCTGTTGCACGGTTGCACCTAACACCCAACCATCCGCGGGCGAATACTCGGCACCAAATGCATTTGATGTTTCGCGCTCTGTTCCGACCACATCAAAACGGCTTTCTGCAAAGGTTGATGTGCGTTCGTTGATCTGTGTCTTGGCCCCTAAGATGACAATACCAGATCCATCTTGTCCGCCACCATTTTTGGCAGGATCAACTTCGTAGCCGGCATAATACGTGTCACCGCCCTCTGTGGCATATGTAACATTTACACGTCCACCGACACCAGCGGTGCCATCTGAGACTTCGCCAGAAACGGTTGTATTTGCCCCAATGACATAGCTACCACCAATGCCATAGCGTTGATTATTTGAGACATCACCAGAAGTTCGCACTGTGTCTTGGGCAAACCCGTATACGCTCACATCTTCAGTCGGCGCATAGGTGACACGCAATGCTGCGTCTGTTTGCTGTGTCTCAGCACCAGTTTCGGATGTCGTGTTGCGTTGTTCAAGACCCACTGCCACAGCAACAGTATCTGAAACTTGCGCTTCATAGCTTCCAGAAATGCGTTGGTTTTTTGCACCGGTATCTGAGGCGTAATCATCATACGCTAAACGAAGTGTTTGGCCCTCAGCTGGTGCAAGAGTAACGGCGACACCGGACATCTGTTCATCCGCTGCGACCTCGTCGTTAAGTGTAGAAAACCCAGCAGTCCGATCCTCAAGATAGGCACGGATGTCACCCTCCATCTTCGAACCTAAATCCGCGAGATCAACCTGAACATCAGCACGGACTGCACGACCTTCGACGTTTTCGGTGCCCGCTGTCAAAACATCATCAACAACCAAACCACCATCTTGAGAGAACGACGATCCCAAACCCGGTCCCCGAGTGCGGGCAGCTTCGACCGCCACGTAAGAATTTTCTCCGATCGTCGCGTGCATATCGATTGCATCAGCTGTTTGCTGCGCCAAACCCGTGTTTTCAACAGTGCGGGTTGCCCCGATACGCACTGTATCGGTGATATACCCTTCGGCGCGTGCACCATAGGACATACCGTCAACGTCGCTTGACGTTGGCGTGTATTCATATTGGATCACCAGATCGACAGTTACGTCATCGCCAGACTGTGAAACAACGACATTGCCACTTTGCTCTGATCCTACCAGAGGTCTGTTCAAAACAACGGACCCCTGAATATAATTCATGTCATAGTCTGCACCTGGATCCAGACGCTCAAAACTAAGGACGCGACCCGTTACCGCGTCGCGGCGCACGATCGAAACTGTTTCAGAGCCAACAGAGATATCCTGCCGGCGTGTGAAATAAAGTGATCCACCGGTTCCCCGCAATACATCACGCTGAGGAAGGCGATCTGGCTGCGAGGCATATCCGGTTATGCTTGCCTGTGCATCGCCAGTAGATGTTTTCGCATCAGACTCTCCGTGCAATGATAAACCGTATAAAGCACGTTCATTGCCAAGATAATGCGATCCATCAAGCCGTGTTTTGGTATTTCCCCAAATAAGGAAATTTTCACCCTTGGACGCCTTTAAGTAAAATTTACCATCCGTTGGAGTCAGATCTTCGATAGTGGAATCATCACCGTAAACTGGATACTGGTCATCAGGGTCGATCCGGCGCAACAATCCCTCAGCGTCTTTTTCGTCCCAGTTACGGAACAAATTTGAAAGCTCATCTTCGCCTGTATCGGCGGAGGCAGTAATAGAAACGCCTGTGTCCGTAACGCCATCCACGAAGACGGCGACACGGCCAGAATTAAAATAGGATGCTTGTGTTCCACTGTTCGAGTCGGATGAAGTCGAGAATTCTTTTCCCAATGTGAAATCAATCAAACCGACATAGCGCCATTTTGCCTGATCAGACACTGGTGATACATCCATAGCCGCCAATTCAGGATCACCCGCGACTACCTCGTTATCTATCCCAATAGAAAAACCAGAATCTTGCGCCTGTACCGCTCCGCCAGCCAATAAGGCGATGGCGGAAACAGTGATTTTTATTTTTTGCCCGTACTTCATTTACCGCAAACCACTTATCTGTGGTCCCCTGTTTTATTCTATTCTATCCACCAATTCTTGTTCTATGTGAAGGAGCGATCCAGTATTCACACCATATAAACGTCTAATTTCGGCAGAAATCCCACGCATTTTGTTTCTAAAATCAGATTTCTGACCATTGGTCGCAAGAAATTCGATTCGGAGAATGCTTGGTTTTAGCTTGAGATGCTGAACGAGCGTTGGGAAACTATTTGCTAATTCTTGAGTCATTTTTCCCGTTTCTGGATCAAATGCGGCTTGACTTAGACGAAGCACAACCACTTGGTGCGGCGCGACGGCAAAGTTAATTTTTGCAACTTTCCCTGCAGTGACACGTGTCACAACAGGGTTACGTGATACAGGTGCAATTCCATCCTCAAGACTTTGCGTATCAAGCTTTAGCGTCAGGTTTGATCCGCGCTGGTTCGGAAGTGCCGCGCATGGCAAGTTATACCGACCACTCTGGTCTGTTGTCACAACTGTCCCATCCAAGGCAAGAATGCGCGCGTTAGAAATGCCTGTTTCTCCCTGATCTTGAATGCCATTCCGGTTGAGGTCCATAAACACTTTTCCAACAACATCCGAACAGTCAAACATGGCATCAGCTACACGGCTAACAACTGCGGTGGCGACATTTGACAATTTCTCGCCATGTTGGTCAGTCATCCAAGATTGGTTGACAAGGTTACCTGTTGGAGCCTCGGCCGTAACGCGGGCTTGGTATGAAATTGTTACATCACCCTGCGCCAGCACGGTAACGTCTGACCACGTCATCTTGCCGTCACTAAGCGTTGGCTCAACCGCAACATTATCAAGTTTTGCGGTTCCAGGAATATACCCAAGCCCATTTGGCAATTGGTCTATCACTTGAGCAAAGCGAACAGGTCCACCAGAGCCGTCCGTTTCAAATGTAAGTGTATAGGCGATCACATCTCCAACTTTTGCTGTCGCTGTATTCGCTGTCTTTGTCGCCACAACAGCGGACGGTTCGGTACAGTTTGTAAGCGGAATATTGTTGTTTATCACATCTGGATCGCCAGTTTCGATATTAAACTGCAGCCAATATTTCGGGTTTGAAGACCGCTCATAAGATGTCAGGCGGCCCTCTTGTCCGTAAATCCCAGACCCAAGTGACGTGATACCATCCCCCAAAGACGTTGCACTTCCTGCAAGGTTAATTTCGTACTGCTCACTTGTCGTGACATCCAATGCACCAATTTCTGGCAAATGATCCAAGGATAGGATTGCATCACCAGGCAACTCTTCAATGTTTAAGGTGAACACACCTTCAAGACCCTCAGAGTAGAATTGGTATTGACCATCGGTTCCATCTTTGACCAGACGAATTCCATTCAGAGCCTCACCGACAGTATCATTGCGCCCCAAAGGACCCGTAATTGACACTTTAACACCTGTCACAACTGCTCCAGAGTCTTCGCAATAGAATATTCCATGCGGATCGTAGTCATCAGCATCCACAATTCCATCTAGGTCTCGGTCGGCAGACTTGCTCTCTTTTGCATCCTCAATTCCATCACCATCAAAGTCGATTTTGCCACCTGTTGTGCTAATCGTAATTGGATCCGTTATGAAGTCAGACATAACCGAAATGAAATTTGGACTACTTGGATAGTTCAATGTGCTTTCTGACTGACCAGGCTTTGGCCCGATGTGAACCCGAACGGTGATGTCAATATAAGCAGCGCTTCCTGGGTCCAAAGTTGCATCAGAGGACAATAAGTTTTTGTCCGCCGCACCATCGAAATTCGGATTAATCGTGCCAGTGTCGAACCCGCGTGCTGAAATCACGGCGTCACGACCACTCAGTTGCGATGAATCCCACAACCGTGCTGGTGACATAACCGTTTCAAGATCATCAAAAATCGCCAAGGCCGAATGACGAACATTGCCCAAATTTTCAATTTTGATCTGATACTTCAGGTCGTAAATATGCGTGAATAGGAACGTCGTTCCCAAAAGGTCTTTTTGCGCTTCAAGGTCAACTACCTGTTCGAATGCAATCAAGGTTGGGCCACTTTCAGGCCGATCTCTTTCGCTATGTGACGTTTCAGAAACCGATGTTCCGTCTGCAAGGGTCCCAGAGGCCTGTGCGGTATTGGACAGCGTGCCACGCGTAATATCATCAACGCTTAGTATATATTCTGCTTGGAAACGTGCGGTTTGCTTTGGCGCCAAATCGCCTATGTTGGGATCTCCGCCAATGACCTCTAATCCTGAAAGGTGCAGGGGCTCAGTCAGTTGGGTGATATCACCATCAAAGCCAGCTTGATCTTCGACGATGACGACGTCCATCACCGGCGTAGAGCCGAGATTGGTCACTTCGTAGGTATAGGTAACTGTATCTCCAGCTTGGACCACTCTTCCTTCTTCAGTATTCACCACAAAAGTTTTCAAAAAGGATAAGCCCGTCTCACTTTGCAGTGTATACACAACTGGATCCGTAGGTCCTGCTGTTACCTCTTGGTCGGCAAAATTGGCTGTGACCTGTGCAATGTTCGATAGACCACCGGCTAGAACATCCCGTGCAGAGATCACATGTGTCACATCATAGATCGCCACTTCTTGTGGCAAGAGAACACCGTCGATTGACCCCTCAGATGCGCTAACAAATGTTACCGTTACAAGATCAGAAATATCTGTGACTTGGTCCCCATCAACGCGGTTTAGGATATCTGTTATAGCGACATCCGTTAGCGTAACGTTCCCCGTATTCGAAACGTAAATTCTCCAAGTTGCTGTCGTGCCGTATGCGTCTTCTGGTAATATTGCAGCCTGAACTTCTTGCCCATCCACGAGACCCACTTTTGCAAGTGCAACCTCGGCATGTTGTTCAAAGGTCAACGTTGTTGGTGCACCTGGCTCTGTGACTGGTCCCGGCTCAGGCTTTGACGTCACCGAAATGCCACCATCTGGGCCTCTTCCCGTTGCCGAGGCCTCATTGCTCAATTCACCTGCGTCGATATCCGATTGCTGAACGATATACGTGGCCTCGAAGAGAGCAGATCCACCAACCGCAACGTCATTTTGCAGTTCATCGCCATCCGCATCCAGTGTCCCTGACACAACAACAATTTCGCTTAGAGCGTCAATATTTCCGGAAAATCCATCTTGGGTTTCCTCGATTACAACATCGCGTAAAATCACGTTTCCTAAATTGGTCACAAGGTATTCATAGGTCACGATGTCACCAGCCGACGCACGATTATCATCACCAAGATCAATCGAAACAGATTTCACAAGCTCTATGCCACCCCGCTGCACAACCGTGAACGCTGACGTCGAGGAAACACTCTCCAAAACGGTTCCATTCGCCGAGCTTGTAACAGAAGCAGTATTCGATAAACCACCGGCCTCAATGTCTGCATCTGTCACTGTATAAGTAACATCGTATTGGGCTATTTCCCCAACCTTCAAAGTGCCCTCAGATGACCCCAAGTCTGCTGATGTAAAGGATACAGCCAGAGGGCCAACATTTGACAGGTCGTCAGAGACGCCACGCGACAGTTGATCACCTAGATCAACGGAATTCAAAGTAACATTTCCAAGATTTTCGACAAAAATGCGCCATTGAACAGATGCGCCCGCTTCAATCTCAACATCTTCGACTGAGCTTACTAAATCTCTTGTGTCAGTTACCATCAGTTTTTCAATAGAAACACCTGATGTCGCAACAATGGCATCAGACGATGCTGAGACCTCGATTGGGTCGATATTTCCTCGAACTGGTATGGCTGACACAGTTGCAGTATTTTCCAACGCTTGCGACGGATCCGCCGATAGGGTTGTATTGATTATATCTTGCTCGGTGACTTCATAAGTTATGGTGAACTCAGTGCTCTCACCAGGTGCCAAATCGGCCGTATCTGGCACGATAGTCGGAGCAACACCTTGTGCCGCTTGATCGCCGAATGTCATATCAGCTAAGCCATCTGCCACAGTTACATTAGTCAGACTAACATTCCCCGTGTTTTCGACAAAAACGGTAAATGTCAGCACATCTCCTGCGTCAACAAGGCTGTCAACTTGCCCATTTTCAAGCGTAACGTTGACAAAGGTCTTTGACCCACTCATCGCCGGCGCTGCTGTGAGAGGCGTAACTACAGTATCCTCAATATCCGACAAGGTTGAACTTGCTGCGACACCGTTTGTCAGCGTCACAGTGTTTTCAAATTCACCCGTATCAAAATCCTCTTGGGTCAAGGGGATTGATGTACATGTGAACGTCCAAGTTTCTTGCCCATTTAGCATGCCATCTGAATCGGCGGGACCCGAATAAACCGGAGAGGCCGCACATTTCGGATCCACGACATCGAAACTTAGAATATCGACGTTTCCTGTGTTTGTGACTTGGATAATATAGTCGAGTGTATCTCCCGCTTGCGTTGGAACACTTGAAGTTGACTTTACAACTGCCCAACTTGGGCGTGCGGTCACATCTTGGGACACCGTCGAGGTATTCGACGTGGTGTTTGTCTCTGTGCCTTCAAAGCTGCCGGTCGCAGTTGCGCTGTTGACCAGCACATCGCTTAGGGTGCCCGTCGCAATCGCTGCGTCAAAGTCCGCTTGGGACATCGTATAGACAGCCTCATAGACCGCCGTCTCGCCAACTGCCAAGCTGTTTACAACACCCGAGGAGACTTCACCCGCGCCCGCCGCAGATCCCGCAACTGTTTGCAACGTCACAACATAAGACCCGCTCGTCGCAGCACCGTTAATCGTCGGGCCCGCGTCCGTCACAGACACATCCGTCAGCGTCACGCTGCCCGTGTTCTCAACCGTAATCTCATAGGCCAGCGTATCGCCGTCTTCATCCAAGACCGTTGCCGTCGGGATCGTCTTTGTCACCGTCAAAGCAGGGTTCGCAGCCCCTGCCATCACAGACGCGCTCTCGGTCACAACCGTCGCAGGAACGCCCGCAGGTGGCGTGCTCGACGCCGACGCCGTGTTCGCAATCGCAACCAATGGATCCGCCTCGGCCAAAGCCGCCGTCACATCCGCCGCAGAGACCGCAAAATCAAGCTCAAACACCGCCGTCGCGCCAACCGCTAGGCTGTCGACATCCCCGTCGCTATCCCCATCTGTTCCCTCCGTCACACGCGTCGCAGTAAACGACCCTGTCGCCGCAGCGCCCCCAATCGTCGGACCCGCATCCAGCGGAGATACATCCGTTAATATGACTTCGCCGGTATTCTCGATCGAGACTGTATAGGTTATTATGTCCCCATCACTGTAAACAATGTCAGTGTCAGGATCGACAGACTTGGTCACTGTAACGGACGCAGTTGGAACAGGCACAATAATTTCTGTAGGCTCCTGGATCCCCGAGCCTGCGTCAGTGGATAGCACTTCTACAGTTGGATCCCCATCGTCCACGCCAGCTTCGGCTGGGTTATTGCCATCATACGCGTCGTTTATAGGAATTGCCGTATAGCTAAGCTGTGCGTGGTTCAGTATCGGGTTTCCGTCAGTTTGATCCAAGAAATCTTGTTCGACGGTTGTGTAAGTTGCAAACCATAGCGCATATCCGCCAGGTTGAATCTCCGACGAGGTCGCATTTGAAGAATATGGCTGCTGGAAAACTGGAGCAGGCAGCGTTCCGTTGCCTGTAAAGTTAGCACTTAGTTCAGCGATTGCGTAAGTGATAGCCGTATCACCAGCATTGCGAACTACATACATATAATTGACCTCATCCCCCACAGAGCCAATATTGTCGGCACCTTTTTGGAATATTCCGGATTTTTCGATTGTCGCTACTGTATTTTCAACAACAACTGTATTCGTAAGAGACCCATCTTCGATAAGTGTGTTATAGCCTGCCGTGTTGTAATCACAGTTGTAACCTGCAACCTGCATCGCAGCCTTCTGTGTGTTTGGCATAGATGCCGTATTGGCCAAATCGATGTCATATGATCCTGCAGGCGCGTTGGTTTTGACACGGAAATAGACACGCATGGTTCGCGTTTCATCCGATCCAATATTTGGCACGGTCCACGTGGCCGCATTTGTACCTGAGTCATACGTATAAGTGGCGGCTGATGTGTGCTGTCCAAGGTCGTCAATTTCAACTGCTTTTACAAATTCGAGAGCGGTTGATGCACCCGACCAATCATCCACCACTGACACGGCAATCGCAGAAGAGTCCGCGCTAGCGTTAGACATAACAAGGTCATAATACCCAATTTCTCCTCGGGCATAAGGGGCGGCGGCCTCTGTTGTGACAACTTTCTTGACACCCACATTGGACGGAATTTCATACCCAAAGCTGATGCTTTCGTTGGCATACTGACCCGAGCTATTTTCCGAAGAATCCAGCCACTTTGGATCACGTTTCCGAAATTCAAAACTACTTATGTTATAGGGAAGCTTGATACATCCGGATATTGAATCACTTATTGGCAAAGGCTGTATGACAGTGCCATCAACATTTGAAGCCCCTGCAGGGGTAGCACTTGTATCCAGATTTACAAATTCCGCGGCCCCACTGCCAGTGGGCCAAGTGATATGAGCAATGGATAAGTTTTCAAGCGGACGGTTAGCAAATTCGCCGCGAGGGCGCATCAATGTTCTGATGTTCACACCCGCTAGGTCGATACCAGAGTTGGGCGTTAGGGCATAACTAGACGTTACGCCGATAAACGCGTCCTCAGGGACCAATATGGGGTCGATTGGGTCGCCGTTTTCATCCACAGCGTTGGCAATGGCAGAGAACGAGATCCTCTTATTCTCTAGACCCAAGAAGATTGGGACATGGGTTTTGTCCGGCTGGCCGCGTGAATCCCAGTCTTGTTGATCACTCACAATGAAAGTTGTATCTGACTCTAAATCAATGATGCCGTCGTTGTTGATGTCGATTTTCACTCCACCTAGATCACGAAAATCATCCGTCTCATTCGCGAAATCCAGGCTACGCTTAAGCAATTCTTTATTAGCATGCCCAGTGTGCGCCTCGATGCGCCATCCATCTTGCGCATTGGCCTCTGATAGAAAAAATGTTCCAAAGAAAGCTAATGCAAAAAGAGCCCCAAAAACAGGTTTAGCCACAACAGCCAGATACATTGCGAGACGCAATTTCAATTGATTATTCATAATTTCCCCACCAAACGCATAAGACGCGCCACCAACTTTAGTCATAATTTAGCACAAAAACCATTTGCACCGATTTTTTCGAAACTCCGCCAGATTGCAGCTGCATTGTGCTTTTAATGTCATAATTTCAGCCCTGTTTTTCCGTCATTCAGAAAATTGACCGCCAGCAAGTCGTCGTATCTCAAGGTAAAATAACGGGAAATAGTCCCAGCATTTTATAGCTTTCGACAATTTTACAATCATTGCGGAAGGCGATTAACCAATCATTAAACTCATAGGCTTCTTACTAAACGACGTGTCGGGTGGCACAGAAAAGTGAGGGGATATGAAACTAAAACTAACAAAAGGTGCGGATGTTTATTTTGGAACATCTCAGGATGACTTTGTCTTTTCGGGACTAGGGAATGACACTCTGTACGGCTATGATCGTGCAGATACGCTGCTGTCCTATCGGGGGCATGATGTGGTGTTTGGGGGTGCGGGCGACGACGTCATCAAAACCAGATGGGGTCGGGATTTCGTCGATGCTGGTGAGGGCGACGATTTCATTCACACGGCGCGAGGTCGCGATACTGTGTACGGCGGGTCCGGCAATGACACAGTGTTTGCAGGTCGCGGACAAGACGTAGTTTTTGGGGACGACGGTAATGACAACTTGTGGGGTATGCGAAAAGAAGACCGCCTTTATGGGGGCGCGGGTGATGACCGTTTAGTTGGTGGTCGGCACAATGACCACCTAGATGGCGGCGACGGATTTGATATCGCAATTTTTCACGGACCTTCATGGAAATATGAAATAACGGAGTTTTCGAAAAACGGTGAGATGTACTTCAAAATTCGCAGCCTAGACAGGTCGGTAACGGACTGGGGTACAGACACTCTTATACGCGTCGAGGCTGCATATTTCAGAGGGGACAACGTCACGGTCTCTTTGGTCCAGAACCAAGCACCAACCGCGAGTGACGACACGATCACAGTTTTGGAAAATGAGACCAGCGTCTTTACGATTGCGTCCCTGTTGGCAAATGACACCGACCCTGATGGAGATAGTCTAACGCTTGTGAGCATTGACCTAACAACGATAGAAGGTGGGAGTGTACGGATTGAAGACGGCAACCTAGTCTATACACAACCTGCGGATATCTCTGCTTTGCAGCAAGGAGAAGAGCGGCTAGACAGCTTTACCTATTCTATCTCTGACGGTAACGGCCACACATCAACCGCGACGGTACATATTAGGATTTCCAGTGTAAATGATGCGCCGATCCTGAGTGTTTCGACCGAATTCGAAGTCACCGAAAATACGACTTACGTTGCTCAGGCAACTTTTTCTGATTTAGATGGCGTCTTTGGGGAATACGCCATATCCGGTGGACCAGATGCCTCTTTACTTTCAATAGATCAGGACGGTCACCTGAGTTTCGTAGCCGCCCCAGATTTTGAAGCGCCAAGAGACGCGGACGCGGATAATACTTATTCGGTTGAAATCTCCGTTACAGACGAGTTTGGCGGGGTTGATACTCAGGAAGTTTCGATCACCGTTACAGACGTTGACGAAATTCCGCCCGTTTCAGGACGCATCAATGAGATACACTACCAGAACGTGGGGGAAGATGTTGGCGAATTCATTGAGGTGCGAATTAAAAAGGGGGATGATGTTTCTCAGGTTACACTTGATTTATATGATGATCAGGGGAACGTCTATGACACGTTGAATTTGGAAAATGCGCGCCGCACGCAGGATGCGGGATACGACTACTATGTTATTCAGTTCGAAGCAGATCACCTTTCGAACGGTCCAACCTCAGGCCTTGCTTTGTCAAATGGAGGGCAAGTGATTGAGTTCCTGTCCTATGGCGGCGCGCTCTATGGCCAAGAAGGATCGGCACAGGGCCTTCTTGCAGCGCAGATGGAAACCACAGAAGCGGCCGATACAGCGATTGGTCATTCGTTGCAAAGAGAAGCCGATGGGACATGGCGCACACCTGTTCAAAACTCAATGGGCGTCTCGAATGACATTCCGCTTTCAAACGAAATCCGCATAAATGAGTTTCACTACGACAATGCCGGTACGGATGCGAATGAATTCGTAGAAATCCGAACATCCCTTGGGTTCGACGTCACGGACGCTTCTATCTATTTGTACAATGGATCCACAGGTCGGCTGTACAATGAAATTGAGCTTGCCGATTTGGATCCAACTTATGATGGAAACCATAGCTTTTACGTTTGGGATTTACCTGTCAACGGGATTCAAAACGCCGGCTCGACACCTGATGGTATAGCACTCGTGCAGGGTGGCGAGGTTGTCGAATTTTTGTCGTATGAAGGAGAATTTATCGCCAAAAACGGCCCTGCAGAGGGTCTGAGTTCCAATAACATTAATGTTGCGGAAAGCATCACAACAACTGAAACCCAATCGCTTCAACGTAATGACTTTGGGGTCTGGACCCTTCCAAACGAAGCCACCAAAGGCTATGCCAATTTAAATACATCAGAAAACGGGTTTGAAATTCGGATCAACGAATTTCACTATGATGATGCAGGACAGGACGACAACGAATTTGTCGAGATCCGGGTTGAAAAATATGCAGACGTGTCAGACGTTCGATTGGATTTCGTAAACGGTGGAAACGGTAGCACCTATGCATCAGCCCTGCTAAGTGACGCCGATTTTTTTGAAGGGGATCACTTTGATTTCTACGTTGTACGACAAAATAACATTCAAGACGGTTCGCCGGACGGAATGGTTTTGTTTCGAGGGGATGAATTGATCGAGTTTATTTCCTATGAAGGGCAATTCATCGGGAACCAAGGTGCCTCTCTTGGTGTTCTGTCTGTTGACGTACAAGTTTCAGAAAGCGACGAAACACCAGAAGGGTATTCGTTACAACGAAATGAAGATGGCGAATGGATCGAGCCAACACTCGCGACACTTGGTTTTGAAAATAATATTGATTTTGCTTGAGGGGAAAGGACAGCGTCACTCTGTGGCGCTGTCAACTCTCATGATCTGGCGCTTTGCGGCCTGCCTTAATGTCCGCGCGTATCTTTTTGCTTTTTAACCGTCGCACCTGTGATCCATAGGTTGGTTTGGTTGCAATCCTCTTTTTTCTGGATTTCAGAGCGGCGGATATCATCGCGCGCAGCCGATCGCGGGCAATGTCGCGATTGCGGGCCTGAGACCGCGTTTCATCGCAATAAATGACAATGGCACCCTCTTTGGTCCATTGGCGGCCCGCAATTTTTTGTAGTCGAAATTTGATAGCATCCGACAAAGAAGGTGATCGTAACGCTTCGAACCGCAGCTCGACAGCGGAATTCGTTTTATTTACGTTTTGCCCGCCTGGGCCGGAAGAGCGGATAAACTGTTCTGTGAGCTCCCAATCTTGAATTTCAACAGTGTCGTTTATCCGCATACCGTTTACCTAGCTTGTGCTATCGTCCTCTGCCTCTGGCAATTTCACCCGAGGCGGGTTCCATCCCCGTGTTGCCCGCGAATGCACGCCACTTGATGTACCACTCATTTCCTGCTCGGATCTGGCTATAAACACTTTTGACGCTTCAATAAACGCCTGATTTTCGTGGATAGGAATTTCAGGGTCAAAATGAGGCGCCATGCCTATCATTGCCTCAAGATCACGATCACGGAAATCCTGAGCCCGAAGCTCCGCCTCATAGGGCGTTACCCCTAGCTCCTCCAAAGCGCTTCGACCTGCACGGACAGCACCGTCAAACGTTTCACGAATAATCTGACGACAGCCCGCAGCGTACAATTCATACACATGGGTGCGATCGATTGCCCGCGCAACGATTTTCACATGAGGGTGGTTTTCCGACACATAGCGAGCAAGCTCGGTGATGTGGTCTTTGTCATCAATCGCAATCACCAGCATTGTCGCATCTTCAATGCCCGCAGCATGTAGCAAATCAGGACGGGTCGCATCCCCAAAGAACGCTTTCACATCAAAGGCCTTCAACATATCCAGCTGAGAGGATGAATAATCCAAAACAGTTGTCTGATAGCCATTAATCCGCAACATACGGTTTATGATCCCGCCAAAACGGCCATGACCTGCGATAATGATATTGCCTTTTTCATCAATGTCATCCGCTTCTTGGTTTTGGGTATTATTGAACCGAGGAGCGATTAGACGATCATAGGCGATGAACAATGCAGGGGTCAGAAGCATCGACAAGGCAACAACCAAAAGCAGCTGATCGGCAATCGCCGATGGGATGACTTGTGCACCGACGGTGAAGGACAAAAGAACAAAACCAAATTCACCCGCTTGGGCCAATCCTAGGCTAAACAACCATTTGTCCGAGCCTTGTACCCTGAAAATGCGTGCCAGTATCAACAAGATTACGGCCTTGAGAACGATTAAGCCAACTGTCATTGCCAAAACATTCCCAAGGTTCGCGGCCAGTAAATTGAAATCTACGCCCGCGCCCACGGTAATAAAGAACAAACCTAACAAAAGACCTTTGAAAGGATCGATATCACTCTCTAGCTCGTGTCGATATTCACTTGTCGCCAAAACAACGCCCGCAAGGAACGTCCCCAAAGCAGGCGATAGCCCGACAAGCGTCATCAAAACTGCGATCCCGATGACCAACATCAAAGCCGCCGCGATGAAAAGCTCGCGCAGACCCGCACCGGATACAAAGCGGAATAAGGGACCTGTCAGATAGCTTCCGGCAAAAAGTACAAAACCAATGGCTCCCAATGTGATCAAAGCCTGCGCCCAACCCGGTAGGCCGGACATAAGATCAATACCTCCACCATGGTCGCCGCCAGAGTGGTCGTCTTCTGCCGCATGGCTATCTGTTCCATGCCCCGCATCGGAATGCGCAACTTCAACCGCATGGGTCTCTACGCCGTGGCCGGATCCTGCCATATCCATCAATTCAGGCATTGCCAGCAATGGCAACAAGGCCAACATGGGGATCACGGCAATATCTTGGAACAACAACACGGAAAAGCTCGCTTGTCCGCCGTCACTTTTCATCAAGCCTTTTTCGTTAAGAGTTTGCAGAACAATCGCAGTCGAGGACAACGCCATCACACAGCCAATCGCAATCGAAACTGTTGGCGGTTGCCCCAACCACATCGCAATCAACGCCACCGCGGCACCGGTTAAAAGAACCTGAAGCCCCCCTAACCCAATAAGTTTGCTGCGCATGGCCCAGAGCATTTTGGGTTCAAGCTCAAGACCAACCAAGAATAGCATCATGACAACGCCGAATTCTGCGAAGTGCTGGATACTAACAATATCAACCCCGGCGGAAACAAGTACAGGGCTGATCACAATACCCGCAATCAAATACCCCAAAACAGAACCCAGACCTAGGCGCGAAGCGATAGGCACGGCAATCACACCTGCCACCAAGAAGATGAATGAAAGAATAAGAAAATCGGTCATAGTACTATCCTTTCACCGGTAGGTTTGAATGAAACAACAAATCTGCCGCCACCGCATAGTTAAGGTCGACCGCATCGTCACGCAAAGCCGTCAAATAGCGCGCATATCCTTGGGCGTGGTTTTGACACTCATCCGTTTCATGCGCATGTAACGAAGAAAAAAGCGTATATGGCGCAAGAAACTTCATACCGCATAAAGTGGCGGTCTGCTCCATCGGTTTCGTAAAGTCACGCAATGGGAAATTTTGATAGCCCGTTTCGGAATAGGCCTCAGCGCTACCGGCAGCGGTCAAAGCAAGCCCTAGATGTTTGCCCTGTAGGGCCGTGCCGCCTTCACCATAAGCGAACCCATATTCCAACACCAGATCAAGATATTCCTTAACCAATGAAGGCGACGAATACCAAAAGACCGGATATTGAAACAAGATCACGTCGTGGTCTTGTAAACGCTGTTGTTCGTCATCTACATTTATTTGGAAACGTGGATATGTATTGTACAAATCCACAATAGTGATCCCCTCAACACTGCGTGCCGCCTCGATCATAGCCTTGTTGGCTATGGACCTTTGCTGCGCTGGATGGGCATAATAAATCAAAACGTTTGCCACGTTGCTCCCCCTACCAAAGTATAGTCGATTACCCAAACTGGTTATTGCATATGCAAGTGTCAACCCAAACACAGCGCAAAAGATAAAAAAGGCCGCCCTGAGGCGACCTTTAGAGAATTCCGGAGATGGGACGGTTAGGTTCCACCAACCAAAATGTTCAATCCGATAGGGTTTGCTTAACGGCGAACACTCCTGACTGTTCCGACACCTCTCTCCAATACCTCTCTAGACACTGGACCACCTCCTTTCGATTGTTAATTTCTACTGAGAGCGTGGCACAGTTTCTATTTTTGTCAAATGTTTTTATGCACGCGCTGTCATGCGCCCAACCATAACTCGGAACGGGACCAATGCAATCAACGCTATGGCCAACTTAACCATCCAGTCTGCTAGCGCCAAAGAAACCCACAGCGGGGCATCGGACCCAAACACAAGCAATGGAACGTTTTCCCATGCCCATGACACCTCTGCGTTGGCGTTCTCGGAAAAGAACGGAACACTGGCCGAGAATGCGATTGTAAAGAAAATCGCTGTATCCAAGGCAGACCCGATTACAGTGGATGCCAAAGGCGCACGCCACCATGCGCCAGAGCGTAGTCTGTCAAAAATCGCAACGTCAACCAGTTGCGCGACCAAGAAAGCAATGCCTGATCCGACTGCTATGCGAAACGCGACAGCCGCGTATTCATACCCATCGCCTTGCAGCATAATTTGGCTGCCGATCAGCGAGCAAATTACACCCGTTAGGAAACCGACAAAGACAACGCGCCGCGCCGCAGACGGGCCATACACGCGGTTCATGAGGTCGGTTACCAAAAACGCAAATGGATAGGTAAACGCCCCCCAAGTAAGAAGGCCATCCAGTAAGAGAAACTGAACTAGAATGTTTGATGCAACCACAATGGTTGCCATGGCGATAACGCCGGGAAGAATTCGCATCATGTTGTAATCCGTTTTTTCAAGGTTGCGGAGACTCGGTTCATTACAGAACAGCCGGTGTTTAAGAGGAGTTTGTCCCTAGGACAAGGTAAAATTCTCGATTGGCACAGTTATCGCATGATTAAATCTGCACTGCGAAGAAAAGGGCCAAGGATGACCACTGAACAAACGCTTGAGCCGGCAGAGGTTCTTACAAACAGCATGATTGAATTGCTCTACGCCATACGAGATATGCGCTGGAGCGATGTCATTGCGCTCTCTTCTGCAATCTCCGATTTGCCTTTAGACCAAAAACAGGCGAATTTTTCTTCTGTTTTTGAGATGAACGCAAACATCTTGAGAATTGCACAGTCACGGGCAAAGCTAAAAAAATCCTCAAAGTCCAAAGCACACTGGCCACGGATCCAAAATGCCCTAGTGGCGTTGTTTAATGCGTCTCAGTTCAACTTTGTTGTGCATTTGTGTCAGAGCCTCATAGAAGATTTTCCAAACGAATTGATCCTATTTGACATTCTCGGCGGCGCATATCTGTCGGATCAGAACTTTGCCCAAGCGGCAGTGGTCTATGAAACCGCCACAGTTCTAAATCCAAAAGCAGCCCATTTGTTCAATAATCTAGGGATCGCCTACCAAAACATTGGCGCAGACCATCTGGCTATCGCGGCATACGAGAATGCGATCTCTTTGCGCCCAATGTATGCCGAAGCAGAACATAACCTGTCTTTGACACTGGCAAGGCATAACGTTTCGAAAGCAATTCACCATGCCAAGCGCGCCATATCAACACGCAAAAACTATACCGAGGCTCTGATCAATTTTGCCAATCTCATGCGGAGAACAGGACAGAAGGCCGCTGCATTGGAGTGCACAGACTCTGCGCTCGCCCAGACCCCAACGGATCATCGACTTTTGAACAACAAGGCGCTGATCCTGTCTGAAACCGGTCGAATGGATGAGGCAATCGCGCTCTTCAATGACTATCTTGGCCACAACCCAGATCATCCCGAAACTCTTAACAACTTGGGCAACGCATTGCGCGCCTCAGGCGCAAAGGACCAAGCAATAGACAGTTATAAACGCGCAACCGACATTGATCCCAACTTTGCCGAGGCACACTATCACCTCTCTCAGCTGCTAAAATATACCGACGGTCACCCGCATATTCACCAATTAACCCGCGCGTTAAGAGACAATGAATCGTCACTCTCGCACCAAAAGTTTTTGAATTATGCACTTGGGAAAGTGTGTTTTGATCTTGGGCAATACGATCGCAGTTTTGGTCATTACACCACTGCCAACGCTGCCCGAAAACAAGAGTTGGGATACAATATACAACACGATCTAGAGTTGTTCTCTGATATCAAAAAGGCCTTTTTAGAGCCTTATATTTTACCGAAGACATCTTTGGGAACTACCCCCATCTTCATTGTAGGTCTTCCGCGTTCTGGAACCACCTTGATGGAGCAAATTATTGCCACGTCTCCTGAGGTCACGGCCGGCGGTGAATTGGAATTCTTGCCACTTGCCTTGTCCGAAACAGGTCAGCTTGTTCCCACGGATGATGGGTGTGTAGACATTCGCAACACATATTTAGAAAACCTCAGAAAGATTGGCTCTACTCGCTATGTCACGGATAAATTACCCCTCAATTTCCGTTGGATAGGTCACATCATGGCTGCTTTGCCGGATGCAAAAATCATTCACATGTCGCGCGAACCACACCCCCTGTTGTGGTCGAATTTCAAAAGCTATTTCACATCCGAAGGAAATGGATTTGGTCACGAGATTCAGGATCTGATAGACTATTATGCACTGTACAAAGACCTGATGCAGCATTGGGCATCACTTTTTCCAAATGCAATTCATCACGTCAGATATGAGACTTTGACACATGATCCGAAAACCGTGTTAAGGGGCGTGTCAGAGTTCCTTAATGTTCCTTGGACAGACCAGTTTTTGACGCACCACGATACTGTTGGCGTGGTTCACACAGTATCCTCCGAACAAGTGCGTCAACCGATTTATAAGGGAAGCGAAACGGCTTGGGAGAATTATAGGGAGTTTTTACCAGAAACGTTCCTGAAACTTTAAATTCGACGCTCTTTAACAGCACCGTCTATGACACCGGTTTATGTGGCTCTTTTGTGAATCCGTTTATCGCGGCGGCAAGCGTGTTGCCCCATCAAGGCGGATCACCTCACCATTGAGATATTTGTTTTCCACAATGTGCTTTGCCAACTCGCCGAATTCACGTGGATCGCCTAAGCGATCAGGATAGGGAATGTTGGCAACAATGGCCTGTGTCGTCTCTGCGGGCAGGCTTTCCATCATCGGGGTGTTGAACAGACCAGGCGCAATAGCACAAACGCGCACCCCAGAGCGCGCCAACTCACGCGCGGCAGGCAGGCTCATGGCTGCGATGCCGCCCTTGGAGGCCGCATAGGCCGCTTGGCCAACTTGACCGTCCTGATAGGCCGCAGAGGCGGTGTTGATTATAACCCCTCTTTCACCGTCCTCTAGAGGATCCAACTTGATCATCTCGCGCAGCGCATAACTCATGACAGTGTAAGAGCCGATCAAATTGACGCGAATGACACGCTCAAACAAATCAATCGATAGTTTGTCTTCTCGGCCAACGATGCGTGCGGCAAGCCCTATGCCCGCACAGTTTACAACACAGCGTGCTGCTCCCATTTTTTGCGTTGTCTCAGCAACGGCTGCTTCGACCTGTGCTGCGTCACCGACATCGACCTGAAGCGCAAGCCCGTCAATGTCTTGGGACACAGAAATGGCTTTGCTGAGATCATAATCAAGAATAGCGACCCGTGCGCCGGCCTGCGCTAAAACACGCGCGGTTGCTGCCCCAAGACCAGATCCGCCACCTGTTACAATTGCTGTTTGCCCAGAAAGATCCATATGCTCATCCAGTCAGTTGAAAAATATATCTATGCGTACCACTCAAGAGAGTTCTAGCCAGAAATGCAAGGACTAGATGGAAACCGAATTGGGGGCGCTGCCCCCTTGGCCTATGGCCAATTCCCCCGAGATATTTTTAGACAAAAAATGGAGGAAGGGTGTCTTAGTCCCAAGCGCTGCGGTCGCCATTTGCATTTACTTTGAAGATAAAAAGAAGGCCAAGTCCAAAAAGAACGATCAAAGGTGTAACGCCAAGACGCGCATTTTCTGTGAGTGCCGTCACGACTGCAATGGAAAATGGGGCCAAAAACGCTGTGGCCCGTCCAGACAAGCCATATAACCCAAAGGCCTCGGTTGCGCGTTCGGGCGTCGTATGGCGCACCATCATAGAGCGGCTTGCAGATTGTAGAATTCCACCAAGGCCACCGATGATCACGCCGCAGCCGAAAAAGATGGCATCTGGTACCACAGATCCTTGTTCTAGAGGAATTCCAAAGATAGCTTCGCGCGTCATGCCGACGATGGTAACGCACACCAAAGTTAACGTCAAAATGCAAGTTATGATAACAGGTTTTGGACCGGCTTTACGATCCCAAAAGCCTCCAAGCCAGCTAAATACTGCCGCAGCTAGTGCAGAGACAATCCCAAAGACCCCAAGTAGCGTCAAGCTCCAGTCTAGGACAAGGGTCGCATAAATCGCGCCAAAGCTATAGAGGCCGTTCATCGCATCACGGTAAAACATGGATGAGATTAGATAGCTGCGCAAACTTTGATGCCCAAAAACCCGTACAACTGTTGATTTTACTTCTGAAAAGGCGCCGAATGGCGATAGTTTCTGACCGGTGGGGGTGCCGTCAACAACCGACCGGAAATACGGGATCATAAAGACCATAAACCAAAGGGCCACAAAGAGCGTGACAGCACGGGTTCCCTCTTTTGCGGTTGGGTCCAAGAGCCCAAAAAGCGGCTCTAGACCGGCGATTGTCCTGCCATTATCCTGTTCGACAAAGAAAACAAGCACAACAATTAAGGCAACCAGGCCGCCCGCATATCCGAATGCAAACCCAGACCCAGAAATCGCCCCAACTTCAGTGTCATCGCCCAAATCTGGAAGCTGCGCGTTCGTGAAAATTAGCGCCAATTCAGCACCGATAAATCCCACACTAAAGGCACACAAGGCAAACACGAGGTTTGATCCATTCGGATCAGTAAACCATGCCGCTCCTGCACCAAGAACAAGCATCGTCGAAAACCCCATGATCCAAGGCAAGCGGCGGCCTTGGGTATCCGCGATTTTTCCCATAATCGGCGCAGAAAAAGCAATGATCAAACCACATACAGTAAGCGCCCATGACCACATCTCTTGGGCTTTGGCATCTGCCTGGGTGTCACTTAGACCCTGTCCAAGAAAGTAGGACGATGCTGTCGCGGCGAAAAAAGGACCGAACACAAAAGTGAGCATGAGTGTATAATACGGTTGACTGGCCCAATCGAAAAAATACCATCCCCAGATGCGCTTACGCGTTGTCATGTGCCCTCTCCCCAATATTTGATATCAGATAACGAGGGTTTGGATCAAAGATCAAGCTCTTCTTGCATGGGTGGCCATGGGCGTTGATCTTCGGCGGAGCGCCATGCCTCGATCCAATTAGGTATTTCCGGGCGCGCGCCTGTATAGCCCAAAGCCTCGCCTACTTTATCGGGATTTACGATTCCGTTTTTATCAACAAACGCAGAGCGGTACACAATATGGCCAGCGCATTCGCCATCACGTTTCCACATGCTTTGTTCGATATACACGAACTTAGAATCCCAACAGATCGCCCTGCTCCGCATTTCTATACGTTCGAATATCCGTATCCGTCGGCGATATCGCACCACAGCGCCCGCCATTGTCATGTTCCAGCGTTTTTGGCGCAACACTTTGACCATACCCGCACGTTGGGCCAGTACCAAGCGTCCCAGATCATAGATCGTCAGGGTACGGCCGTTGTTCAACTCCATCCAGATATCAAGGTCCCAAGGCATGCACATATGATAGGAGACATGCGTTTGGCCAAATTTCAAAGGAGGGGCATTGCGATGGACGACGAATTCTTTGATCATTCGAACGAATGGGTACATAATTTGTGCTTTCTAAGTTTAAACCTGTACCGCGATGGGCGTTTGCGCACCCACATCGAATACCTTTTTATATCTTTGAATTTCGGCCTCTGGTCCCATGGCTTTGTTGGGGTTATCCGAGAGTTTGACCGTTGGCCGACCATTGGCAGACACAGCTTTGCACACCAATGAAAATGCGTCCAACCCGCCATCTGGAACCAAGCCACGGAAGTCATTGGTTAGGTTGGTCCCCCATCCAAATGAAACACGCACACGACCGGTAAACTGGCGATGCAGCTGCTGAATCATATCGGTATCAAGCCCGTCCGAGAAAATAATTAGCTTTTTGGCGGGGTCCTCTCCACGGTCTTTCCACCATTGAATAGCAAGTTCTGCACCTTCTGCAGGAGATCCGCTATCAATTCGAATACCCGTCCATTTTGCCAACCAATCCGGCGCGTTTCGCAAAAACCCTTGAGTTCCATAGGTATCAGGCAAAATAATCCGCAGGTTTCCATCATGCTCTTCATGCCAATCTGCCAAGACCTGATAGGGCGCTTGTGCAAGTTCGGTATCTGTATCCGCCAAAGCCGAGTAGACCATAGGCAATTCATGGGCATTTGTTCCGATGGCCTCGATATCGCGCTTCATAGCGATTAGGCAATTTGAGGTACCAACGAATTTATCTGGCCCTAACCCCTCACCTAACGCCTGAACGCACCAATCTTGCCACAAATACGAATGTCTGCGCCGCGTCCCAAAATCCGCAATCTTTAGCCCATCAAGCGACCGTAAAGTTTCGACTTTCTCCCAAATCTTTGTCATGGCGCGGGCGTAGAGAACCTGAAGCTCGAATTTACCCATCTGTTTTAAGGCTGCACGACTGCGCAGTTCCATCAAAACCGCAAGTGCAGGAATTTCCCACAGCATCACCTCAGGCCACGAGCCCTCAAAAGTAAGCTCATATTGGCCGTCACGTTTATCAAGATGATACGCGGGCAAGCGTAATCCTTCGAACCACTCCATAAAATCAGGACGGAACATTTGGCGTTTGCCGTAAAACGTGTTCCCGCGCAACCAAGTGCTTTCCCCTCGGCTTAGGCTGAGGCTGCGAATATGATCCAGTTGTTCACGCAGTTCGCCTTCGTCTATCAACTCGGCCAATCGGACGGTTTTTGACCGATTGATCAGGCTAAAGGTTACGTGTGTGTCTGGCTTATTCCGAAAGACAGACTGGCACATAAGCAATTTATAAAAATCAGTATCAATCAAAGATCGCACTATGGGATCAATGCGCCATTTGTGGTTCCAAACACGGGTTGCAATATCCAAACTAACGGCCTTTCTAAATCAAACGCACGCCAGCGGCTTGCATGTTTTGGCACGCGGTCGCAAGAGAGCCATCCAAATCAATTGCGCGACAGAGATCTTGCTCTACGGTCACCTCATAGCCCAAACGTGCCGCATCAAGTGCCGAATAAGCAACACAAAAATCAGTCGCCAACCCCACGAGTGTTACCTCGCGAATTCTACGCTCTTGTAAATACCCATGAAGCCCCGTCGGGGTCGTCTTGTCGTTTTCAAAAAATGCCGAATAGCTGTCGATTTGAGGATTGTATCCTTTACGCACAATCAGGTCCGCGCGGGTGGTCTCCAAAGCCGCGTGAAATTCTGCGCCTTTGGTCCCTTGAACACAATGGTCAGGCCAAAGGACCTGAGGGCCATAGGGCATATCGCTTACCGAATAAGGATCCTGATCAGCATGCGAAGACGCGAATGAAGAATGGCCCTGCGGATGCCAGTCTTGTGTCAACACAACTGATTTGAACTTATCCATGCGCGCGTTGATCAAGGGAACGATTTCATCACCACCGGAAACGGCCAATGCGCCATTGGGACAAAAATCGTTCTGGACATCAATTACAATTAGACTTGTCATACTTGCTCTCTTTGCCGCGCATCTCACGACCTAAGCCATTTTTCTTTGCCCTAGCGATACTTAAAAAAAGAAAGGATTGCAAAAGCAATACGAAAGAAACACAGTGCGATCCTCCTAAGTGAACAATTTTTTCAAAAATCTGCTAGGCTTAGGCGTCTAAATTATGGATTATTTTCGCATGAAGAATGATGCACTTGCCTATGATTTACGCAGACGCATTCATGTCAGCACACTTGCGGTGAATGTCATTGTTGCCCTGGCGTCCAGTTGGATGTTCGTCTTTTTGGTGATCGGCGACCGTGATGGAGCCCTCATTTCAGGATCCGTTGCATTTGTCTATTTAATCTGCGCTCTGTTGTTCAAACTTGGCCGAAATAAAATGGCGCGGTCTATTTGGCTAATTAGCGCAAGTATAACAACCTTTGTCGCGTTGATCATGGCTGTTCCCGAAACCGATGTTGATTTGCTGTTTCTGCCGATTTTGGCTCTGCCCTTTTTGGCCTTTTCATGGCGACACGAGCGGAACGCATTATTAACTTTTGTTGTTTTCCCTATGATCCTGTTTGCCTTTGTTACGGTGTTTGACCTTGAAGGCGCGTCTATGCGACTGTTTGGAATTCGCAATATCGAAAACGCCTTACCTCTTGAGACGATTAACATCGGCCTAAAAGTTACAATCGCGGTGCTTTTGGTTGCCGAGCTGGCCTATTTCACCTCCGAGACAAACTCGATCGAAACAAAACTCTCGGATGCCCGTGTTGTCGCTGAAGGAGCAGCGCGTGCCAAGGGGGATTTCTTGGCGAATATGAGCCATGAAATTCGCACCCCAATGAATGGCCTGATTGGTATGATCGAAGTCATGGAAACGATGCACCCTACCGAGGAGCAATCGCGCGTTCTAGGCACAATTCGTAATTCCGCCTTTTCGTTGCTTCGCATCATCGACGACATTCTAGATGCAAGCAAAATTGATGCAGGCAAGCTTGATATCGAATCTGCCAGAATTGAGATCCGACCCGTCATCGAGGGGGTGGCGGTGACATTGCAAACTATGGCGGATGATCGCGGCGTGCGCATACGTCTGTACATTGACCCTGCATTGCCATCCCATATCCTAAGCGATGGAGGAAGGTTGCGGCAGATTATGCTGAACCTACTCAGCAACGCCATCAAATATTCGGCAAAAAACTTAACCGGTCACGAGAGTGATATCTTTTTCTACACCGAGCTAGAAGGTGATGACACACTAAAAATCGTCGTTCACGATCAGGGCATTGGAATGTCACAAGAGCTTCAGGCGCGATTGTTCCAACCTTTTGTCCAAGGCGAAGCCGCGAGCAGCAAACGCGTCGGCGGAACAGGTTTGGGTCTTGTCATTAGTCGCAAACTAATTGAACGAATGAATGGTGAAATCCATGTAGAAAGCCAAGAAAGCAGCGGAAGTAAAATAACCGTTAAATTACCAATTCAAGCTTATGATAGTGTTCCTCTTCAAACCGATTTATCAAATCTGGACTTGTGTTGGGTTATCGAAGACGGCATCCACACGCCGTGGCGAATAGACCGCTTTCTTGAAGGGACCGGAGCGAAAGTCACATATAAAAACGTGTCACCAGATTTGAAAGGCTTTACACCGATCTCTGGCGAGAATGTTATATACCTGCTGCGAACGCGTCAGCCTGAAACAATAGCTGAATGGCAAAGGTTCATTCGTGCTCAGGTCGTATCGCCAAAATTCATCATCCTTACCGAAAATCGAAGCGAGCGTCTTGGACGGCTGAGCGATGATGTCTACAAAGTACAGCTATTCCCAATGCTCCCATCAGAATTCATGCGCGCGCTTCGGTTCTTATCTGGGCAAAAGTCCGGCCACATTGAACGCGATCCGGCACCCTCTTTAGTGGAAACAGAGGTAACACAGGCGCAAAAACAAGAGCGTAAAAGCAAATCCATCTTGTTGGTCGAAGACAATGAGATCAACAGGATCGTGCTTTTGAAACAGCTTGAAATTTTGGGGTACGTCGCTGATGTTGCCACAAATGGCCAAGAAGGTTTGGCCATGTGGACCGAGGGTGCCTATGACGTGGTTCTATCTGATTGTCACATGCCATTGATGGACGGGTTTGAAATGTCCCGCGCCATTCGCAACACAGAAAGCACCGCAGAAAATAAGCAGCGCACGCATATTATTGCGATCACTGCGAATGCCCTGAAAGGGGACGCAGACAAATGTTTTGCGTCCGGTATGGATGACTATCTTGCAAAACCGGTCGAGCTTAAATCACTCGAGGCCAAACTGGTGTCCCATTTTGGCGTTTAAGGTTACACTTTTTCACTCGTATTGAAGAGTTTAGAAATGACGCTGACCCGTGGCACCGTGCCTGTTTCAGCACGGCTTTGATTGCGCAAAACAGGTGTTGTCTGACTGACTCGGCTTTCGCGAAAGACCACATATAGGCCGCTTGCGATAATAATTGCGCTTCCGATGAATGTCATATCGTCCGGCCATTCTTGGAAAAAGAAATAGCCGTAAACCACTGCCCAAATCATCTGAGAATAATGCATTGGCGCCACCGTAGACGCCTCGCCCGTTTTATAGGCCAATATGATGCACAAAGAGGCAACAAAGGCCATTGCCGACATCAATAAAAGACCCCCCAAATCCACAAGCTCAAGCGCCACATAAGTGGCTGGCATGAATGCGCCAGCGATTAAGAAATGCGCAAACATGGGGTAAAGCATCAATACAATATTGCGTTCTTCATGTCCGATTTTACGGACAATCAAAGATCCCAAAGCCCCCGTGAACGCGGCCAGCAAAGCGGCGCCATGCCCTAGTGTAAGCTCGGTCTGACCAGGGCGCAGAACGATGAAAACACCCACCAGTCCGACGCAGACCGCACCCCAACGGTGAATTCCAACTTTTTCACCCAACATCGGAATAGATAACACCGTGATTAGCAAGGGCATCCCGAACAAAAACGCATAGGTTTGCGCCATAGGCAAAACCGAAAACGCATAAAACGCGGCCAAGCCGGTTGTCACCGTCGACAGTGTGCGGAGCAATGTCCACCAAGGATGATTTGGAATAAGATTTTCTGTCGTACGTTCCCGCAAATGCATCACAAACATCATTGGAAAACTAAAGGTCACCGAAAAAAACAGAATTTGAAAGGTCGAATAGGTCCCACCCAAATATTTAACAATCACATCGTGGGCCGAAAACAAGCCGAACCCTAGCAAAGCAAAAAGCGCACCTTTTATATTCGGAGACATGAAACACCTAAAGTCATAGTTTGCGCTAACAATTCGTGTCACGGAATTGCCATTTGAGCAAGAAAAACATAAAAAAGGCGCGCAATATGTGAATGCGCGCCGTTCTTAATTCATTGTTGTTTGTTAAAGCGAGGCGTCCAATGCCGAGACGATAGCGTCGCCCATTTCTGAAGTTGAAAGTGGGGTCACACCCTCTTCTCCCAACAAATCAGCAGTGCGCGCGCCATTCGCCAAAACAGTTTCAACTGCTTTTTCCAAACGGTCCGCCTCTGCCCCTTGATCAAACGAATAGCGCAACGCCATTGCAAAGCTTAGGATACAGGCGATTGGGTTGGCCTTGCCTTGTCCTGCGATATCTGGGGCCGAGCCATGTACGGGCTCGTACAGTGCTTTTGGACGGCCATTCGCCATTGGCGCACCCAAAGATGCAGATGGCAACATTCCCAAAGAACCCGTCAACATCGCAGCAGCATCAGAGAGCAAGTCGCCAAATAGGTTATCTGTGACGATCACGTCGAATTGCTTTGGCCAACGACACAGCTGCATCGCACCCGCGTCTGCATACATGTGAGACAATTCAACGTCTTGGTATTCAGTGTCGTGAACGCGCTGAACAACTTCACGCCATAGAATACCAGATTCCATAACGTTCGCTTTTTCCATCGAGCAAACTTTGTTGCCACGACGGCGGGCAAGTTCAAATGCGGACCGCGCAACGCGTTCAATCTCAGATTCTGTGTAACGCTGTGTGTTGATACCCACACGCTCATTGCCTTCCTCAAAAATTCCACGTGGCTCGCCGAAATAGATGCCAGAGGTCAATTCACGCACGATCATAATATCAAGACCTGCAACAACATCGCGCTTTAGCGACGAAAAGTCCGCAAGCGCATCAAAACACTGTGCAGGGCGCAAGTTTGAGAATAGATCCATTTCCTTGCGCAACCGCAAAAGGCCACGCTCTGGCTTTACGCTGAAATCAAGGTTGTCGTATTTTGGCCCACCAACAGCGCCAAGCAAAACAGCGTCAACTTCTTGTGCCTTGGCCATTGTGTCATCGTGCAATGGCGTTCCGTGCGCATCATAGGCTGACCCCCCCACTAGGTCCTCAGAGACGTCAAAAGAAAGATCACGCTTGGCGCCGTACCAATCGATGATCTTGCGAACTTCTGCCATGACCTCTGGGCCGATCCCGTCACCAGGTAGGATAAGAATAGATGGGTTGCTCATTTTCACGATTTCCTTGAGTAAAAGTCTTGGGTCGTGGACTAGCGTGTTCCCAGAGAATGGTCAAGAAACTGTCGGCTAATGTAGATGCACTGGGCTATCTTGAACCTCGTCGGCTGTACCAAGTGTCTCGTCAAGTCTATGCCAAAACTCATGCAATCCAATCGTGTACCACGACAATTCATCATTCACCGCGAGAGTTGCGTCCGCTTGTATAACGCTTACAAGTAAATCTAACACGTCTTTGGCCAAAGGATCATCATGCGAAAGCGACCGCCACTTTTCCGCGGTCATATCGTGGAACAAGTTAGCAAGCTCGGGATGCGGGTTCTGGAAGAGCACTGCAAACGAGACAAAATCGGATGTAACGACCAAGTCATCGCTCTCTCGCCACAGGGGTCTTCCATCAAAAACAAGTTCTAGTGGTTCTTCATGCCCATCATCGGGGTGTTCGTCCGGAATCTTTCGTCCCGATAGATCACGTCCCAAGTAATCATATGCACCTGGTGCTAGGTTAGACACAACAGAAGCCGCAGCAGAAACAATCTCTGAAAAACCTAACCACCGGAATAAATAATAGATCAGAAAGAAACCAAGCACCGATACAACAGACCAAAAAAGCGCGCGTCCTAACTCAACAGTTTCTTTTGCCATAACAAATACCTTTCACACTATTCACAGCTACTGAGATAGCGGCATCTAATCAAATCACCTCTATACAGTCTGATGCGTCGGCAAAACGTATTCGGCATCCACAATCTCGGCAACGCGCAGCATGGCAATACCACGCATTACAAGGCTTGTCGGCAAGACCGACCAAGCAGACAAAACCCAAATCAAATTCTGTGGTTCCGTCAGAAAGTCAGTGCCAAGGTAAGGGGCAGCCATTCGAATTGTCGCTGGGATGATGAACAACAACAGAACACCCAGACAGATGTTTACGCGGCCGTCGCGCCGCAGATGATCAGCCAGCTGTCCATCCGCCAATGGGTCGAACAAAGGCAAGTTTTGCCAGATATTGAATGTTCCTTGAGAGGTCGGCCATCGGGTGACGCGGATATAAGAATAGAACAAAAGCGATACCGTAACAAAGCCGAGCAAACCAAAACCGGCAGACATGAGAATGACCTCAACAACCACAGGATCTGCGCCAAAGGGTACGATCAAAGTGACCAAGCGTACAGGCGAATAAGGAAAGTCGAAGGCATGCCCCAATATTGTGGCGACAGACCCAAGTACACCAAGGTCTTCACCATTCAAACGGGTTTGAAAGAAAGAACAAAATGCAACAATCGTTACGGCCAACCATATAAACCGAATTCGATTAAACGGCGGCGCATTCCTGAACTCAACTAGGCTGGGACTTTCATAGACGTACTCAAGATAGACCAACCCCCCAAAGATCAAACCTAAGGTAATGGTAACGTGCGAAGCGTCTTGACTAATATCGCTCAGGAATAAGGACGGTGCCGCAATGACAAACGATACCAATAACGCGCGCACCAGCGCACCAAAGATCTTTTCGATCATATTCTGCCCTCACGTTTTGGCCTGTCACGATACATTGCCGTGACCTGTTCCAAACTGTCCCGCATGGACGCGGGTTTGCCTCATTTATGCCCCATTTATTAATCCAAAAGGATATTATTACAATAATTAAGTTTAGTATAGTATTGAAAAAGCTTGGTTTCTGGTCAGTGCGGCTAATTTGCACCACACAGATCAAGGCAAAAATATGGCAAAATTTGGGAGGGTGACCGCAAATTAACTAAATGTAGTGGTGAACTCATTAACACTGTCTAGATATGCAAAAGCCTCCCCTGCATGACACAGGAGAGGCCTTTATCATGACTATAGATCAATTAGACCCAAGGGCGCTGGGCCGACATTTTCGCCTCATACGCGTCAATTGAAGATGCATTCTCTAAGGTCAGACCGATGTCGTCTAAACCATTTAGCAAGCAATGCTTTTTGAAAGCGTCAACCTCAAACGAGATCACTTCGCCTTCGGATGTTGTAATGGTCTGTGACTCTAGATCGACGTCCATACGCGCGTTGGATCCTTTTTCCGCATCCTTCATTAACAGATCAACCTGTTCCTGTGGCAGGACAATTGGCAACATACCGTTCTTAAAGCAGTTGTTAAAAAAGATGTCCGCAAAAGATGTTGAAACAACAACTTTAATCCCGAAATCCGCCAAGGCCCAAGGCGCGTGCTCACGCGAGGATCCACAGCCAAAGTTATCACCCGCAACCAAAATTTGCGCGTCGCGATAGGCCGGTTGGTTCAAAACAAAATCGGCAACCTCGGATCCATCTTGGTTATAGCGCATCTCGGCAAAGGCATGCACACCTAGGCCAGAGCGTTTGATTGTCTTAAGGAAATTCTTTGGGATGATCATATCCGTGTCGATATTGACCAATGGCATTGGCGCTGCGACGCCGCTAAATTTTTCGAACTTTTCCATTTTCGTTCTCCTTTGCCCTTTCAGGCGTAAATGGCCATTTCAAGCCCTGCGTGATCACGCGATGGATGCGCAGGAATGGTCACATGGGTATTGGTTCTGACGCGATTTGCAGACCATGCAAGGACCGCCGCATCAATCAAATCATCAGGGGATGCTGTGTGTTTATCGTCTAACGGACGTGCAAGATTGACCAAGTCAAACCCAAGGCCTGCAATGTGCCCTGCACGGGTCACAAGACCCTTTGCAGACTTTTTACTGGCCAAAATCGGTGCGCCTAGAAGTGTGGTAAAGGACACTTCGGGATGCGCTTCGTGGATTTGAACACTTTTCAATGTTCGTGCCGCGTTATCCGCTTCTGCAATTTTGGAACATATATTCCACGTTTGCTTGGAAAGCTTCTTACCCAACACGTTGGCATTGACTTGGCTTGCCTGTTCATAAGTTTCACACCCAAGCGCCTGCCGACAAGGAGCATTGAACAAAGACGCAGCTTTGCCTTTCAAGACCTGCCTTGCAGCCGCCTCAACGGGGCGATCTTCTGGACCAGACGTTAATCCCATTGGCATATCCACCAACGCAAGTTTGATCATGTTATCCGTGATCAAATCCACCAGTTTGGACGCCCATACGGTAAACGCACGTGCAAAATCGCCGGCATCGACGACAACGGCAATCCAGCCGTCTTTATATCCGTCTATGCCAGCAACCCGCATGCTTACATCATCTCCCGTACGTCGGTCAGACGACCAGTGATAGCTGCCGCTGCCGCCATCGCTGGCGATACGAGGTGCGTACGACCCTTATAGCCTTGGCGACCTTCAAAGTTGCGGTTCGATGTGGATGCGCAACGCTCCCCTTCAGACAGCTGATCAGGGTTCATCGCAAGACACATAGAACATCCCGCCATACGCCATTCAAATCCAGCCTCTTTAAAGATATCGGCAAGGCCCTCTTCTTCGGCTTGCGCTCGCACAAGACCAGAGCCAGGAACGACCATAGCCCGCATACCGTCTTTGACCTTTTTGCCCTTTAGAATTTCCGCAGCAGCGCGTAGGTCTTCGATACGACCGTTTGTACAAGACCCGATAAAGACAGTGTCAATTTCGATATCTGTCAATTTCTGACCCGCAGACAGCCCCATGTAATCAAGCGCACGTTTCGCCGCTTCGACTTTGCCGCCTTTGAAATCTTCTGGCGCAGGAACTGTTGCTGTAATCGGCAGAACGTCTTCTGGTGACGTACCCCAAGTCACAACAGGTGCAATGTCTTCGCCTTTGATCGTGACGACTTTGTCGAAATGCGCACCTTCATCGGTGAACAGTGTTTTCCAATACTCAACCGCTTGTTCCCACGCAGCACCCTTGGGCGCGTGTGGACGGCCTTTGCAGTATTCGAATGTTTTCTCGTCTGGCGCAATAAGACCTGCGCGAGCGCCGCCCTCAATCGCCATGTTACATACGGTCATGCGGCCTTCCATAGAGAGATCGCGGATCGCCTCACCACAGTATTCGATGACATAGCCAGTGCCCCCACCGGTTCCGGTTTCACCGATGACAGACAAGGTGATGTCTTTCGCGGTCACACCTGGGCGTAATTTTCCGGTGATTTCCACTTTCATATTTTTAGATTTCTTTTGGATCAACGTTTGCGTCGCCAAAACGTGTTCAACTTCGGATGTGCCGATGCCATGCGCCAACGCACCGAATGCACCGTGGGTCGCTGTGTGGCTGTCCCCACAAACAACGGTCATACCTGGCAACGTCCAACCTTGTTCTGGGCCAACAATATGCACGATCCCTTGGCGAACATCAGAAACCGGATAGTAATGCACGCCAAATTCTTTGGCGTTTTTGTCAAGCGCCTCAACCTGAATACGGCTTTCTTCGTTTTCAATAACACCAGAGGCGCGATCTGTTGTTGTTGGAACATTGTGATCCGGAACTGCAATGGTTTTCTCAGGCGCGCGAACACTGCGTCCTGTCATCCGCAACCCTTCAAAGGCCTGCGGGGATGTCACCTCATGTACAAGGTGACGGTCGATATATAGCAAACATGTGCCGTCTTCGGATTCATGGGCAACGTGCGCGTCCCAGATTTTATCATAAAGTGTCTTCGGGGCGGTCATTTTGGTCCTCTCCCGTTAAAGTTTCAGAAATTTTGGATAGGTAATGCGTACAGAGACATTACAGTCGGGCGAGGACTGTCAGCGTCGCGCCAAAAAACCGCCAAGGCAGTCGCGCGCGATCATCCATGTCAAAGACTCGTTTTTTCATGCAAAGGTATTTACGCGGAAATTCGCAAATCAGCAAGATGTGTTGTCTGTCCCGTTTTCGTCAACTTCGTCATCGACTTCGACCGGCGTGGACATTTTCGCTTTGATCCGCCCTTCCCGTAATAATGCTGCGCGTAGCACATATTCGATTTGACTGTTTACGCTACGCATTTCATCCTGTGCCCAAATCGAAAGCGCGTCCAGTATTTCCAACTGGACGCGCAGGGGATATGCTTTTTTCTTCTGCACGGTCAATACAATGATCCAGTGTTGATTACTGGCGTTGCTTCGTTTCCAGAACTGAGCACGACCATCAGATTGGACACCATCGCTGCTTTTCGTTCGGGATCAAGATTAAATCCGTCGGTCTTTTCAAGTTCAACCAATGCCGATTTTACGATTTCAACCGATCCTTTTACGATCACTTCACGCGCATCGAGAATAGCCGCGGCTTGTTGGCGTTTCAACATGGCGCTTGCGATTTCGACCGCATACGCCAGATGGTTGATACGCGCATCGATTATTTCAACTCCAATTTCGTTGACCCTTTTTGAAATTTCTTGAGCAAGCTCTTGGGAAATTTCATCACCGTTTGCTCGCAAGCTATAATTCTCATCAGTTTCCTTTTCAGAAAAATCATACGGGTAACGCGACGCCAATATACGAACCGCGCTTTCGCTTTGTGTGTGGACAAACAATTTAAAATCGTCGACAGAGAACGTTGCTTTTTCGGGACTGGATACACGCCAAACCACAATAGCACTAATTTCAATTGGATTACCGCTTGCATCGTTCACTTTACTGGTCTGGCTTTCAAAATTTCGCAACCGTTTTGAAACAATGAACCGTGGGAAATACCAAGGTGGCGCCCAGCGAAGACCGGGAACATCATCAGTGTATTTATAAGAACCAAACATGGTTATGACACGGGATTGTTCGGGTTGATTGATGTAAAGGCCAGCAAGTACAAATAAAATAACAACCGAAACTGCAATGATCTGTGCGAAAATCATCTAAATCACTCCTATAATTTGATATCACTATGATATCTAAAAATAAGGATCAATTTTGCAACTTCAAGATGAGTTCAAAAATTTATTGCTTTGTTTGGATTGTACGCTCACTTATCTTATCGACCACAACATGCACGGATAAGACGAATTTCGTGGTAAATTCTAATTGAATAGCCCCAACAAGGCGACAAGGGGCCACCTTGTTGGAACCGATTATGTGAACGTGTTAACCGATAATCGCGTTTAGCGTCGCGCTTGGGCGCATGATGCTTGCGACTTTTGCTGGGTCGGCATGATAGTACCCCCCCATGTCCGCAGGTTTGCCTTGGACGGCGTCCAATTCCGCAATGATCTTATCCTCATTAGCTTTCAACTGCTCTGCGATTGGGGCAAAATGCGCGGCCAATGCTGCATCATCAGTTTGCGCCGCCAGTGCTTCGGCCCAATACATCGCAAAATAGAAATGGCTGTGACGGTTGTCTGGCTGACCCACTTTGCGCATCGGGGACTTGTTGTTGTCCAAGATACCTTGGGTTGCGGCATCTACCGCTGCGCCCAATACAGCCGCTTTTGCATTATCTTTGACAGTCGCCAAAAAGCTAAGGCTTTCGCCCAGCGCACAGAATTCACCAAGGCTATCCCAACGTAGGTGGTTTTCTTCTTGCAACTGCTGCACGTGCTTAGGCGCAGAGCCGCCCGCACCGGTTTCAAACAGACCGCCACCGTTCATCAATTTTACAATCGACAACATTTTCGCTGATGTCCCAAGCTCGAGGATCGGGAACAAGTCGGTCAGATAGTCGCGCAAAACGTTACCTGTGATGGCAATGCTATCCGCTCCGGTACGGATTGTTTCCAGTGTTAGGCGCGTGGCCTCCCGTGGTGCAAGGATTTGGAATTTATCCGCAACACCGGCCTCAGCCAACATAGGCTCGACATATTTGATCAACTCAGCATCATGCGCACGGTTGGCGTCCAACCAGAAAATGGCCTGTGACCCGGTTGCCGCTTGGCGATCAATACCAAGACGTACCCAATCTTCGATTGGGGCCTTCTTGGCGGTGGATGACCGCCAAATATCACCAGTTTCAACGGCATGCTCATGCAGAACATCGCCATTGGCCACAACATAGCGCACTGTGCCGTTTGCAGTCATTTCGAATGTCGTAGGGTGCGAGCCGTATTCTTCGGCCTTTTGCGCCATCAGACCCACGTTCGCAACAGCACCAGATGTCGTTGGATCCAACGCTCCGGTTTCTTTGAAATAGTTAATTGTTTCGTCATAGACAGGGGCATAGCAATTGTCAGGGATCACACATTTTGTGTCTGCTGGCTTGCCATCTGGTCCCCAGCCCTTGCCACCTGCACGGATGACTGCCGGCATAGATGCATCAATGATCACGTCAGACGGTACATGAAGGTTGGTGATGCCACGATCACTATCGACCATGTACATTGGCGCCTTATCCGCCATGATCGCCTCAAAGTCTGCAACGATCTCTGGCTTGTCAGCGATACGCGCAAGAACGTCGCCCAACCCTGAGTTCGGGTTGACACCCGCCGCCGCCAAAGCATCGGCATGCTTGTCAAAGGCGTCTTCAAAAAAGACCGATACGGCATGACCAAAGATGATCGGGTCCGAGACCTTCATCATTGTCGCTTTCATGTGCAACGAGAACAAAATTCCCTGATCCTTGGTATCTTTGATCTCAGAGCGTAGGAAGTCACGCAGTGCCTTTGCACTCATGAATGTTGCGTCAACAACGGTGCCTTCAGTCAAATCAATGCCATCTTTCAACACGGTCACATCACCGGTCTCGGACACGAATTCGATCTTAGCAGCACCGACCTGCGCCGCAGTAATGGTTGCGGATTTTTCGTTGCTGTAAAAATCGTTACCAGACATCGAGGCAACATGTGTTTTGCTATCTGAGACCCATTCCCCCATGGAATGCGGGTTCTTCATCGCATAGTTTTTAACGGCTTTTGCCGCACGACGATCAGAGTTACCTTCGCGCAGGACAGGGTTAACAGCCGATCCTTTGATCGCATCATACCGCGCGCGGATTGATTTCTCTTCGTCTGTGTTTGGCTCTTCTGGGTAATCAGGAAGCGCATAACCCTGAGACTGCAATTCCTTTACAGCAGCAACAAGCTGCGGCACGGACGCCGAAATATTAGGAAGCTTGATAACGTTCGCCTCGGGCGTTTTTACCAATTTTCCCAATTCCGCTAAATCATCTGATTGTTTTTGGTCATCCGTCAGGAATTCTGGAAACTGAGAAATGATTCGTCCTGCAAGAGAAATGTCCTTTGTCCCGACAGAGACACCTGCCGCCGAGGCAAACGAACGAATGATCGGAAGAAGGGACGCGCTGGCCAATTCTGGCGCTTCGTCTACAATTGTATACAATATATCAGGTTTTGCAGTATCGGACATCAAATTTTACCTCTCTTGCTTGACGGGGGTCATGCGATTTTTGGAGCATCTGCAAACGTGACGGATTCAGAATACAACCAAACTTTTCAACGTGTGATGCCGTGCGCATACGACATTTCCAAAGTTTTTTCAATTGCTGCAGACGCGAAATTTTCACATCTCTATGACGATCACGCCACCCAAAAACCACAAAAGACCAATTCTACTTGCCGACCTTAAAGATTTGGGCATGTATGGGACCATTAACAATCGGGTATATGTCAATGTCACATCACGGTGGAAAATTACTGGTCGCATGTTTGCAAGCTTTGGGGGCAAAGCACAGCTTTGGTGTCCCAGGTGAAAGTTATCTCGCGGTTCTGGATGCACTTCACGATACCCAAGGCGCATTTGATTTTACCCTTTGCCGCAACGAAGGCGGTGCGAGTTTCATGGCCGCGGCCTATGGCAAACTGACAAGGTCACCTGGAATATGTTTTGTGACCCGGGGTCCAGGCGTAACCAACGCGTCTATTGGCATCCATACGGCGCAACAAGACAGTGCCCCCATGATCGTCTTTGTTGGCCAAGTGGCAACAACCATGAAAGGCCGCGAGGCATTCCAAGAAATCGATTATAAGGCCATGTTCGGAACCGTGGCAAAATGGGCGGTTGAGATTGAACAGGTCGAGCGTATCCCCGAAATCGTGGCTCGGGCATGGAAAACCGCCACCACAGGACGCCCCGGTCCGGTCGTTGTGGCCCTGCCCGAGGATGTTCTATCGGCCCAAACAGATGTGACACCCCTTGTACACGCGATGCCCGTTTTTGAACCGGCGCCGCCCTTGGCCGCATTGGAACAGGTCAAACAGGCGTTATCCTCCGCACTCAAACCTGTACTCTTATACGGAGGGTGCAACTGGTCAACTGAGGGTCAAATCGCACTAGAACGATTTGCGCAGTCATCGAACATTCCGGTTCTATCGGTATTTCGCTACCAAGACCAATTCGACAACACCTTGACCCAATTCTGCGGCGAAGCAGGCGTTGGTATGTTGCCATGGGTAAAAGAGATGCTGTCAGAGGCAGATGTCATCTTGGCCATCAACAATCGGTTTGGCGAAAATTCAACGGATGGATATACGCTGTTTGACTTACCAAAAATGCGCCAAACCCTGATCCATGTACACGCATCAGATCAAGAGATCGGCAAGATTTATCAACCAGATGTAGGGATTCACGCAGGCCCAAATGCATTCGCTACGGCGCTGGCAGAATTGGACATTTCTGGTCCTTGGGCGGATTGGACCGCACACTATCGTGCGGCGTATGAAACCAACCTAAACGTTCCACACCAACCCTCTCCGGTCGATATGGGACATGTGATGGCATATCTTCAGGCCCATCTGCCCGAAGATGTGATCATAACCAACGGAGCAGGAAATTTCGCCATTTGGCCAAACAAGCAATTCAAGTTCGGCAAAAAAGCGCGCCTTCTTGCGCCTCAAAGCGGGGCGATGGGATACGGCATTCCCGCTGCGATTGCTGCCAAAATTTCCGAGCCAGAAAAAACTGTTGTTTGTTTTGCTGGAGATGGGGATTTCCAAATGAATTGTCAGGAACTGGCCACCGCAGCACAAGCAGGCGCCTGTCCGATTGTTCTGATCCTAAACAATGGGATATACGGAACAATCCGCGCGCACCAAGAACGCAACTATCCCGAACGCGTGTCTGGCACCACGATGGTCAACCCAGATTTTGCAGCACTGGCACGCTCATACGGTTTTCACGGTGAACGCGTCGACACAACAGAACAATTTGCCCAAGCATTTGAACGCGCGCTGGCCTCACCATCAGGGGCAGTCCTAGATCTTAACATCTCACCAGAGGCCCTCACCCCAAGGGTCAGCCTCAGCCAAATGCGCGCCGCAGGTCTGACGTCACAAAACTAACAAGCCGCGGTTGCGGGCCCTCTGGCCCGTAACAGCTTTGGTTGGGGGTCGATCCCCCAGACCAAAGCTTTCCCGCTCTACCTAGACCCGCGCCATCAGGCGGTACACAATCTGTGCTGTTGTGAAATCCCACGCATGTTCGCCCTCGCGCGGGGCGAGTTCCACCACATCAAACCCAACCAATTTCCGCCCTTTCAAGGCGTTCTCGACAAGGTGTAACGCTTGGTAAAACCCCAATCCACCTGGAACAGGGGTACCAGTCGCAGGCATCTGAGAGGGATCCAATCCATCGACATCAAAGCTTACATACACATGCTCGGGAAAATCGTCAGGTAAGGGCACATTGGCGATATTGCCCATAACCAATTCTTCGGCATCCACGAAAAAGACGCCATTTTCAACGCGTGACACTTGCTCATCCAATGATAAAGCACGTACACCAAATTGCGCCAAACGAACCCCTTCTTGGGTTAGCAAATGCATAACCGACGCATGCGAATGCTTTTCCCCTTGGTAAGCCATACGCAAATCGGCATGTGCATCGATCTGCACAATACCGATCGGTGCATCTAGGGCACGCTTTACCCCCATCACCGCCCCGTAAGACAGGGAATGCTCGCCCCCTAGTACAACCGGCACTTTTCCGTCCGCAATCGCCGCTTCTGTCCGCGCAGCAATGCGCTCCATCACTTCGGGTAATGGTCCATCGCAATTAACCGCGTCTTCTGTGAAGATCCCCTTAAGACACGGCTCCTGCCCCACGATGTTGCGTTCCAATTCATTGGACGCTTCAATTATTGCAGCTGGTCCGGCATCTGTACCAGAGCCATAAGAGACCGTCCGCTCTAGCGGCACAGGAATGACGCGAAACAAAGCCTGCTCGGTCCGCTCTTCTGCTGTTAGCTCACTGTCCAAGAAAATGCTCATGACAAACGATCCTTAAAATCTGCGTATGAAAATTCGCGCACTATGCGCAGATCATCCGTTTCGCTATTCCAAACGGCGATCGCAGGCAAAGGGATCCCGTTAAACGTATTAACCTTAACCATCGAATAATGCGCCTGATCCAAAAACGCGATGCGATCTCCGACAGTCAAAGGATGCGCACGGGCATAATCACCGATCACATCACCCGCAAGACAGCTTGGCCCGCCCAGACGATAGGAATGCCCAACGTCGACCTCATCCAACATCGCAGGTCGATAGGGTGCTTCAATCACATCAGGCATGTGACAGGTCGCGGAAATATCCGTGATCGCAAGATTTGATCCATTTACTGGCAAATCCAAAATCTCGCCGACCAGTATACCCGTATCGAGGGCGACAGCCTCGCCCGGTTCTATGTACACCTCAAGATTATAGGTCTTGCGCAAATAACCTAGGAACTCCACCAAACCATCGCGATCATAATCGGCGCGTGTGATGTGATGTCCACCACCCAGATTCAGCCATTTCAAATCGGACAAATATGGCTCTAACACGGGCAAAATCGCATCCCAAGTCCGGTGCAGCGGCTCAAACCCTTGTTCACATAGGGTGTGCATGTGCAATCCATCAACCTTGGCCACAATCTCGGGTGTCAGCTGTGATATCGGCATCCCTAGACGAGAACAGGGAGCACAGGGATCATATTTCGGGATTTCCCCTTCGCTGTGTTCAGGGTTAATCCGCAAGCCCAATGAATTGGCGTGACATTGATCAGCAAAGCGATCAATTTGCGCTGCACTGTTGAAGATAACATGATCCGAAAGACGGGCGATCTCGGCCATATCTTGGGCTTTGTAGCCAGCAGAATAGGTTGTGACAGAGCCACCGTATTCCTCTGCCCCAAGGCGGGCCTCAAACAAGCCGCTTGCGCAGGTGCCATCAAGGTGTTTCGAGACCAACGGCGCCAATTCAAACATAGAAAACGCTTTTAGCGCGGCAAGAACTTTTGCACCCGACCGCGCCTTGATATCTGCCAGAATTTTGAGGTTTGCTTCTACGGCAACCTCATCCACAACAAAACAGGGCGACGGCACGCGGTTTAAGTCAAACCGCGCAAACGCCCCCGCCCCACCCGATTGCGTGGTCATCATTTCCGCCATTAGAAGGAAACCGGACCATCTAGTTCTTCGACGGTCCAAGGCAGACCATGAACATTCAGCATGTCCATAAAATCATCAGGATCAAGTTGTTCCATGTTCCACACACCGGCTTCGGTCCAGTTGCCCTTTAGAACCTGCGCCGCGCCGATCATGGCCGGAACACCGGTGGTGTAGGATACGGCCTGTGATCCCACCTCTGCAAAACACGCCTCGTGATCGCAGATGTTTTTGATATAAAAAGTTTTCTCTACGCCGTCCTTTGAACCTGTAATGATGTCACCAATATTGGTCTTGCCTTTGGTTTTGGCGCCCAAGTCACCTGGGTTCGGCAAAACCGCCTTTAGAAACTGCAAAGGAATTATTTCCTTTCCTTCGTACATGACCGGATCAATTCGGGTCATACCAATGTTTTGCAGGACGGTGACGTGGTTGATATAGGCATCCCCAAAGGTCATCCAAAAACGGGCGCGTTCAATTTCGGGAAAATGCGTCGACAGGCTCTCAAGTTCTTCATGATACATTAGATACATGTTTTTTGGACCAACGCCTTCGAATTCAAACTCGACCTTGTGGTTCATCGCAGGAGAGGTCACCCATTCGCCATTTTCCCAATGGCGCGCCTCGGCGGTCACTTCGCGAATGTTGATCTCGGGGTTAAAGTTCGTCGCAAACGGCAAACCGTTGTCGCCACCATTACAATCCAAAATATCAATCTGGCGAATTGTATCCAACTTGTGCTTTTTGATCCACTTGGCGAACACAGACGTCACACCCGGATCAAAGCCTGACCCAAGGATTGCGGTTAGACCTGCCTGTTTGAATTTATCTTGATAGGCCCACTGCCAGCTGTATTCAAATTTGGCCTCATCCTCAGGTTCATAGTTCGCAGTATCAAGATAGTTCACGCCCGCCTCAAGGCAGGCATCCATGATCACCAGATCCTGATAAGGTAACGCAAGGTTCACAACCAAAGATGCGCCTGTTTCCTTGATCAAAGCCACAGTGGCCGCGACATCCATTGCATCCAAAGCGGCGGTTTTAATCTCAACACCCACGCGTTCCTTAACAGAAGCCGCAATGTCATCGCATTTTGATTTTGTTCGACTCGCGAGCGTAATGTCGGAAAAAATTTCCGAATTCATCGCCATTTTATGCACCGCCACAGATCCGACGCCGCCTGCGCCAATTACCAAAACCTTGCTCACTTCGCTCTCCTTTACAGCTCGTAATAGGTATAACCATTCATGCACTCGCGGTAAAATCCTGCAAATGCGCGTCTTTCAGCCCCATTTATGCGCTTGTCTGACACCGCGCGATCTAGGGTTGCCCTGAAATTCTCAAGACAATCTTTGTGATCATATTCCACATAACTTAGGACTTCTGCAATGGTGTCACCTTCGGTGTCATGTACCAAGTCAAACCCGTCATCTGTCAAGCGGATCACCGCGACATTGGTATCTCCGAATAGATTGTGCAAATCACCCAGTGTTTCTTGATAGGCCCCCACATAGAAAATCCCAATGTAATAGGGATCCTCTGTCAAACGATGCACCGGCAATGCAAACTTTAACCCGTCTTCTTGGATAAAGTTCTCGAGCTTTCCGTCACTATCACAGGTGATATCTGCCAAAATCGCCTTGCGTGTTGGTTCTTCGGTTAATCGCTGCAAAGGCATGACAGGGTGGACTTGGTCAATTGCCCAACTGTCCGGCAAGGATTGAAACAGTGAAAAATTACAGTGATAGATGTCAACATTCTGATCCAACTGCTCGAGGACCTGAAGGTTTTCGGACGTCATCGCGCTGCGTTTTATCCGTGCCATAAGATAGAGGTATATTTCCTCTCCGCGCGCTGTTTCGCGAATACCGATGTGACCCCGACGGAACAAGGCGCGCATCTCATCGCGGTAATACTGGGCGTCGTTCAAACACTCTTGCAGGCGGTTTTCCTCAATGTACCGCTCAACATCCGCCAAATCGCGTAACAGATGATGATCCTCGGCCGACACAACTGGTTTTTCATCTGCATCATACCGCGTGTCTTCAATCACATTGGTAATCAGGATCGAGGATCGTGCCACAATCGCGCGCCCGCTTTCGCTTACCAAAATGGGGTGAGAAATACCGGCTTCATCCAAGGCATATTTGATCGTTTCGACCACATTGGTTGCGTATTCGGGAATGGTATAATTGATAGAAGTTTCAGACGCCATTTTATCGCCCGAATAATCAACACCAAGACCCCCACCAATGTCCAAATATTGCAATGGTACGCCCTCAGATTTCAGGACCGAGAAATACCGGCACGCCTCTGACACAGCATAGCGTACATCGATGATATCAGGGATTTGTGACCCTAAATGGCTGTGCTGTAACACAAGACAATCCAACAAATCATGCGCACGCAGCTTGTCCACAATGTTGATCAGCTGCAAAGTATTCAATCCAAAGGTAGACCGATCGCCAGAGCTTTCCTGCCATTTACCCTGAATCCGATGTGTCAATTTGATCCGCACCCCTAAGCGCGGCTTCATGCCAGTCCGCTTGTGAACCTCGATGATCGTATCAAGTTCTTTTGGGCTTTCGATCACGATAATTGTGTTGAACCCCACACGGTTCGACATCATCGCTAACTCGACGAACTCGGCATCTTTTACGCCGTTACACACGATTAACGCCTGCGATGATAAAGGCTGGGACAAGGCCACGACAAGTTCTGGCTTGGACCCTGCCTCAAGACCGTAATGGTACGGCCGGCCCATCTCTACGATGTTACTAATCACTTTGGATTGTTGATTAACCTTGATCGGAAACACGCCCTGATACCGGTTTTTATACTGTGCGCTTTCAATAGCCTGCCCAAAAGCCGAGTGCAGACCGTCGATGCTATTTTTCAAAAATTGCTCAACGCGTACCAAAACCGGTGAAGCAATGCCGCGTGAATGTAATTCTTCGACAATTCCGTACAAGCTGACAGGCTTAGCAGAAGGATCAAGCGGGTTTAACACCGCAACTTCGCCATCAGAATTCAACGTAAAATGATCTTTTGACCAAGCTGGAAAATTGTAAAGATCTGCAAAAGATGAGGGAGAGGACATGATACCGATCTTTCCAAAAAGCCAGTGACAATTAATCCGCACATAGCGCGGTTATCCCCCCCTCGCAAGAAAAACTGTCTTGCACATTCGGAATGTCTGCAATGTCCTAGGTGCGTGCCGCTTCGAACGCAGCCCATGCTTTTTCAAAGGCTTCAAAATCAAAACCATCCTCTCGGGCTGGCTCGAGGATAAGCTTTTCTGTGTCAAGCAATTTCAGGATCGCAGCCTCTAGATTTGGCACAACGTCACTTGGGACAACCAAGGCTCCGTGTCGATCCGCATGCACCAGATCACCATCCTGTACATGCATTCCAAAAATGGTAACGGGTTCTGCGACGGACCGCACATGAACAAACCCATGACTTGGGCCGATGGACCCTGCGATAACAGGAAAACCATCGGGCAGATCACCCAAGTCGCGCATCACGCCATTGGTCAACGCACCGCCAAGACCAAATCCCTTATGCACCGTTGTGTTGATCTCACCCCAATAGGCGCCAATACAATGTGGAAAATCCATGTCCTCAACAACGGCAAGCGCTGGGCGCGGGCCGGATGCCATATGTTTATAATATGCCATTCGGCGCGCCTTTATGACCTCTGGTGCCTCTGTCGGCGGCTCTACTGCGGCGATCTGAGCGGTTCGTGCATATCCAACAATCGCGCCCGCCTCAGGTGCAGACGCGATCATTGTACCACGCGTGAAATTCGCAAAGCCACGTTTGCCTTGGGCCACTTCGATTGCATTGCAGACTGTAGGCGTATCAACCCTCTGTAAAAGCGCGAGTAAACTGTCGTTCATGAAATCGCAGCTCCTTCTGAAAGAGATGTGAGTTTTGCATAAGCGATATCAGGATCCACAGCCCCAAATCCGGCAAAAGTACCAAATCCGCAGTCGGATCCAGCAATAACACGGTCCCGTCCCACAATATCTGTAAAACGTTGAATTCTTTGTGCGACCAACTCAGGATGCTCGACAAAATTTGTCGTAGTATCCACCACACCGGGGACCAAAACCTTGTCATCTGGGATATTGGACTTCTGATCACGGAACACCGTCCATTCGTGTGCGTGACGGGGGTTTGATGTCTCGAACAAGACATAGCGCGCCTTAGTCGACATCAAGGTGTCGAACACTTTGTCCATACCGATATCACAGCAATGCGGCCCCTCATAATTGCCCCAACAAATGTGAACCCGTACTTTGTCCATCGGCACATCCGATAACGCATGGTTCAACGCCTCTACATGCATGTTGGCAACCCGCACAAATTCATCATCGGACAAATCATTGAACAGCATATGCCGCGACAAGGCGAGATCGGGACAGTCCAGCTGCAAATCCAAGCCAGAGGCTACAATCGTTTCATATTCGGCCTTCATTGCATCGGCCAAAGCGGCCAAATAGGCTTCTCGGTTGGGATAATAATCATTTTGCAAAAACAACGATATCACACCCGGAGACGCCGCATTCATGAACCCGCGCTCTACCCCATGCTCCGCCATTGCAGCCTTTAAATTGGAAATGTCTTTTTCCAGCTCACCGTGGCCTTTTGACCGCACTTCGCCGACGCACATCGGGCGGGCATATTGCGGCGTTCCCCCATCATCCGCAAGGCGTTTCAAGAACCCTGGGAACATCTTTAGATCGGCTGGCGCGTTACGAGGGCTGTCCCCGTCAAACCCTGTGTAGCGATCTTTGACATAGGTGGCATAACTAATTTTCGACGTCTCGCCATCACTGACAATATCGACACCAGCAGCAACTTGTTTGCGCACAGTTTCGGATACCGCCGCCGTCATGCAGGCATCAAAATCATCCTGTGAATAGGAAGCGTTATTTTCGCGGGCAAAGATGAAATCGACCACGTCTTGAGTGCGGGGCAAGGACCCCACATGCGTTGTTAATATTTTGCTCATTTACCCAATTCTCCCAAGTCTGGTTAACGTCGATATCACATCGGTACTGTGCCACGATGCAGGTAGATTAGCCGTTCCACGTCAATCCCGCAGGATCATCTGTGGCGACGATATGATACATCGCGGCCTCGCCGGTCATGGACGGGACCGCCGAATGCATCACATTTTCGGGAACCGACATAGTGTCCCCAGGGGCCAAGGTGGTTGAGCCGCCGTCCCAATCGACTCGCCAATGACCCCGCACAGGCATCAAAACGCTAGGGCGGTCGTGTTTGTGTTTGGTCTCTGTCGCACTTGCGCGGGTTATGAAATCAACTTCAAAGCCGGGACGATCGCGCAACAGGCCCGTTTCGCCAATCACCTTACAGGGGCGTTTGTCTGCATAGGCCACCATATCCAAGTACCGCGCCACGTGATTTGGTAACACCTCGACTGTTGTTGGTTCCGGACGTTTGGCAAGTTCTTCGTCGCTCATCAGCGGCATTGGCTTGAGACCTTCGGGCAAGCGCTGTTGTTTTTTCGTATCATAAAGCTTGCCATTTTCACCAAGTATCAGACCGTGATCGGCGGCATCCTCGATCACTTGGGGCGCCCACATGACACCGCCGCCCGCATCATCGCCACCAAGAATGGCCATGATCATTCCGTAATCGGTACCAATGTTTTCAAAGCCACGGAAAATTCCAGTAGGAATGTTGAAAATATCGCCCTGCTCTAGGGTGACTTCACCCGCATCCCCCCAACGGCCCCAGAAAAACCGCCACCGGCCCGATAGCACAAAGAAAGCCTCAGCGGTGCGATGGTCATGCAAAGAATTGCGGCATTTGGGCGGCTGCCCAGCGGCCCCGATGTTGAACCCATGCGGGATCGAAATATGCACATGTTGATCTGGGCTTTCTGACACGCCACCGCCAATGATCGTAAAGTTTTCCTTTTGATCGCTGCCCGGAGTATGCGCGTCGATAAACGCCGTTTTACAAGGTTTCAAATCGCCATAACGGACTATACGCTGTTCCATGTCTTGAGGGGTCATAACTCACCTGTGTGTAATAAAATCTGTTTCCAAACTGCGGTTTCATCAAACAATGCCCATTCACGACGTAGCTTAGGATGACCGCCGACCAGCGCGCCGAATTCGGCATGGCTGGCACCCATGATATGAACCTTGGCCCCGGTAGGCGCGCCAAAACTACCCCAGCCATCATGTATGCCATCCAAGCTCCATCTAAGAGCGGCACGCGGCGGCATCATCGGATCGTCGCGACCAATTTGGTGATGAATGGTAAAGGTGGCATTCGGGAATGAGGCCCGCAGCCCCATCCAGAATTGATCGGCCCCTTGATGCGAAATCGTCTCAATCCCGCCTGCATAGGCAAGGTTGGCGGCGCGGTCATATTCATTCGGGATCACTGTGAAATCTGCCTGCATTATCCGCGTCAGTATATCGGCATAGCGAGTGCCCCACTCATTGTCATTGCCGGCACCTTTGTATGGGCCAGCAATATCAATGGCAGGCGTAAAGGGGTGCGTGGCGGCCTCGGGTCCGCCTTCACGAGCGATAAGGTCACGTGCATATTCCTTGGGGTCCCAGCCCAGTTGACGCACAATCGCTCCCTGATCGCGGATGAGCCATTCATCGTCGATCATGTTACCCTTGGCATGACAATCCGCGATAATCCGATACCTAAGATGTATGCCCGTAGCTTTACCATAAACCCCATCGCGCGCATGGGTCGCAGTCGAGTGAAGACGATGCGAAGACAGCATGCCTTCCTCCGGAGTGCCGCTCCAGATCACATCCTCACCCAATAGCGTCCGATCTGGAAACTCGGCCAAAGTTGCCATCGTCGCGGCGATCACGCCTTGATTTCCCGTCACCACCGACGCAGGCGAGCGTACGATGATATCAGGAGCATAATAGTCGTGCAGGGTGGCAAGGCCTCGATCTTCCCAAATCTCTTTGGTGATACCGATAATGTAATCGGGAAAGTCCACAAACTTGGGGTCAAAGCCGTTCATAGGGTTATCCTTCTTTAGGGGTGCTAGAGCCGCGGATCATTAAGGGGCCGTCAATGTGAATTTGTTCTGGTGCCACGCTTGGATTGTCAATTTTGGCCAAGAGTGTTTGGACCGTTGCACTAACCATGCGGTTGGCAGGTTGGCGCACCGTCGTAAGGTCGTAGGCCGGCCATGCGGCTGCCGGCACATCGTCATAACCCACCACAGCAACATCTTGTGGGATGCGAAGGCCAAGCTCGCTGCGCAATGTATCAATTACTGCAAAGGCCATGTGATCATTGGCAACAAATACCGCGCTAGGCGGCTTTGGGGCAGCAAACATCCGCAAAGTCGCGTCACGGGCTTGATCCATGCGGAAATTCCCAACTTCGCGTGCCGCGAGGCCCAGACCATGATCCTGCAGCCCTTGGAGAAAGCCCGCCTCACGGTCACGCTGCGTAGAGGCGCCCTCCCACCCTGCGATATAACCAATCTCACGATGACCAAGCGCAATCAAATGCTCTGCGACTTTTCGGCCGCCCGCAATATTGTCAGAGGTCACACAGGTGATCTCTTGGCCATCTTGGGAGCGGTTGAAAAACACGATCGGGATGCCAGCGGCTGCGCATTTATCCGCCAAATCCGACGACAGCGCGACCGAAGCTGCGATGATGCCATCCACTTGATAGCCCATGATTTCCTCAATCACATGGTCAATATTGCCCGATGTGCGCGAGGCCGTAAAAACAAGAATATGATAGCCTTCGGCCTGCAAAGTCTTCGACAATTTCTCCAAAGCTTCTGGATAGAATTGATTGTCCAAATAGGCCACGACAAGCCCGATAATCCGAGAGCGCCCCGATACCATCGCACGGGCAAGCACGTTTGGGCGGTATCCCAATTCTTGCGCCGCTTTCCTTACCTTTTCCGTGGTTTTCGCAGATGCAGAGGCCCCAGGCGTGAACACACGGCTTACAGCAGACTGGCTTACGCCTGCCTTTGCCGCAACTTCTGCCGATGTGATCTTAACCTGAGCCATTAGTCCGCCGTCCAACCTCCGTCGACAAGCATTGAGGTCCCTGTCACGAGGCTTGAGGCATCAGAGGCCAAATAGACGACTGCACCCATTAGGTCCTCAACCTCACCCGCGCGACCCAGTTTAATCTTGTCCAGAACCCATGCGCGTCGTTCAGGGTCTTCAAACGTGGGCCGTGTCAGATCTGTTAATATGAACGTTGGGCAAATCGTGTTTACACGGATCTTATGCGCCCCAAATTCCAACGCCATAGCCTTGGTAAACCCTTCAACTGCAAACTTCGATGCGCAATATACTGCGCGGTCCAATCCACCCACATGGCCCATCTGGCTTGAAATGTTAATCAACGATCCCGCGCGACCCGCTTCGATTAACCCTTTGGCCACCGCCTGCGTCAGGAAATATGCACCGCGTAGATTGATATCCATGACCGCATCAAAATCTTCGGGCGCTGTGTCGACGGCCTTGGTGTGACGGGCAAGACCGGCTGAGTTCAGCAAAATATCAAACGGACCTTCTGCAGCAACAGAGCGCGCTGTCGCCGTGACATCCGTCACATCCATTTCGATAGCACGTGCAGACCACCCACGCGCGTGCATCTCGTTTACTATGTCATTTAACCGATCCACCCGCCGCGCCGCCAACACCACCTCGGCCCCATGCTCGGCCAAAGCAACAGCACCCGCAAGACCAATTCCCGAGGATGACCCTGCAATCAACGCGCGTTTGCCTGACAAATCAAAAGACGGTGTTTTGGGGAATTCCATCAGTGTTCTCCTAGAGGATAAGAAATTGCGCCGGGAACACGTGCTTTGTTAAATTCACGCATGCGCCGAAATACATCAACGCCAAGTTGATGATAGACATCTAACACGTCAACCAAGACCCAATTCTCGCGGATCAACCCGTTTTCAATCCGCCAGAAATCTAGGCTGCGCAGATCAATCGTTTGACCAGATGGTACAAGGCCCATCCACCCGTCCGCACTTAGGCTCTGACGCATATTCGGCCACCCTGTCACGGCAGCGTAATTGGCATCGCCAAAAAAGTGGAATGTCAAATCGTCATTCGACTGACCACGATCTGGCATCGCATTCAGAAACGGAATTTGGTGCCAGTTTCGGAATCCGGAAATACCGCGACATGTTCCAATACCGGCCGGACCGTACCAGTTCATTTTTGGGTGCCAAAACCGCTCCATTTCCATAACCTCGGGGCCACCTTGCGCAGGATGGCGCGTCATATGCGTTAGCATGTCAACAATAAGGTCACAGCTGGCACGAGCCTGCTGTGGATCCCAAGGTCCGGAAATCAGCCCATCCAAGGTCGCAGGTCCGGGAACGCAGTATTCCAACCCAAGAGACGGTGCCATAGGCCAAGCACCGGCCTGCATCATGACTTCAGGAATATCCCAAATAGCCTGAACTTCGACAATGCGGTCGCCCTCAAACCGGTAAAACTCATGAAAGCGCATATGCACCACATGCCCTGTCGGAGGAATGTCCAAAAACGGTGCAGCAAAGGTACCTGTGTAATGCCCCCCGCAGCCCACCCAATGCGCACCTTCCGGGGTCTGCCCCGCCATGACGATCCAATCACGACGCTCTAAATCCGGTATCGCTGCATGCAACGGTGCAAAACAGGTATCATAAAACTCAACAGGCCCCACCACGTCGCCAAAAGGAAAACACATATGAACCACGGCTTCGGGATGAAACACAGCCTCTAAAGCCGAACGCACATGTGCCTCCTCAAAGTCATACAAAGCAGCCCGCACAGGTGCGAGCAAAGCTTTATGATGCGATGGCAGGTCCTGCATCTTACGCTCCTGCAACCTTTAATACATTTGGATCTTTCATGACATGGTCGCGAAAGGCAGGCCTGTCACATAACGCTTCATAATACCGCGCCAACGCTGGGTGATCGCCGCGCTCAAATTCCATGACAAAATATCGATGCATCAATGTCCCTAATGCATAATCAGCAACTGTAATCTGGTCACCCATAAAATAAGGCCCCGTGATCGCATCTGACACAATGGCTCCCAACCGATCCAACTCGGCACTAGACTTATCAATGGTCGCTTGGCTGCGCTGTTCTACAGTCATACGAAATAGCTGATAAAATACCCCAGGGATCAACTCAGGATAAAAATGTGCCCGTGTCCAATCTGCCCATTGCTCAATCTTGGCCGCCGCAACTGGGTCTTTGGGGTGCTCTCCATACTCCCGCATCAAATACCGGACAATGGTCGGCGACTCCCATAAAACCGTCTCCCCGTCTTTCAAAACAGGGACCAAACCCATCGGATTCATCGCGCGATACTCAGGCGTATCGGTACCTCCAAACGACCCGCCCACATCAAGGCGCTCATGCTCTAATCCTAGCTCAGCAATGCACCACATCACCGCCTGGACATTGGCCGAACTATCGCGTCCAAAAACTGTAATCATGTCAACATGCCCTTTGCATTTTTTGTCTAAAAATATCTCGGGGAGTATGAGGGGCAGAGCCCCTCACATCCATTACTCAGCCGCTGCTCCATAGGGAACATTTTTCCCACCATATCGGCGCACACGAATGTTGCATTGTTCCGCATGCCCGACAAAGCCTTCTAGCATACAAAGCCGCGACCCGTACTCGCCCACCAACGCAGCAGCTTCATCCGTGATAACTTTTTGATAGCTATGCGTCTTTAGATATTTCCCAACCCAAAGACCCCCTGTGTACCGTCCGGCTTTTTTGGTGGGCAAGGTATGGTTGGTTCCGATGACTTTATCTCCATTGGCCACATTGGTACGCGGGCCAAGGAATAATGCCCCATAGGAATGCATATTCTCCAAATACCAATCATCCCGATCTGTCATAACTTGCACATGCTCGTAGGCCATCTCGTTCGCCACCTGAAGCATCTCTTCATGCGTATCACAGACAATCATATCGCCATATTCGCGCCAACTCGTTTCTGCGGTTTCGCGGGTTGGAATTATTTCAAGAATACGCTCAATCTCGGCCAGAGTTGCATCTGCCAACTTACGACTATTGGTAATCATGCACGCTGGAGAGTTATATCCGTGTTCTGCTTGGCCCAAGAGGTCGGTTGCACATAATTCCGCATCCACAGTGTCATCTGCAATTACCATGGTTTCAGTGGGTCCTGCGAACAAATCAATCCCAACACGGCCAAACAGCTGACGCTTGGCCTCGGCAACAAATGCATTACCGGGTCCAACCAACATATGAACTGGTTCAATCGTTTCAGTTCCGATTGCCATTGCCCCAACGGCTTGGATACCACCCAAAACGTAAATCTCATGTGCACCAGCCATTTGCATCGCCGCAACAATTGCGGGATGCGGCGCGCCGTTCACAGGTGGGGCCGACGCAATGATGCGCGGCACGCCTGCAACCGATGCTGTCAAAACGGACATATGAGCAGAAGCAACCATCGGAAATTTGCCACCAGGTACATAGCATCCAACCGACTGGACGGGGATGTTCTTATGCCCCAAGATCACACCCGGCATCGTTTCAACTTCGATGTCTTTCATGCTTGCACGTTGTTCTTCGGCAAAGCGGCGAATTTGCGTCTGGGCAAACTTGATGTCCTCCATATCGCGGGTGGACACCTTTTGCATGGCGGCCTCGATCTCAGAGGCACTCAGGCGGAAATTCTCGGGCGCATATCCATCGAATTTCTGGCTTAGATCGCGCACCGCGGCATCACCGCGCGTTTCGATGTCTTTTAGAGTTGCCTCGACCGTTGCACGGACCTTTGCATCATCTTCTGCACGTTCCGCTTCGGGTTTTGACTGTTTTAGATATTCAATTGCCATGTCTTACCTCATACCTCTGGACGCGGTGGTGTCTTGTCTCCGCGATCAAATGCTTCCCAACCTTCATTTTCAAAGACGTCATGTCCAAGCTGGGCCAGAACATGCGGAAAATCGACCATGACCCAATTGTCCGCGATCTTGCCATCTTCGACTTTCCAAAAATCCATATAGCGAATTTCAATGCGTTTTCCGGTCGGCGCAATTCCCATAAATTCACCACTGTGGGTGGCTTCTTGCCGACCAAAAGCAGCTGCCCATTCGCCCATATATAATCGGGCTTCGTCAACACAGACTTTATCAGAAAAGGCCGCCTGAAAGGGACGCTGCCAATTATCTTGGAATTCTCTTAGGCCGTTTTTCGTTCCACAGCCATAATTACCCATCCAGCGGAAGCTTTGGGCAAAGAATTGTCCTATGTCGTCAATGCGGTGATCATTCAGCCCGTCAACCATGCCTTCGATAACGCGACGTGTCTCTTCGGTTTTCGACAGATCCGTATCACGGGATAAAACCGCTTGTTCTGGGCGTGATCCCTTCATCCTTTGACTGCCCCCGCTGTAAGGCCGCTTACGATCTGGCGCTGAAAGAACATGACCAAGACAAACAAAGGCGCAGTCGCAGAGACCACTGCTGCCACGGCGAACATGATGTTGCCCTCTGTCTGAGTTGTTCCAAGGAAGGCAGCGATCTGGGGTACCATGGTCCGGTTGCCTTCGGACAAAAGCATCGAGGTCACCGCAAAGTCGTTATAGGCGAGAAGGAAACTAAACAAACCCGTCGTAATCACACCTGGCCACATCACAGGAATGATGACATGGCGGAACGCTTGGAATTGGGTACAGCCATCTACCTTGGCGCTTTCGTCTAGTTCTTTAGGGATGTTTTGGAAAAAGCTGTGCAACATCCATAAGGTAAAGGGTTGATTTATGGCCACCAACACGATGATGGTAGTGGGCAAAATTCCCCAGAGGTTCCATTGGAAAAAAGGTAACATATACCCTGCAACTAACGTGATTGGCGGCATCGCACGGAAAATCAGCGCAGCAATCAAAAGCCAAAAGGTATACCGAAAGCCCGAGCGCGACAGCGCATAGCCGCCAAGAGTGCCAAAGGTCAAAGAGGTACAGACCACAAAAAAGCACACAATAAATGTATTGATCACATTGCGCAAAAATCCTTCTTCGACCCACGCACCGTGATAGCCCGCGCCAGTGAACGCAGACCCATGTGTTTCTTTTGTGCGCTCGCCTGTAATGGCGTTCGTCCAATCAGAGATCGAAAAGAAATCAAGCTCGACTTTGAACGATCCCCAAAACGTCCAAATAAAGGGAAACGCCGCCATAAGAAGCCAAGCAATCACGAAAACGGTCGAGGCAAACCGAAGAGCGACAGGCATTTTATTCGCAGGTGAAGACATTAGACTTTCCCTTTGTAGTCGCGCCATGTCCGCACCAGCACAGGGGACAATAGAATTGCGACACCAATAATTGTAATCACAGAGGTTGCAGCCGCCGACGACAACTGCTGTGTTTCGCCGCCAAGGTCGTTAAAGATCGCCCAGCTGAGAGAGGAGGCATGCGCAGAGGCATTAAATCCGACAATAGGCTCAAACACGCGGAAATTGTCCATAAGCTGTATCAAGGCCACAAACGTCACCAGAGGCATGAGATGGGGCACAATGACGTATCTTAGGCGCTGAAATCTGGACGCTCCGTCAATTTGGGCCGCTTCAATTTGGTCCATTGGAAGGGTCTGAAGACCGGCATAGAAAATGACAAACGCAAAGGGTGCCGCATGCCAAACGCCGTAGATCATCAAGGAGATCCACATAAGGCCCGTAGACGCCTTAAGCGAAAGAGACGGATCACCGGCCATCCATTGCAAAGCCGTTCCAAGGATACCGCGGCTGTCGATCATCCAAAATAGAACCAATGCCCCGATCAATGGCGTGATCACGAATGGCAAAAGTGAAAAGAAAATGACAACACCCTTTAGTCGGGCGTGTACCGTGTTCACGGCCAGCGCAATCACCAGCCCCATCAAAATAACCAAAGGCGTCACGATAAAGGTAAAGGCCAAGGTAAAGCCCATCGCCCGGTAAAAGGGCAGGTTGTTTAGCTTGTTAAAAAAGTCACCGAAAGATGCGCGCGTTTGCCACGCCTCAGACACTTCGGCAATCGCCAAATGTCCGCGGTCAAAATAGATACTCAGACCGACAAAACGCCCCAAAGGCTCTGCTTCACGGATCGCTGCTGTGGCATCCTGATCAATGGTGGTTTCTTGAGTACATTTGAATGGGGTACAGGTTTCAACTGTCACCAAGACCGCTTCGTGCGGCGTAAAAAGAGATTGAGTGACGACAGACACGATTGGCAACGCGATGAACAACAGCATTGCCAAACCAGTCGGAAGAAAAAACCAAAAGAACGTGCGGTGTTTCATGTTACTCAATCTTGTTGGTGATCAGGTTAGGTGAATTAGGAACGGAATCTTGGCAGGGGACGCGCCCCTGCCAAGCAGGAGTTATTAGAGGAAGCCTTTTTCTTTGGCCGCCGCCATGTAGGCCGCTTCGACGTCTTTCAACGCTTGTTCTGCGCTTTCGTCGCCCTTCATAAAGTCAGCCAATTCATTGCCCAATGCTGTGTGCAATAGACCCATGTATGGCAGCATTGGATACGGGATGGTGTCCATGCCAGCAGCTGCAAATACACCTACGGCTGCTTCTGTTGGCTCATAGCCATCAATCAACCAAACCGCTTGTGTCCGGATTTCTTCGTCTGCCATCATGGATGGCGCAATACCGTTCATCATCGCAATAAATGTTGCTTCGGCTTCTGCGTCGCTAATATTTTTAGCAACAGTCCAACCGTCCCACCACAATGTAGATGCAGGGATATTACCGCCGCCAACTGTCATCGGACCTGCGATTGCAAAGCCGTCGACAACTTCTTGTGGTACACCTTCTGCAGAGACCAAAGTCGCAGCGCGTGATCCCCACATGTTCATGATCGCAACGTTGCCAGCGCGGAACTCTGCATTTGTTGCATTGGAGTCATGTGTTAAGAAATCTGGGTTCATGTACTCGGACAATGCCTTCATCATCTCAAGTGTTTTTACACCTGCTTCGTTGTTGATGTTTGGCTCTGCTGTTCCTGGTTTGAAATGTGTACCACCCATGCCAAGGAACATGTTGTTGAATTCCTGCGCAAGGTTCCAACCCGCAGCATAGGCACCACCAACTGGGTTTTCCATAATACCTTGGTCACGGATCATTTTCGCAGCTGCCAACATATCTTCGTATGTCTTTGGCGGCTCGACACCGATTTTTTCAAGAACATCTGAGCGATATACAAGGTGCTGTGCGTTGGCCATAAACGCCACCGCCATCACTTTGCCGTCGATTGTGATCAGCTGGTTTTTCTTAAGAGCTTGGCCATGCTGTGCGACCAAATCATCGAGTGGACGAATGACGTCTTCGTTCATCAATGCAACAATGGATGAGTTGGCAACAATCGCAGAGGTGTACTCTGCAGGGTTGCCCTGCATCCCAGGTAGGTTGATTTTCTGGTGATCCGCAGTGAGGTTTGTCGCAACCTCAGCACCGGTACAAGCTTGGGCACCTGCACCCACACTTTGAATGGCTGGGAACTCGTTCCCAACAATAGAAACACGCGCGCTAATTTCGCACGCGAGGGCTGATGTTGACATCAAAGCCGTCATAGCACCAGCGATTGCAAATTTTTTAAGAAACATAGTCTCTCTCCCTGTGTTTTAAGATCCGTCGTGCACGCACGGATCAGTTTGCCCGTTTGGGGCGTTACGAGGCTTAGGCCCCGATCCGGTCTCCGCTTTGACCATCAAAGAGGTGACAGATTTCGTTTGGCACCGAGATCGAAATCATATCTCCGATCTGGGCGCGGAAAGTTTTGTCCGCTTTTACCGACACCAAAGCGCCGCCAACTTTGACAGAAATCATCGTGGCATCGCCTAATAGCTCGACGGCATAAATCTTGGACGTGATTTCACCCGATGTTCCACTTGCAATCGCGGCGTCTTCTGCGCGGAATCCCAAGGTTGCGACACCATTTGGGGCGTCAAATCTACCAATCTCTACGTCAGGGGCGCGGAACACGCCATTTTCAACCTGCCCGTCAATCAAGTTCATCGCAGGGCTGCCGATAAAACTTGCAACAAATGTATTGGCCGGCTTGTCGTAAATCTCTGTTGGGCTGCCGACTTGCTGAACAACACCTTTGTTCATGACAACAACACGGTCAGCCAAGGTCATGGCTTCGATTTGGTCATGGGTCACGTAGATTGTTGTAACCTGAAGTTCATGGCTAAGATTTTTGATTTGCGCACGCGTCGAAACACGCAATTTAGCATCCAAGTTGGAGAGAGGCTCGTCCATCAAGAAAACATTCGGCTCACGTACGATTGCGCGGGCCAAAGCGACACGTTGCCGTTGTCCACCTGAAAGCTCGGCCGGCTTACGATGAAGAAAATCATCCAGCTCAACCATGGCCGAGGCACGCCGCACTTTTTCATCATGCGTTGCTGGATCAACACCTCTGACCTTTAAGGGAAAGCGTATGTTATCATAGACGTTCATATTGGGATAAAGCGCATAGCTTTGGAACACCATCGCCACATCACGGTCTTTTGGCTCTAGGTCGTTGACCACTTTTCCATCAACCAAGATTTCACCTTCGGTCACCTCTTCCAGACCTGCAACCATGCGCATGGTTGTCGTCTTTCCGCATCCGGACGGCCCCAAAAGTACCAAAAATTCACGATCCTTGATCGTCAGGTCAAACTTGTGAACCCCAACGAAGTCTCCCCATCGCTTTGTCAAATTGCGAAGCTGGATCTCAGCCATAAGCACCCCCTGCTTGGATTCACATTAATTTTGCATACGCTTGCAAAAGACTAGACATGTGAATCGTTTCTTGGCAAGACTTTTTTGCAAGCGTATGCAAAATTCCAAAACTGCAGTGAGATACAAGATGCAAAACCTGTCAGACGCAAAAAACCTAGTTCGCGCCCTTTATGATGATCTGGATGCGGCCCGCGGAGATGATCAAGTCGCCGTAATGCAAAGCTATTGTGCGCAGTCCTATCTATGGCGCGGCTTTCATCCGTTTGATGAAATGACAGATCCAGCCAAAGTGGCATCAGAGTTCTGGATGCCGCTGAAAGGCGCTTTGCGCCATATGCAACGCAGACAAGACGCATTCTTTGGGGGCCAAAACGAAATAGATGGCTTTCAAACCACGTGGGTCGTGTCCATGGGGCATTTAATGGGATTGATGGACGATAGCTGGCTGGGCCTACCGATAAGCGGGAAAATCGCGATGCTGCGCTATTGCGAATTTCATCGCGTCGAGGATGGAAAAATCGCCGAGACCGCGATGTACTTTGATATACCTCATTTAATGATGCAGTTGGGCCTAAACCCATTTCCGCCACAGACCGGTGCGCATTTGGTGCAGCCCGGCCCAATGACGCATGATGCGCTTTTGTATGAAAACGCACCTCAGGAAGAGGGCGAAAAAACCCGATCCGCTATCAATGCAATGATCTCGGACCTTGGCCAATGGAAAAGTGGCATGACGTTAGAAGACGAACTACGCCGCACATGGCACGAAGATATGCTCTGGTGGGGACCCGCAGGGATAGGCTCGACTTATACCATCGAACGCTATGCGCAACAGCACTCGGGCCCATTCCGCAGGGCCTTTTCCGATCGTTCCAAAACCAAACACATCTGCCGTGTCACAGAGGGCCACTTTGGTGGTTTCTTTGGCTGGCCAAATTTCACAGCAACCTTGTCAGGCGACTTTATGGGCTTTCCAAGCACAGGTAAGCAGGGCGAATTTCGGGTCATAGATATTTACAGACGCGCAGGTGACAAACTTGCTGAAAATTGGATCTTTATTGACCTTCTACATTTCTGGAAGCAGATGGGCGTCGATATCCTAAGCAGAATGCAAGAGGTACCACGCACATGACCGGCTATATAGACGCTCATCATCATCTTTGGGATTTGTCTGCGGTCCATTATCCGTGGCTAATGGCGCAGGGGGTCCCGCGCTTTTTTGGCGATCCCACGCCAATTCAACGCAATTACCTGTTGGACGAATTTTCCAGCGATGCAAGACGGCATGGTGTTGGTGCCTCCGTACATATCCAAGTCGGCGCAGAGGATCCTTTGACAGAAGCAACATGGGTAGATCAGGTGGCACAGAGCAATCCTGAATGGTCTTTGGTCCAAGTCGCGTTTTGCGACCTAACAGCGCCAGACCGTTCCGACCAATTGGACAGGCTGAGCGCCTTGCCGTCTGTGCGTGGAGTTCGCCAAATCGTTGGACGCGCACCGAGCGAAGATGCCCAAACTGGGACAGGTGCGCTTATTGAAAACCCACGTTTCCTTGAGGGACTGCAAGAAATCGGCGAACGCGGTCTAAGTTTTGATCTACAGCTTTTGCCAGAGCAGATGCCCGCCATGGCACGCGTGCTTGAACAGACCCCGACGACACAGATCGCCTTATGTCATGCCGGTTCACCGCATGATCGATCACGCGAAGGACTACAGCAATGGCAAGAGTCTTTGTTCCAGTTATCGGAATTGCCAAATGTCACATGCAAATTGTCGGGCCTTGGGATGTTTGATCACACTTGGACACCCGACCGGATCGCACCAATCGTTCAAACCTGTTTGGATCAGTTCGGGCCAAGCCGACTTATGTTCGGATCAAATTTTCCAGTTGATAGCCTGTATTCTGATTACGCTCGGTTGTTCACATCTCTGCATGGCCTCATCCCAAAAGACGCGCGCAAAGACGTGTTCCATGAAACCGCGCGAGGCTTTTATAATATAGCCTAGTGTTTCGCGCTCAGTGATTTACTGTGCACTAACTCGTGGTGAGTTTCTGACATAACATGCAGATCAGACAGAACGGGGCGACGGGGGTCAAATCGTGTATAAAACAGACCCTGCTGGAGATGAATTCCGATATCTGTCAAAAGTGCGCTTTGCGAAGGCGTTTTCACATCAGTAGCAATAACAGTCAAACCTTGCGCTTGGAAAGATTGAACGAGCGCTTGTAGCATGTCGTAACTTTTTTGATCTGACTCCGCCGCTTTTATCAACGCTCCACCAATTCGCAGCGTATCAATCGGATATTTCAACAAACTTTCAATTCTGAGTCTATCCAAATCATTTTCGCTTAGCGCTACAGAATACCCATGCATCTTGAGGAACATCAATTGGCGCTTTAGCGCGTCTTGATCGATAAAGTTTTCACCAAGATCAGAGCCGATATTTACCATAATTTTAATGCTCTTTGAGCCAATCAAACCTTTGAGTCTCTGATTAAACCTCTGCGCGGCCCCATCGAAATTCAAATCGTGAGCAGGTATGTTCGTGGAAATGCGACACCCCGAAAATTCAGCCAAATGATCAAACACTTTTGAGATAAGGTGATCCCATGCCGCAAATACATCTGGCCTATTTTGAACGCGGATAAACTGTGGTAAAAACAACTCGGGATCGATGTATTTACCATCATCGCGTTGCCAAATAAGTCGCGCGTCGAAAGCGAAAATTTTGTTTTCTTTTTTATCTATGACTGGTCGAAGTGAATACGTAATTTCCCCATCCAAAAAAGCATTCGCGACATCTTGGTCACTAATAAAAGTCCCCTTTTCATCGTGCCGTGCCAAAAAGGCTTTGTCCACTTTCACGATTGAATTTTTCTTTTCCGTCAATGCATCATTGGCGGCAACCTCGGATAAACGCAAAGCCTCGGTAAACGGCATCCCAGACCCAGAGCGAGCAAGCCCAATCCCAAACTTACAATCATGTTTAACACCATGAAATATAAACCTCATGGTACTAAAGCCGTGACCAACTTTTTGAGCAAAATCTTGGGCTATCTGCCAAGAGTTCCATGGACAAATCACAACAAAATCTTGATCTGATATCCGACCCACCATCCCGTCTACCGGCACAAGGCTCTGTAAAATTTCAGAAAGCGAACCCAGAATGTCGATTTCAACAGAGCCTTCAAACCCACGGCGGAATCTGTGCGGCAAATTCAATCGCACAAAGGCATACATATGTTCCTGCTCTTGATCGTAATTTCGCAAAAGACCGCGCCCATTCAAAAGGTTTGTTGCCTTATCTCGGTGTGCTAGATCATCCCAATCAAGGCGTTCTTTCATGGCATCGGTAATGTCTAAAATTACGATCGTCCGAGTAAAAATATCATCCTTTACGTCAGTTGATATTTTCAATTCGACCAGTCTTTCTTCGCCAGATTTTGTGACAAGCGTGCGTTTCGTAGAGATGTATTTCGAAAATACTTCTGTTCTAAGATCTTGGCTTGTTCGCAGGGCCAAAGAGTTCTTGGCGCTCTCTTCATTCATGAAATCTAGAATATCTGCCCCAATTGTCTCTTCGCGAGAATACCCAAACTGCGCAATCCACGCATCAGAGCAAGAACGGATTTTCAAATCTGCGTCTTGCGAGAGAATGACCGCAGCACTGCGGTTTAGCAAATTCTCGTTTAAGATAATCTCACGTTTTAACTCTGTGATATCTTGCAATGCTGTCAGGTATACGTCTTGTTCCGCATCAATGAGGATTATTTTTTTGCGCTGCAAGATCATAAACTCCCCTGATTTTTTTTGCCCCGTCAAAATATTCTCACCGTTCTGGGTGTTTTCAGCACTCAGATCGAAACTATTGCCTTGGGTGTCTTCAATCCCGAAAAAGTCGCGCATATTTGATCCGATCACCTCGGACGCGATGAATCCCGATGCCGCAAACCATTCTTTTGAAGCGTTAAGGATAACCCCGTCTTTGGTATGCGTGATTAAAAAAGAACCACTGTTGTTCAATATGAACGAAGCTTGTTGACGCGACTTTTCGATCTCTTGAATTTCAGTGAATTGCACAACAGCGTCGAAGGACAGGTCTTCGTCAGAGTTTATCACCAGATGACCGAGCAGATAAATAGGTTCTGCGTTGTCAGTGTGCAAAACTGCTTCGAACCTATGCTCATCGGAACCAGTGTTATTAAAAAATGTATTGTCCAGAAAAAACCCTGTATCCGAAAGAGTCTGAAATCCTAACTTGGGCAAAGTAAGGCCCAAGCTATTTCCAATTGGCCGCCCCAACAGATCAGCCATTCTATTGGAAATGCTTGTAACGCGGGCATTTTTATCAAGTGTTACGAGCAAAGAAGGCGCTGTTTGCATGACATTTTCTTGGTCATGAAACCGACCAATAAGAGACTCTTTTAGGATATTGAGTGAGAAAAGAAATCCCCCTGAAAAAGCGTAAAGAACTACAAAATTTAAGTTTTCTGGACGCAAGAGAGGGTGCAGGCCACCTAAATACAGCACAAGGACCATAAGACCAAAGGTGACGCCAATATCTGTCATATTAGTATGCAGTAAAGGAGCGAGAAACACCATTACCAACAAAATACCGGAAATTTCCTGGACATAGTTAATTTCTACGCCGGCCGCAAAAACAAGGATAACTGCTGCAACAGATATCCCGATACGAAATGTCCATTCGCCTAAGAATTCTTTATGCTTTGGATGACGAATAGTACCGCCAGAGCGTAAAAGTTCATAGGTCAACAAGGCAACTGCGATATGACCCAAAACCGCCCCAAAAAACCATTCAAAATATGAGACGGAAACCGCTTGCACAAAACTTCTATGAATATATTGACTAGCTACTCCAGCAGTCAAACACGTAATAAGAACCAATCCCCCAAGAAACTTAATAGACAAGAACACCGCTTCAAAAGGTCTGGGCTGTATAAGAATTGTTGGTTTGGGCAGAATGTAGCGTCGATACAAGAACGACACCATGACCGCCTCGGTAGTATTCAGAACAGAAAAGAACAGCGAGGTTCCAAATGCATTGCCGACAGTCATATTTCCCAAACACATTGCACAAATGCTGACTAATATTATGCCAAATGAATTCAACGGAACGAACGACGCAAGAGCAACAGCAATTAATCCGTTAGCCCACCAAAGAGAGGCAACTGGTTCGGTGTACAGACGCGCAAGATAAACCGCACAGATTGTCGAAGCAAAAACCACCAAAAAGTGAATATAATAGGCACGCGCATGAGAAAGTTGTAATTTTTCAAAAGCATCTCTGCCTGACGCTTGATCAAACACGGCAAAGTGAATTCTGTTATCCTCGGTGTTACCGTGAATGGCTGCTCGCTCAAGTGTGCGAACACCTTGATCTAGCACAACAACAACAGTCATCGTAAATCCGAAAACACCAAGCCAGAGTAACCAAATATCCCATCCTTGCATGCGACCAATAACAATTCCCAACATGCCAAAAAGGATTGCAGCAATACTGATACGGTTCGCTATCGGAGTTTCAGGATCAAAAAAGACAGTTTTTGCAAGGCTGAACTGCGCCATAACAATGGCCATTAGGCCTATTATAAATGCAGAGGATAGCGACAGACCATAGAAATAATCCGTACCGTGTGAGTCAATTTCTAGCAAAAGCTGTCCAAACGAAACGAACAAAACCATGCAAATAGCACAGAATGACACCCAGCGCCGAATACCCGTTAGGCGGCGACCAAGATTGGTCACCTGAACCGTTGCAAGCATCCAAAGCAAAAACGCAGAAGGTAAACTAAAATGCCGCGCTTCCGCTGGATCACCAATCAAGATGTTGACCCACTGGTATCGGAATATTTGATGTCCATCCAATCGAAACCACACCACCACAGCGATGCAAACCCACACACCCCAAACCAATAGGTTTCTAGTCAGCCAGGGTATCTGATAATAAGAGAGAGGGATGTTGATTAACACCAAAACTGCCACGCACAACGTGGCTGGATGCAATTGATAAGGATTGTATAGATTTAGGTTTGGGTTCGCTTGCATTACTATGACAAGGATAGAGAACCCGACAAAAACCAAACACGCGATTAAACTAAGAAATGTCAGGGACCAAATGCCGTCTGTATTGCCCTTCTGGGCCAGAATTCTGTTGATCTGGAATGCAGGCATTGTAATTCCCTTGCGTGGAGGCCAATGCTTTTTCGTATTATTTTTGTATCGACCTTAGACCAAGGTCTAATAAACTATTTATTTTTACAACTATTCGTAAGGATAGTTTTCCAACCAAAGAGGGCTATTTTGAAAGGGTTTTTCGAAAATCCCCGAGAATAATCGCGATAAAAGCGCCTTCAAGCACATCCGAATCCATCACTTCGGCGAGCTGTGAGGCCAATTTCTTGACGAATCTCGAGATCAGTTTAAACAGTTTCGGCGTCACGCCAAACCGCTGCGATAGTTTTGCATGCTCTTGCTGTGGCAGGCTAGCAATTTGAATTGAAAACGACTTAAGCTGCGCGGCAAGGTCTTGTGTCCGTTCGCGACCAAGAGCGCTAAAATTCGTTGGCTTAGGCCATGGAAGAAATACAGGGGCAAAAAGTGCAACCGCAATTTGAACATCTCTCGCGGTTTGGATTGTTGGTATACTTGCGGGAAGAGGCTCATTGGATTTGACGATAGATGCAACTTCTACTTTGTCGACACCAGAGCCCTGCCCCAAAAGCGATGCTTGTAATTTTGTTGGCCCAAGCAAGTTTTGCTGTACCCATAGACTCTTGGGCGACAAAACTGCACGAACCTCGGGCGCACTCAACCGTTGTTTAAGTATTGAAATAGGTACTTCAGATAATTTTTCGCGTGAGAGCTGCAATGTGTCATTTTTTACACTTTGGGTTGGCGCCCCTAGTACTGGCATAGTCCGATGACCCTGTGTTTGTATCGGGATGCTGTCATGCTCAGCTAATTGTACCATCGTCTTTAAAAAAGGTTGCAGGGTTCTGACTAATTCCTGGATCAACCGTATGCGCACTGTCGCGGCATTTGGCTCAGGGAGCGCGACATTTGGTTCAGTGATAAAGTGGCGCATGTCGCCAACTCGTTGTGCCTCGGCACCTGAGCGTGCTGTCATTCGAGTCAGAAGAGTGTCCAGCTGTGTGTCGTGTAGACTCGTTGGCTCACCTACAATCTTTGGCGGATGTCCGGGTTGCCGCGTTGTTGGCGGAGGAAGCATTAACAAGATCCGCTGTGTTTTGACATTATCAGACCGCACTAACGCACCGGCCTGTTCAGGTTTCTCGCCCCTATGCAAAAGTGGACGTTCTGTTTCGACTTGGTCGATCTGTGGTCGCGCCGTTACACTCGAAACTTGCCCATTATTTGGGTGCGCCCCTATTTTGCTTTGCGTAGGCTCAGTGGCTGTCTCACGGGGTTGGATCAGAGGCAGATTTTGTGCAAGTCGTAACTCTGCCACATCCGTGGCGACCCGCGCCTGTCCTGAGGCTTGGATGAGTTTTACGATCTGCGCAGTTGTAATCATGCGGAAACCTTGGGGGTTTTCTTGGAAAGCTTTGCAAGAGTACGGTTGATTTCACATTTCAAGGGATGAGAGTGCTTGCCCTCAATTAACACCAAAGCGTTGTTCAATAGGGAACACGCTTCTGCAAAGTTTCCCTGTTCTAGTGCAATTTCAGCTTTGAAAAATTTTAACTCTGCGTGATTGTCCACAAGCACATCTGCACGATCCGCACATGTTGACGCCTGATCCAAATTGCCCTCTTCGTAAGCGACCAAACCTATACCGAACCATCCACGAAAATCCATGGGATCCAAATGCAGCATGTGTTCAAATAGTGCGCCGGCTTTAACAAGGTCCCCTGTACAGATTGCATGATAGCCGTTGTCATATAGCTCTTGAATACAAACACCATCGGTTTCTTGGGCAAAGTCGCATTGGTCAATAAGCTCCGAAACCGCTTTGAAGAGCACCGAGTCTTCACGAATTTCGCTGGTGTCCAAAGCCGACATGTCAAATCTCCTTGTGCAGCACAACTCTATACAACGGCACAAAGACACCTGACTTAAGTCTAGAATTCAATTTTGGATCGAATAACGAACAGCCGATCCACGATCACCGAGGTGGTTCTAGGTATCGTTAGACTTATTCGGATAATATTGGGTACAATGCAGTCTTTCAAATTAACCTTTCGTTACGCAGCGACTAGATTGACTCCTTGACGGGGTTGGATAGATTTTGTCGCAATCACGACACTCCCAAAAGTATACATCGTATTATGGTGGGGTCACACATTTCGATGCCGCGCATCAATAAAAGGAAAGACAAATGAAATTTCACTCTCCTACCAGTTTTGCAGAGGCCGTTGTCCTTGCGCAGAATTCAGAAGGCGTATTGCGCTATCTGGCCGGTGGCACAGATGTCTTGGTGCAAATGCGTGCGGGAATTGTAACACCGGACGAACTTATTGACCTCAAGAAAATACCCGGCGTTTTTGATATCACTCGGACCGCAGAAGGTGGTTGGACAATCGGTGTCGGAGTCTCAGGTGCGCAGCTTGGGGCGCATGCGGAACTTTGTGCAGATTGGCCCGGCGTCGTTGACGGTATGGAACTGGTAGGCTCTACTCAGGTGCAAGGCCGCGCCACTCTTGTTGGCAATCTATGCAACGGCTCGCCTGCTGCGGATAGCGTGCCAGGCATGGTCGCGGCCGGTGCAACCGTTTCGATCACAGGACCAGAGGGCGATCGAATATTGGCGATCGAAGACATCCCTGCCGGCCCAGGACGCACCAATTTGACAAAGGGTGAGATGATCACAGCGATCAATTTGCCTCCGCGTGGTGAAAACGGCGGTGATTGTTACCTACGTTTTATCCCTCGTACAGAAATGGATATTGCTGTTGTTGGCTGTGCTGTGAACCTGCGGTTGGACGGCGATACAATCACAGAGGCGCGTGTGTCTCTGGGCGCTGTCGCCCCCACGGTCCTGTTGGTGCAAGACGCCGCAGATGCGATCATCGGAACAACGTTAGACGATGAGGCGGTCGCAAACCTGATGGCAGCTGCATCCGCAGCCTGCAACCCGATCTCGGACAAGCGTGGAACCATCGAATTCCGCACCGATGTTGCAGGTGTTTTGGCAAAACGTGCCGCAAAATTCGCATACGCCCGCGCCAAGGGAGAAGTGATCAAAGGAACGCACCTATGAGCAAAATTCACGTTCAAACAATTGTAAACCGCGATCCCGTCGAATTTTTGGCCGATCCACGCGAAACCTTATTGGATTGTCTGCGCGATCACTTGGGTCTTACAGGATCAAAAGAAGGATGTGGCACGGGCGACTGTGGCGCGTGCTCTGTTACTGTGGATGGCACTTTGATAAGCTCATGCTTGATGCTTGGCGTCGAAGCGGGCGGAAAATCCATCGAAACGATCGAAGGCATGGCGCAGGGTGAAGACCTTCATCCTTTGCAACGCAAATTCATTGAACACGCCGCGTTCCAATGTGGGTACTGTACACCGGGCATCCTTGTGGCAGCTAAAAACCTTTTGGAAAAAAACCCAAGCCCAACTGAAACCGAAGTCCGGTATTGGTTGGCGGGCAATCTGTGCCGTTGCACAGGATATGACAAGATTATTCGCGCTGTAATGGATGCAGCCGAAGAAATGCGGGGAGCTGCATAATGGCAAAAGATGATTTAAGCACACATTTAAAATATGTTGGTACGCGTCCTGACCGACCCGATGGATTGGACAAAGTCACAGGTCGGGCGCGCTATGGCGCGGATATCGCGGCTGCGGGAATGTTGCATGCCGCAGTGGTACGCTCCCCCCATGCGCATGCGCGTATTATCAAAATCGACACATCCAAGGCCGAAGCCGTGGCCGGCGTCAAAGCCGTTGTCACGCGCGCAGATTTCCCAACGGGTCTCACTGGCGAAGATTGGAACCTACAAGAAAACACAATGGCAGGTGACAAGGCATTGTATGACGGTCATGCCGTTGCCGCTGTAGCGGCGACCACTTCGCTTTTGGCGAAAGAGGCCGCTGAATTGGTTGAGGTCGAGTATGAAATCCTTCCTCATGTCACGGACGTAGACGAAGCGATCAAACCTGACGCTCCCGTCATCCGTGAAGGTGCAGCAGATGCATCAGTGCCCGAAGGCATGCCCGCGAACGTCGTGAAATACATGGAATTTGGTCATGGCGATATCGAAGCTGGCTTTGCCGAGGCTGACCTTGTCATGGAGAATACCTATAAAACCGAAGCGACGCACCAAGGCTATATTGAACCACAGGCCTGCATGGGACAGCTTGGGAAAGACGGCAAAGGTGAAATGTGGGTCTCGACCCAAGGCCATTGGTACATCCGCAAAATGTCTGCAGCCGTTCTAGGTCTAGAGGCCTCTCAACTGCGCGTGACACCATCGGAAATTGGTGGCGGCTTTGGCGGGAAAACAACGATCTTTATGGAGCCGCTTTCCCTTGCTCTTAGTAAAAAGGCAGGCGGACGTCCGGTAAAGATCGTGATGTCCCGCGCCGAAGTTCTACGCGCAACAGGCCCAACCGCCTCTGCTTCTATGGACGTCAAAATCGGCATGAAGAAAGACGGCACCCTAACTGCGGCGCGTGCTGAATTCCGCATGCAAGGCGGCGCCTTCCCCGGTGCACCTGTTGACATGGCCCTGTACTGTGCATTTGCAGCCTATAAGCTTCCGAATGTGGAACACATTGGCTATGACGTTCTGGCAAACCGTCCCAAATGTGCGGCCTATCGTGCGCCAGGATCTCCGATGGGGGCCTTTGCGGCAGAGAGCCTTTTGGACGAAATGTGCCACAAACTGGGCCTTGATCCTCTAGAAGTGCGCAAGAAAAACGCAGTGCGTGAAGGGGATAAATCTAGCTATGGACCAAAATTTGGCTCAATCGGCCTAATCGAGACACTAGATGCATTGGAAAACCATCCAAACATGCAAGCACCTCTGGGTCCAAACCAAGGACGCGGCATCGCAACCGGTTATTGGTTCAACCACGGCGGGGAAACCTCTGTTTCGATGGCAATCTCAGAAGACGGCACCGCTCAGGTGTCGGTAGGGACCCCAGACATCGGCGGCAGCCGTGCCTCAATCGCGTTGATGACAGCCGAAGCCTTGGGCATCCCTTACGAAAACGTGCGCGTAAACGTTGTGGAAACAGGGGCGCTTGGCGTCAATGAACCCACCCACGGCAGCCGCGCAACATTTGCAAGCGGTAAGGCAGCTGTTGAAAGTACAAACCAAGCCATTGCAGAAATGTGCAGACGTGCAGCTGCTGAATGGGGTATTGCACCAGAGGCGGTTGAGTGGCGCGATGGTGCGGCACATCCTGCCGGCCCGAATGCGGGCGATTTCCCTCCGATGAGCATCCAAGAGATCGCTGTTAAAATGGGTGAAACAGGCGGCCCAATCTCTGGTCACCATGAAGGTAACCTTGACGGCGTTGGTGCAAGTTTTGGCGCACATGCTGTGGATGTTGAAGTTGATCCAGAAACAGGTCGCACAACGATCCTACGGTATCTTGTGGTCCAAGACGCAGGACGGGCGATCCACCCTGCCTATGTCGAAGGTCAATATCAAGGCGGCGCTGTGCAAGGTATCGGCTGGGCGTTGAACGAAGAATACATCTATGATGACAAGGGACGTCTTCAGAACCCAGTGTTCCTAGATTACCGCATTCCTGTCGCCTCTGACCTGCCGATGATTGATACGGTCATTGTCGAAGTTCCTAATCCAGGTCACCCCTACGGCGTGCGCGGCGTAGGAGAAACCGGCATCACACCACCACTTCCTGCGTTGGCGAACGCCATCCAGAATGCTGTTGGCGTGCGAATGCGGGATCTGCCAATGTCACCGGTTAAGGTGCTTGCCGCGATCAAGGCGCAAAATGGTTAAGGTTAATCTGTGGTCAAGCCTCAGACGGTTTACCGAAGGGAAAACCGAGGTTGAGGTCGAGGCCACGACCGTTAAAGAAATGCTGGATGGGCTCAAGGCGGCCCATCCAGGACTTGGTCCGATTTTAGATGCCGGTATATCCGTTGCAATCGATGGAGAGGTCTTGAACGGGAACCTCCATAAAGCGATCTCATCCGAAAATGAAATCTTTATTCTTCAACGTATGAAAGGCGGCTGATCACTCAACCGCCTTTGTCATCTTTTCGTTCAGAATATTTGTCTGAGGCGGTGCTGCGTCACCTCTACACTGTGTTATTCCGCGGCGACAACTTTTTGATATTGAGATCCCAATCCTTCAACAGTGACAACCATCTCATCCCCCGCGCGCAAGAACCTCTGTGGCTTCATACCCATTCCAACGCCAGATGGCGTACCTGTCGCGATAATGTCCCCTGGCATCAGTTTGATGAACTGGGACATATGGGAAATGATCTGTCGCACTGTGAAAATCATGTCTGATGTACTCTCGGATTGAACTGTTTCCCCATTTAACGACAAAGACACATTCAAATCTTGCGGATCGGAAATTTCATCCGCTGTGACCACATAGGGACCAACAGGGCCGAAAGTGGGTGCTGATTTTCCTTTGATCCACTGGCCACCACGCTCGATCTGAAACTCACGCTCGGACAGGTCATTGATTACGCAATAGGCCGAGACATAATCAAGCGCGTCTTCTTCTGATACATAAAGTGCCTCACGTCCGATCACGACGCCCAGCTCAACTTCCCAATCGGATTTTTGCGATCCGCGTGGAATAATCACATCATCATTGGGACCAGACAGCGCCGAAGATGCTTTGGAAAAGACTATGGGTTCTTTTGGGGCATCCATACCGGTTTCAGCCGCATGTTTCGCGTAATTTAAGCCGATGCAAAAGAAATTGGGCACATAGGACAACGGACACCCGATACGCACATCCGCGGGCACCACTGGCAGCGACGCAACATCAATCTCTTTCAACGAGTTTAGAAATTCAGATGAAACCGTGTCGCCGCCGAAATCATTTACATGCGCAGACAAATCACGGATCTGCCCCTGTGTATCCAAAACTCCTGGCTTTTCCTGACCCACTGGCCCATATCTTAGAAATTTCATTATTCCCGTTCCCTTTTTAGGTGTTGTCTTTCAAAACTTTTTCGATGCGGTCCAAGGCCCGTTCGATATTGGCAGTTGAATTTGCATATGAGAACCGAACAAATCCCTCTCCATAAGACCCAAAGGACGTGCCGGCAATCGTCGCAACACCGGCTTGGTCCAAAAACAAATCCTGCGCCTGTTTTGAGGACAGTCCGGTATTGGAAATATTCGGAAAGGCATAAAACGCACCGCCCGCATCCGCGCAAGAGACATTTGGAAGTGCGTTCAAACGCTCAATAATAACTTTGCGGCGCGCGTCGAATTGCGCGACCATTTCGGTTACTGCGTCCTGCGGGCCGGTGAGGGCGGCCACACCGGCGAACTGCGTCGCTGCATTTACGCAAGAATGATCGTTGATGCACAAACGCACCGCATGTTCGACAAGTTGCTCTGGCCAAACGGCATATCCCAATCGCCATCCTGTCATCGCATAGGTTTTCGACCACCCGTCCAGCATGATCACGCGATCCGCGATTTCCGGGTACTGTAACAAAGACACATGTGCGCGCCCATCGTACAACATGTTGGAATAAATCTCATCCGATAGAATTGCCACGTGGGGATGATCCTGAAGACCCGCAACCAAAGCATCGATCTCTTCTTTGGGCGTGACACCACCCGTTGGGTTAGCAGGGCTGTTGATGATAATCAGGCGTGTTTTATCAGTAATTTTCGATAGAACTGCCTGAGCAGAAAACGCAAAACCATTCGCTTCGTCTAGCTGTATTGGGACAGGCGTTGCACAGGAATATTTGATCACGGACTCGTAAATAGGAAAGCCTGGGTTGGGGTACATGATCTCGGCCCCTGGTTCGCCAAACATCGTGATCGCAAAGAACATAGTTGGCTTGCCGCCTGGGACAACGACGACGCGGTTAGGATCTACGTGCACGCCATGGCGACGGTTCAAGTCTGCACTGACGGCTTCACGTAGGATCGGCAATCCATTGGCCGGAGTATATCCGTGATGCCCATCTTTCAACGCTTGAATGCCCGCCTCTACGATGTGGGAAGGTGTGGCAAAGTCGGGTTGTCCGATCCCAAGGTTGATAATATCCCGGCCCTCAGCCGCCAAAGCTTGTGCCCGCGCAAGCACAACAAAAGCAGATTCTGTACCAAGATGTGCCATAGAAGATGCAAGTTTAAGAGACATGGCCTACGTATTCCAAATTACAGTAATATCATGAATATGGGTCAAGTATTACAATTGGTCAAATAATCATACCAATAATTTCGTCAAATTGCTTGAACCTCTTTGGGTTTAATGGTCTTGTCCCCGCATCACAGAGGATAGTCACATGGCAAAAATTCTTATCCTAAACGGACCAAACCTAAATCTTCTTGGAAAAAGACAGCCGGACATTTACGGCCATGAAACATTGGAAGATGTTGCCAAGATGTGTGCCGAGGCCTGCACAAGTGGATTTGAAACAGAGTTACGTCAATCCAATCACGAAGGTGAATTGATCGACTGGATCCATGAAGCCCGCGACACCTGTGCGGGCATTGTCATTAATCCTGGCGCCTATACGCACACATCCATTGCGATCCTTGATGCCCTAAATGCGTTTGATGGCTTGGTGGTCGAAGTTCATATCTCACAGGTGCACAAGCGTGAAGAATTTCGGCATCATTCATATGTATCAAAACGGGCTGATGCTGTTGTGGCGGGTATGGGCCTATTCGGCTATGTCGCCGGCGTTAACCACATTTGCGCATCATTGGCCTAAAAAAACGCCTCACAAATGTGAGGCGTTTTTCGTTTTTCTTACGACCACTCTTACAGAGTTTGGCCTGCTGGCATTGAGTTGATCTCGGCCACACGTGCGCGGTGGCGCATCATGATAAAGCCCAAGCATGCCACATAAATCGCAATCACAAGTGTGCCAACCCAAGAGATCTGAAGCCACTGAGATTGGAATGCTACTGTCAGAGCACATAAGACAACGGTGTTGCCAACGATATATGCTGTTGTGCCAAGCTTCTCAGTCGTAAGACCAAGGTTATCTGTGTACAGGCGGATCAAGGAATCGAACGAGTTGATCACAAACGTTACACCGACAATCACCATTGCCCAGTTCATTAAACCGTTAAGCGCAAGACCTGTGGTAAAGTAATGGTACAGCACGCCGAACCACAAGGCCAACGGAATGGACGGGATCACCAACAACGCGGCGAGCAGCTGCCATGTTTTTAGTCCCCCGACAAAGCGGCTTGTGAATTGGCCGATCATAATCGACCACGCAAACCACCAGAACAGGAAGAATTCGTGATAATCCGACATCGGCAAGATGAATTTATGCAAGTTACCGAAATAGCCGCCCAAGTTTGACAATGACGTAGCTAGATCACCAACACCCATGCCCGCCGTTAACCATGCCAATGCGATCAAACCAAAGAACATCCAGACCGATGCAACGGACAAAATCTTAACGAACTTGATGTCTGTCGACGAATACGCCGCCGCCGCGATCACCGCAAAGGTCAGAACATAAAACGCCGGTACAATGGTTTCACCATCGCCAATCATCGGCATGTAATATGGCAAATAGATCAAGAACAACGACCCCGTAAAGGCGCAGGTCGCAATGATCACAACATTGTTCAATAGCTTGACCACCGGTATTTCAAAGAATTTCACACGTGGTTCGATCACGCAGAAATAAAAGGCGGTTAGGAAATAGAACGCCCAAATAAGGAATCCCCAATACCCAAACTCAATCGCCAAAGGGTTTGTAAACCCATAGGCCGGTTCGGTCGCCACATCCGCATACAATGGGAAATCCCATGCAAGTGGGAACATAACCAACCCAACATCCAAACCGGATGTAA